>JBNASL010000006.1:0-36451 GCA_049717905.1 Candidatus Bathyarchaeales archaeon | reverse complement strand
GCTAACAATGAGAGAAAGATTGGACCGCTTGTAGCGCCTTGGATTCTGGTGGAAAACGTTAAAGTCATCGGAAAATAAATAACCTAGACATTTGACTTAACTCATAAAAGTGGCGGTTCATTTGAAAACAAAAATCAAACAGCAACTACTCAAGTTTAATACCTTCCGCAGAATAATCCAGTTTCTCTCATTTCTATTCTTCAGCACTATCATCTTCAACCTAGGATCTTTACCCATTTTGCTACCAGTCCTTTGGACTTGGGGGCTTCAACAAAATACTGTGGGAGATGCCTTTACAGCTTTGCAGCTTATGCTTAGCGGCTGGTCCATGCAGTTTACCTCAACTGTTTTTCCGTGGCTTGCAGTTGCCTCATTTTTAATAGTTGGCGTTTTAATCGGCAAAAGCCTTTGCGGGTGGGTTTGCCCTTTTGGCTTCATTCAAGACCTAGTGGACTTTATTAAAACAAAGAAAATGGAGATTTCCCCTGCAACGCATGGAAGCATGACCTACATAAAATACTTCATCTTAGGTATTGTTTTGTTGATTAGTTTGACTTTTTCAGCATCTAAACTTTTAGGAGGCTATAAAAGTTATGAAGGGGCGCTTGGCATTTTTGCTTATGCACCTTTCACGGTGCTGAGCCCTGCGGAAACACTTTTTGCAACCTTGCCCAGAATGGTGCAAGATTTTTCCGTTGCAGTTGTTGAAAAACCAGTTTCAGAGGTTTTGTCTGGAATTTTGTTTTTGCCTGCGCTCTTTTGGGTTCAGTTATTCATTTTAGTAGGGGTTATTATATTTGCGGTTTATGTTCCAAGAAGCTGGTGCAAGTATTTCTGTCCCCATGGAGCGATTATGGCTATTCTAAACAGGTTCAGTTTTCTTGGTTTGCGCAGAGACCCTGTGAAATGTGTTAAGGGCGAATGCCGTGAATGTGTTAAAGCGTGTCCCATGCGGGTTCGCATATTAGACCTTCCATGGGGAAAATTCAGTGACCCAGAGTGTATTTACTGCCTAAAATGTGCAGATGCGTGTCCAAACAAGGCCATTAGGCCCACTTATCCATAAACTGTTAGGCCCAAAAGCTCTTCGAATATTCATTTAAGACATTCTTGTAAACTTTTTTTGTCTCGCGGCTTATCTTTTCCCAGCTGAAATTTTCCTTAACTTTTTTGTAGGCGTTTTCTCTAAGCCAATTTGCGTATTTTTCGTCAAGCAGCACTCTTGTAACTCCCCATGCGAGGGAGTCTGAATTATTTGGGTAAACCTTAACGCCTGTTACGTCGTGCTCAACGATTTCTGATAGACCGCCACTGTCCGAAACTACTACAGGGCTTTTTGCAGCCATGGCTTCAAGGGCGACTATTCCAAAGGGTTCAAAGAGTGATGGGACAACAAAGACATCTGCACATTTCTGCAGGTTCCTCAAGGTTTCATCATCTAAAAAGCCTGTGAACAAAACTTTGTGGGCTAGACCCATGTTTCTAACAATTTCTGAAAGGGACTCTTTCATGTAGCCGCTTCCCACTATAACAAATTTCGCGTTCACTTTTCCCAAAATTTTGGGCACAGCGTTGATAAGCAAATGGATGCCCTTCTCATACACTAGTCTTCCAACGAAAAGCACGATTTTTTCTTCAGGTAAAGCAAACTTCATTCGGAAACTGCTTAAATCAACATTTGCATTTTTCTCATATTCTTTAACGTCCACGCCGTTTGGAATCATGACCAGTTTGTCTTCTGGAATCCCGAAAGCCCATTTAACATGGGAAATCATGTAGTTGCTGCAGCAGATAACCTTCCAGGCTTCGTATGTTAGCCAAGCCTCTGTTTCATGAATCATTTTCTCATAGTCAGAATGAAGTCCGTTTCTTCGACCAATTTCCGTTGAATGAATTGTGGCTAAAAGGGGTTTCCTAAAAACGTGTTTTAGACCTATGCTTGCTGTTGCCACGAGCCAGTCATGGGCGTGGAAAATGTCCACTCCGCCTATACGATTGGCAAGAGCCGCTGCCTCCTTCTGCATATTCATATTCATAAGGTAAACCCAGCTTGCGAAATCTGGGGAAGGATTTTTGTAGGAATCTATTCTGTAAACTTCAACGCCGTCAACAGTTTCATGTTCTGGTGCACCGGGAAAATCGCATGTGACAACATATATTTTTGCATTTTCCTTTGCAAGGTTTTTTGATAGGTAATAAACGTGGGGAGAGATTCCCCCAATAATCCTCGGCGGAAACTCCCATGTAAGCATCATAACCTTTAGTTCATGAGGCATCTGGAGCTCGCTTCCCGCTTAGGCTTTTGTAGGTTTCCAAAATTGTTTTAAGCCAAGTTGAGTTTTTAGGCGGAATAACCTTTATTTTTTCCACTGGAACCTTGTATGCTCTAACTGCCTCGTTTGCCATCCAATCAGACTTCACAACTATTTTTTGCGCTTCATACATGCCAAGCCATTCGATACTTTTAATAGCCACGTTAAAAGGGGAGTTCGCCCCATGGGAACGGTGGTCTTCAAGGCTTTCAACGGAGTAGATGAAAGGTATGCCAAGTGCTTTTTTAAGTGTTACAGCAGCTGGTATAAAATGCCATTCATGCACATCCATCAAGTCCACCTGCTTATTCGCACCATAATATATGTTGGCCGCTGCTCTTTCAACTTCCTGGTTTAATGTGAGAACCCATGTAAGGACGCTTATGTGCGTTTTCACAGGGTTCGTAACTCTATGGGTTTTGATTCCCCCGTTTTCTATAAATTCGCCAGTTAAGTAATCATGGTATGTGACCACATGGGTCTCCACTCTGTTTTTGGCAAGTTGCAATGCCAAATCTCTCACGTACTCTGCAAGGTGTCCAACAACTCTTGGCGGGAACTCCCAAGAGAAAATTATGGCACGCATTAGCTATCGCCGGTCAGGTGAAGAGCGCGCAGACCTTAATTATTCCTCTTCCAGTAAGGTAGTACCATTTTCTCCCGTCGTTGTCTGCAAAGCTTTCAACGTAGCCCTCGCAGCCATATCCGTCTAGAATCCTTTCAATTTCAGTTTTCTCCAACTGTAAAAACTGGGCAAGCTCCTCGCTTTTCCTCGCTAAATCTGGAGCGGTTGCACACAAATTGTGGAGCGCTTGCAAAACCTTTTCTGAGATTGGAAGTTCTTCCCTCAAACACCATTCCCCTTTAAGCTTAGCAACATAGTTTAGGTATCTATATGCTTAAAAGTATTGGGTTGCCGTTTTAGCTTGCTGAAGCAAATTTTTGAATCTTTCCCTTGCAACCTTGATGAGGGCGTTTCTCAGCTTCTGCCCATTCAGCCCGGAAAGTCTAATTTTTCTCAATTCTTCAGTCAAAATTTTGTCGTGTAAAGAGGTTTCTGCCCATCTTTCGAAGTCTCCGCGTCCGCTGTGAAACTCTATTGATTCCATTTCAACCCTTTTCAAAGCCTTCAAAAATCCTTTAAGGCTCCAAGCCATCACTCCCGTATAGTTTTCTTTTCCGACACCAGTATAGAAGAGGAAAGGCTCGTTGGCTGTTACTGCTGAAAGCCTAACCCTGTTTTCAAAGTCCAATATTGCCGCTTGAGCTGTCACGTAAGCGTCTGCTGGCGAGCCAAAAGGACTGAAATAGGAGTGGACTTGGCCTGGTCCTCCGCCGCCCATAAACATGTAGTATAAGTGGTCGCTTGTCTGGAAATAACGCCAAATTCTCCAAAACTCTTCATCATCTGTTTCTTTAACAAAAGGTTCAAGTCTTCTGAAGGACGTGTAATAAGCCCACTGCAAAGTGTTCCCCAACCAGCAGCTTGCGTCCCTTTCCAAATCAGCCCATGAAACTGTCCCTCCCAGTTCTGGGACGTTAATCTCCTCCACTGATTCATGCTTCGCTACCACCTCTGACGGGGTGGCCATGTTGAGATGTTGCCACTCCAAAATTTTCTTAGGTAGATGCCTCAAAAAATCGTGTATGCCTGTTTCTGGCCAGTGGTGTTCTCCGAAGGTTTCGTAGTCTGGGAAAATGTTTATGCACTGTCCAGGCGTCGCTGCCAACCAGCTTGCGTATTTATCTGCTGTTAGGGGCCATTCGCTCCACCATCTGGCTGAAAACCTAAACCCAATGTCATCCGTCAATTTGTAATTCCGCAGTAAAACCTTGATTTTAGCGCATCCTTTGGGCTTGTATAGGTAGTTTGGCGATTTTCCATGGAGTATGCGTTCTATGCCTTCGGTGAATATTCCCTTATAGCCAAGTTCTTCAACGGTTTTTGCTATGGCATTATTGTATATTAGTTCAGTATTTTCAAAAACTTTAGGTGTATACCCCAGTAAGTCTTTGATTGTCTGTTGATGCATTTTCACCTGTTCAATGAATTCTTCCCTTTCTGGATAAAGACTTGCCAACGAATGGTAGTAGGTTTGTCCCAGAAGCTCTACACAACCTGTTCCGATAAGTTGCTTAAAGGACTCCAAAAGGTCTTTATTGAACATTTCACACTGCTCTAGGAAAACTCCGGAAATGCTAAAGGAAACTTTAACCTGCTTCTTCTCCCGCCTGTGTTCGTCAATTAAGTCTAGCAGTATTTGATTTGAGGGGAAATAGCATTTTTTGCATGCTCTTTCAAAGATTTCTCTGTCCAGTTCATGGTTAAAATAGTAGTCAAACAGTTCCTCTTTCCTTAGGCGTCTGAAAGTTTTGTTTTCCCAGAAGTAGTTTTTTCTTAACCTGTGGGGTTGGTGAACTTCAAAAACGAAAACTATTTCTGTCAAAGCATCATCCTCAATCATTTATTGTTTGCATGTTTATTTCTAGTTTGCTAATTTTCTTCTTGAAATTTAATGTTCTAATTTGGGTTTTAGATTCGGATTTTGAATTCATAATTTATTTATTTCTTATCAATGCTCTTTTGTCTTAATGCGAAGGTGAAATGTTTGTCTATTGAAAAAATTAGTGTTGAGGGACATCAGCAACTGGAGCAGTTGATAATCAATGAGATAAACCAGGTTGAGAAGGGTTTAACGGTGATTTGCAGCAATGTTCCAATCAACGATAAGACCACTCTTGATGTTTTATGCCATGACAGCAACGGGCAGCTTGTCATATTACAGTTAAACGTTAACGAAGATGATGCTATATTGCTTAATGGACTGCAGAGCCTAGACTATGTTGACAAGTTCAAGTCGTTTTTGAAGGCAACCTACAACAAACACAAAATTGACGACAAAGAGAAGCCTAGACTAATTTTAATTGCGCCAAGCTTTTCTGACGCCCTGCGGCGTGCTGTTGAAAGCATGAAGGGAATGCGCATAGACTTATACGAGTGGGAGTACCTAAAACTTGGAGACCATAAAGGTCTTCGCCTTCAACCCATTTTTACCTTTAAGCCATCTGAAAAACCACTGGAGAAAGAACAGAAACCAAGAGAGAAAAGACAAGAATTAAAACCGCCTAGGAAGAAGGAGCAAGCACCACCCCAAGCACCTGCACCCATGCCTGAAAAGAAGGAGGAACCGCCGCCGCCACCTGAACCCAGGCCAGAACCGCCTAAACCAGAACCGGTTAAGGAAGAACCAACAACTTTTCCAAAGCCAGCAGCTGAAAAGCCTAAAGAAGAACCTAAAAGGAAGCTAAAGCTGTTCTAAGCTTCATTAAACTTCAAGATTAGATTTTGGATGACTTTAATTGAGAATTGGATTTTTTGTCTGGGAATATCCGCCAGCACTTGTGGGCGGTTTAGGCACTTACGCCGAGTATATCACACGCCAATTTGTTTCTATGGGTAATGATGTAACAGTTTTCACGCTTAACCCTGGAAACCTAAAAACAAGAGAGATTATAAAGGGCGTCGAGGTTCACAGACCCCTAATAGCCGATGCAAGCAACGTTTTCCCCATGTTTGTGATAGACGACTTGAAGAAATGGGGAACAAACATCCGCCTGTTCAACGACATTTTTATTTACAATGTGTTAAGCGCAACGAAATTCATTAACAGCATGCTAAAGAAGGAAGGATGCTGCTATGACGTTGTCTGCGTGCACGACTGGCTAAGCAGCATAGCAGGAATAATAACAAAAAACGAGACAACAGTTCCCGTGGTTTTCCATGTTCACAGCACCGAGTGGGGACGAAGTGGAGGGCAAGGCTCCCAAGTTGTTTCCTATCTAGAATCAGCTATGGCGCAAAAAGCAGACAGAATAGTAACCGTTAGCCACGCCATGCAAGAAGACCTTGTGAGACGTGGCTGGCCTAAATCAAAAATTAGCGTTGTCTGGAACGGCGTCGACCCTGAACATTATAATCCGAGAAAATGTAAGCCTGAAGAAGTGGAAGCTATACGCAGCAAATATGGCATAAAGCCTGAAGAAAAAATGGTTCTCTTTCTTGGAAGGCTAACCTGGGTTAAAGGCGTGATTAACCTTGTCCAGGCGATGCCCATGATTTTAGAAGAATATCCCAATACTAAACTTGTTATTTTGGGGAAGGGTGAACAGCAAAGCGACATAGTTGAGGCTGCAACTAGGCTTGGAATAAGCAGCAAAGTAGTTTGCAGATTCGAGTTCGTACCAGAAAAAGAACGCATACTACATTATGCGGCAGCAGACGTCTGTGTTTTCCCATCCACATACGAACCCTTCGGCATAGTAAGCCTAGAAGCCATGGCCATGGAAAAACCCATAGTTGTGGGCGCCCAAGGAGTTGTAGGCTTCAGAGAGCAAGTTGCCCATTTTGGACCAGACCAAAACGGAGTTCATGTTAACGGCGGAAACCCCGCCGACATTGCGTGGGGTATAAAGGAAGTATTATGCGACCCTATTAGGGCTAAGAGATGGGGTGAAAACGGCAGGAAGCGCGTATTGCAATATTTTACATGGAGAAAAGTTGCGGAGCAAACTCTGCAGATATACAAAATGCTTCAACGGAGGCAAGAACAAGAAGAAGCTAAAATAGTTGATTTGCTTGAAAAAATAACCCACACATAAGAAAATAAAAAGGAATGGAAAATTTAGGGTTTACGCGAAGCTGCCTTTTCTAACGCTATTACGCCTGGAAGCTTCTTTCCCATGAGAAACTCGATAAGTGCTCCGCCTGCTGTGCTCACATAGGAAATCTTGTTTGAAAGTCCAAGTTCTTGTAGGGCTGCAATTGTGTGGCCTCCTCCTGCAAGGGAGAAAGCCTTCGAGTTTGCGATTTCTCCGAATATGCTTTTTGTTCCGTAAACGAATTCGCTGTTTTCGAAGACTCCCATGGGTCCGCTTACCACAATAGATTTTGCATTGCGTATTATTTTCGAGTAGTTTTCAACTGTTTTTTTGCCTATGTCAAATATAGGATGGTCTGTTGGAAGCTTTTCAACCGCGATTTCTTTCCTCTTCTTTTCTACTTCTACGGCTACGTCTGCTGGAACCTTAATTTTGTCGGGATACTTCTGCATCAGCTCCTTTATTCCCGGCACTAGCCCCATCAGTTTTTTCTCTTCCAAGAATTTCATGTTTGGCTTACCTAGATCAACGCCTTTAGCTGCTAAGAAAACATGGCCTACAATGCCGCCTGTAAGCACATGGTCTGCTATTTTGTTGTCCAGCACGTATTTTGAGATTTCAAGGGAGTCGTCAGCCTTTGCCCCTCCAAGCACGTAAGCGCATGGTTTTTCAGGTTTTTCCAGCACTCTGCTTAGGGATTTTAGTTCTCTCTCCATTATGCGTCCTGCAATGCTTGGCAATACCGCGGTGAAGCCCACCATGGAAACGTGGGCTCTGTGGGCTGCTGCAAATGCATCGTTGACGAATATGTCTGCTAAAGGCGCTAAAGCCTTAACAAAATCTGTTTTCGCATGTTCCTCAGGTGTTCCTTCTTTTGTTTCTCCTGCAAAGTTTCTAACATTGTCTAAGACTAGAATTTCGCCGCTTTTCAGCTCTGTTATGGCTTTTTGGGCTTTTTCTCCGAAAACGTCGTCCACGTATTTCACTGGTTTACCAAGGACTTTGCCGAGAATTTCCGCATGCTGTTTTAAGGGTATGAAGTCGGGGTCGCCCTTCCGCCCTTGATGGGCTAATACTACGACTTTTGCGCCTTTCTCCGCTAACTCTTTTATTGTGGTTTCGCCGTGGGCTTTGATGCGTGTGTCGTCCAGCACCTTTTTTGTTTCCGGATCCACTGGAGAGTTAAAGTCAACTCTGACAAGGACCACTTTGTTCTTTACGTTAACGTCGTCTAGGGTTAAATATTTCGCCATACTCATCCCTTCTTATCTGCGAACAGAAAAATAGAGGGAAGGGTGTTTTTAAGTTTTACAAGTGAATTAGCTAAAACCAGCCTTTTCGCCGATGAGTTCTATGAGTTCGACCATTCTGCAGGAGAAGCCCCACTCGTTGTCATACCATGCAAGCACTTTGACTAGGTTCCCAGCCACAACCATCGTGGAGAGGCCGTCGACAACAGCGGAGTATGAGGTATGGTTTACGTCTGTTGAAACTATGGGCTCTTCGGTATACGCCATTATGCCACATAACGGGCCCTCTGCAGCTTTCTTGAAGGCTGCGTTAACCTCTTCCTTGGTAGCATCTTTCTCTAATACTGCTGTTAAGTCAACTATTGAAACGTTTGGAACTGGTACGCGGAGGGCTATTCCGTCGATTTTTCCTTTTAGTTCTGGGAAGACCAGGGCTGAGGCTCTGGCGGCGCCTGTTGTTGTGGGTATTATGTTTATTGCTCCGGCTCTTGCCCTTCTGAGGTCTCTGTGCACAAGATCCATTATTCTCTGGTCGTTTGTGTAGGCGTGGGCTGTGGTCATAAGTCCAGCTTTTACTCCGAAGTTTTCATGCAGTACTTTGACGCATGGCACTACACAATTTGTGGTGCACGAGGCGTTTGAAAGTATGTTGTGGTTTGCGTGGTCGTATTTGTCCTGGTTTACGCCTAGAACTATTGTTATGTCTGGGTTTTCAGCTGGGGCTGATATCAAAACTTTTTTGGCTCCTGCCTGCAAGTGTTTTGCGGCATCTTCCCTTTTCGTGAAAAGTCCAGTGGATTCCACTGCCAAATAAACATCCATATCTTTCCATGGCAATTGCGCGGGGTCTTTTTGCATTAATACTTTTAATTCTTTGCCATTAACTATGAGGTTGTTGTCTTTGACTTGGACGTCAGCGTTGAATCTTCCGTGCACTGAGTCGTATTTTAGCAGGTGGGCGAGTGTTTTGGCGTCTGCAATGTCGTTTATGGCTACAAAGTCTATGTTTGCGTTTCTTTCGATGGCTGCTCTGTATAGAAGTCTTCCAATTCTTCCAAAACCGTTTATGGCGACTCTTATTGCCATCTAAATCACCAACGAATTAAATTAGAAGGGTTTCTTAATTAATTTTCTGATGCACATTTAAAAAAATGAAAGAAGAAAAAGATGGGATTTTGTTTAGCGGAGTTTCATTAGGGTCATTTCTGCGGCTAAGACTAAGGGTTCCCATGTTTCGCACAGGGGCGGTGCGTAGGCTGTGTCTGCTTTGGCTAGCTCCCGCACGGTCATTTGTTTTTGTATGGCAAAGGAAACGGCGTTTATGCGTTGGGTGACTTCTTCTCCGCCCATGATTTGGGCTCCTATTATGCGTTGAGACTCTTTTTCAACTACGAGCTTAACTTTTATTGGTTTGGCTCCGGGGTAATAGTCTGCTTTTGTTTTTGAAGTTATGGTTCCTGTGACGGTTTCTATTCTTGCTCTTTGGGCTGCAGCTTCTGTTAAGCCTGTTACGCCTACTTGGGTGTCATAGAGTTGGGTTACCGCCGAGCCTAAAACGCCGGTGAAAAGCGCGTAGCCTCCTGCAGCGTTTATTCCAGCTACTTTTCCTTGTCTTACGGCTACTGTGCCTAGCTGTTGGACTGTTGGCTTCTGGGTTACTATGTGGGTGGATTCTGCGCAGTCGCCCACAGCATAAACATCTTTAATGTTTGTTTCCATTCTCGCATTTGTTTTAATTGTTCTCGTTTCGCCTAGAGCTATTCCAGCGTCCACAGCAAGTTGGGTGTTGGCTCTAACTCCGAAAGCGCTTACAAAAAGGTCTGCGTTAATTTGTTCTCCTCCGGCAACTATGCCCGTCACTTTGTCTGTTCCAAGGAACTCTTCTACGGCCTTGCCTACTAGGATATTTATTCCTTTTTGTTGGAGCATTTCCTGAACCAGTTTCGCCATGTCTGCGTCTAGCATTGCTGGCAGGACTTGGGGCAGCATTTCAACGACCGTTACTTGGAGGCCTCTTTCTTGGAGGGCTATGGCTGTTTCTAGGCCTATGAGGCCTGCGCCCATGACTACGGCTGTTTTTGCGCCGTTTTTTATGGTTTGGTCTATTTTTTCTCCGTCTTCAAGGGTTCTTAGGGGTAGTATTCCCTGTTTTTCTCTTCCTTTTATCGGTGGCGTGAAGGCGTTTGCGCCTGTTGCGATTATAAGGCTGTCATAGGGTGATTCTTCTGTTTTTCCTGTTTTGTCCACTGTTTCTACAGCCTTTTTGCCTGCGTCTATTTTGGTCACTTTTGTTTCTGTTTTTAGGTTTAGTTTCATCATTTGGTAATAGCTTGGCGGGAAAACTATGAGGTCGTTGAAGCTTGGGATTTGTCCGCCTATTACGAAGGGTAAGCCGCAGCGTGAATATCCCGCGTGTTTTTCTTCGGTTATTAGGGTGATTTCTGCTGTGCGGTCTGTTTTTCTAGCTGCTGAGGCTGCGTCTACACCTGCTGCGTGGGCTCCAATTATTACTATGCGTCTTGGCAATGTTTTCCCTTCTATTTTTAGCCTTTTATTAGGCTTTTATGCCATTCCACAGCTTGATTAAAGTCCATGGTGTTTGCTAGTTCCGCCTGCAGGTTTGCTGGTCTTAACACGAGTAGCCAGCCCCTTCCATATGGGTCTTCGTTTAGTAGTTCCGGTTTTGACTGGACTTCTTCGTTTACTTCTTCTATGGTTCCGCTTATGGGCGCCACTAGATCTGAAACCGCCTTTACAGATTCCACCGTGCCGTAAGGCTCGCCTTGCTTTGTTGTTGTTCCTGGACTTGGCAGTTCAGCATACACAATTTCGCGGAGCTGTTTTTGAGCGTAGTCTGTTATGCCCACACGCACCTTGTCGCCTTCAATTTTCAGCCATCCAAAATCCTTCGTGTAATACAATCCTTCGGGAACTTCATATCCATCAACTTTAACCACGAAATTTCACCTCTCAGATGGTGCATTATTCTGTATTCTTTAAGCCTTTAAAATTAACTGTTAGGAGAGTGTCATGTTTATCCTTGCATTAGTTTTAATGTTGAGTATGGATACTCTAGGCGTAAGTTCTTTATTTTTCTTTTAGTAGTTTTAGGAACTCTTATTTTGTTAGTCCGGCTTGTTGTGTTTTCCGTTTGTTAGGTATATGGCTTCCTTTTTGGTGGACGATTTTGAATCCGGCTTTGTTAAGGACTTTTAGGAGTTTTTGCCATGATAGGGTTGGCAGTTTTTTAGACAATTACTTGCACCAGCTCTTTTTTGCGTTTAAGCTGGTTTATTTCTTCTGGAAAAGCCTCCAGATAGCCTTCTATGGCTTCTCGGATGTTTTTTAGGGTTTCTTCGCGGTTTTCTCCTTGGCTTATGCATCCTGGCAGTTCGACAACTTGGGCTGAGTATCTGCCTTCGGGTTCTTCGCGGAGAATCACTGTGAACTTTAAGCCTTTAACTTCAACCACAAACTGGCACCGAGAATACTCAGAAGGCTTAATACTCATATAAACTTAATTGAGCGTTCAAAATTTGGTTGTGCTTTGGATAAGTTATATTTGTGATTGCCGAACAGCCGTAAAAACACTACCCCTCTATAGATTTTTGAAAGGGGGTTGTTGGTTGTTTCACTCTGTGGTTGATTTGGTGTTTCTTTTTGAGGCTTTTTCTATTAAGAAGTTGTTGAGGCTTTCGAGGGTTGCTTTTTCAAACCATTCAAGAAATTTGTTAATATCTGTGATATGATACATTGTATTACCATAATACAATGTGGCTTTACTATCTTTTTCAAATGCCTCTGTTCTTGTTGTGGTGAGGTTTATTTGCATTCCATCTTCAGAACGTTCTGGCGGTAGTTCAAACCATGTTTTTGCTTCGTGAACAAAGGGGTTTCTAAAGCGTTCGTAAATTAAATGGAGCGTCTCTTCGAAAGATGCCTTTGAATATTGAAGGTTTCCGTGTGGGTTATAGCGTTCAACGGGTATGTTTTCCTTTAATTCTGGTGGACAATAAGCCTGATAGAAGCGAATGAAGTTTTCATGCGGAGCCCTTTTTCCAGTAATTTTTATTGTATCTGCGCATATACAAAGAAGAGCCATTGCGATGTTAGGTCCATTTGATTTGCATTCTTTACATTTTAAAGCTTGTTGATATAGAAGGCATGCGTTGGCAAAATTTACTTTCTCCTCATTGGGTAGGGAGTTAAGTTTTGCCTTAAAATCATCTAGGCTATATTTGTCTTCGAAAAGAAGGTGAAGAGATTTAACTTTCTCCATATATTCTGTTTCCATTCCTTTTCATCCTTGCATTAGGGTTTTTAGTTATTCTATTTCTTTAGCTAGAATTAGATTACTCTATTAGACATTTAATTTCATCGACAAAATTGAAATCGCTTCAATTGCACTGATTTTGATTAAATTTTATTTAGGTGTAAACTCTTATACCATATCATGAGCGGGATTAATGAAGAAACAGTTAGAGAAAGGCAAAGAAGAGTTACGTTGTCTGGCGGCCGCTGGGAAGAATATGTAAGATTATTTCTCGCTGAAAGATTGGAAGGTACAGGAATAGAAGTTATTGTTGGCAAGTTTGAGAGTCAAATAAAAAAGAGAAGTCGAAGACTGTGGAAGATGCTCTCTCTTCCATTAAAAGTTTCAACCTCTAAGGACACGATCTGGGGAGACATTGATTTGGTGGCAGTTAAGGATGAAATTCCTATAACGGTAATAAGCTGTAAAACTAGTTTGCATGGTCGTTTTACTGAAACTCTCTTTTGGAGTTTGCTGTATAGAATGTTGACAAAAGTGAGAGTTGTGCTTGCAACTTGTGATGCTGGAAGTGGAAAACCTGGAGATTTAAGATCTGAATGGGGAACACTTGAAAATCCAAACGATTATCGCTTGCTTGCGGAATCATATTTGGACGGTGTTTATGTTGAAAACGTCCCTGAATTTTGCACTTTGCAAGAACCTACTGCCTTGGGCGGTATTGTTAGGCCTCTAAGTGAGTTGCCCAACGATATCAAAAGGTGGTCTGAGGAAATTTCAAAAGTTATTCAGGTCGGAGGCGACTTGGAGCACTTCATCTAACTTCTGCTGGGTTATACCATACGACCTTAGTCTTTTTACTGCCAAATCGCAATATTTCTTATCAATCTCTATGCCGATACCAATTCTGTTAGTTTGCAAGCATGCTATCAAAGTTGTTCCGCTGCCCAGAAAAGGGTCGAGAACAGTATCGCCAACAAAACTGAACAACTTTATACATCTTCTAGGTAACTCAACTGGGAAAGGTGATGGGTGTCCAATTTTTGTTCTGTTTTCCCCGCTAAAGTTCCACACGGCGTTTGTCCATTCAATAAACTCATCTCTGGTTATATCTGACTTACCTTCACGCTTCTTTTTCCACTCTTTTTTGTATAAAACTACAATAACTTCAACGGGTGCTATAACAAAAGGTGCGGAAGCGCTCATCCATGAACCCCAAGCTGTTCTGCGAGAAATGTTTTGTTCATTCCAAATAATGGTGGCATGATATTTCCATCCGACTTCTTTGGCAATAGTTGTAATGTCAGCGCAGACGCTTTGTTGTCCACCCTTATTCTTATCTAAAGGGATGTTTAAACAAAATCTCCCATCATCTTTAGCGAAGTGGTAACATCTTTTTAGCCAATTTCTCGTAAACTCGAGATACTTATCGTAAGGGATGCTGTCATCATAATTTTCATATTTTATGTCCACATCATAAGGGGGTGAGGTTACAATCAAGTCTACGCTGTTATTCTCTATGGCTTCTGTTTTCAGAATGTCATCGTTGAAAATGGTGATGGAGTTATATTTAAAATATGGTTTAATGGATGTTTTCATATTCTCCTCTCCAATAAAACCGCGTTTGCTTGTTTTATCTTTTTGCTCCCATTCTAGAAGACTTGAATCTTCGCAAACATCTAACGGAAAAACATAATACCCTTCTTCCTTCCTTACTATGTTGACAACTGTACCTGCAGAAAATCTCTCTTTAAGATAACTGGACCAAAGTCTTCCATATTTATCAATCCTTGCACTAAAACCATTTAATGTTGTAAAACATGGTAATCTAGAGTCCCCGATAAGTTCTGACCTAAATTTTGAAGGAATTTGAATAAATCCCAGCTTGCATTCCATCTTCTTAAGAATCTTGTTGGACATCCTTATTCTTTTAGCCTAACTTGCCTATAATAACTTTTATGTTAAACTAAAGGTATGCCCTAGGCTGAAGTTTTCCTCTCTCTTCTGGGACCACTACTCCACCTCTACGTTTAAGCTCCTCAACAAGCAAATCCCGCAAACTCATTTCGGTTGGTAAACCCACAAGCCACCACCCTACTCACTAATACGCGTAACGTGTAGAAAAATTTTCTTTATCCTCCTCTTTTGGAAAATGTTTAATTAACTGGTTTAAGGATAAGCTGTGCAGATGGAAGGATAAAATTGAGCGAAGAATTAGCCAAACTCCCCCCGCAAGTGCAAGAACGCCTCCTAAGGCTTCAGCAGGTTCAGCAGACGCTCCAATCCGTCCTTGCGCAAAAACAGCAGGTAGAGCTGGAACTAACCGAAATCGAGCAGGCCCTAAGCGAGTTGCAGAAAGTGGCGGACGACGCAGTAATCTATAAGGCTATAGGCTCCCTTCTCGTAAAAGCCGACAAAGCAAAAGTGACAGCCGACCTAAACGAGCGCAAAGAACTCCTAAACACCCGCGCCACAGTTTTAGGAAAACAGGAAGAACGCCTCCGCACCCAAATGAAAGAGCTCCAAACAAAACTTCAGCAGGACTTAACCCCAGTCTCAAGCCCCCAGCCATAAAACCCATTAAACATCTGGGATGGAAAAGTGGAAGAAATAGGCTTGCCAGAGCTAACCCCAGAACAGCTGGAAACACTATGCAAAAAAGCCGAGGAAGCCGCAAGGAGATACATCCTCTCAAAAGTTCCGGCAAAACGCGTGGAAACCCTAAACATAACCGTTGAAACAGAAACCGAAAAACCCTTAACATTAACTGTTGAAGTTGAAGTAACCCTATCAACCCTCATGCGAGACTTTGACGTCCAAACGCTGGCAAACGAAGCTGTAAAGCAAGCCTTCACATCAGCAGAGAAATATTTGAGGGAACTAAAGTGTCATTCACAGAAATAACAAAAATAATAGAAGAGTTAGACGCCAGACTTGTTGTCTTATTATGCCATCACAACGCCGACCCAGACGCCATATGCTCAGCCCACGCCCTATCCCCCCTAATAAAAAAGCATAGGCCTCAAACAAAAGTGGAAATAGGCGCAGCCCAAGGAATAAGCCGCCTAACAAAACACATCCTAAAACACCTGCCCATAAAAGTGGAAACAAATCCAAACATAGGAAACGCAGACCTAATAATACTTTTAGACACAAACACCATACAACAACTGAACAACCTTGCTGAAAAAGTGAAAACTTCAAAAGCACCCATAATAGTAGTGGACCACCACGCAGCCCACCCAGAAACAGAGAAAATAGCTAAGCTCTGCATAACAGACGAGAACGCTTCTTCAACATGCGAAATAATCTACAACTTTTACAAGCAGGCAAACACAAAAATAGAAGAAAACGAGGCTAAAGCACTGTTTTTAGGCATAGCCTTCGACACCCGCCACTTCGTCCTCGCCAACTCCTCAACCCTAAAAACCATAGCAGAACTCATAGACACAGGCATAAACGCCCAAGAAGCCCTCTCAATGCTTTCCATACCCATGGATTTCTCTGAAAGAGTTGCAAGATTAAAGGCTTGCAGAAGAGCCAAACTCTTCAAAACAGGCGAATGGATAATTGCCCTTTCCCACGTTAGCGCCTACCAAGCCTCAGCCGCCCGCGCCATAATAGACCTAGGCGCCCACGTGGCAGCCGTGGCAGGACAGAAAAACGAAAACTTGGAAATAAGCCTCCGCTGCACAAGAGAATTCCATGAAAAAACAGGAATTCACCTAGGCAAAGACATAGCCAAACCCCTAGGAGAGTATCTCCAAGGAATGGGTGGAGGCCACTCCACAGCCGCAGGCGTCAACGGTATAGGTGAAATTGAGGTGGGGCTTAAGCGGTGTTTGAAACTTTTGAAGGAGAATTTGGCTCAAGCAAAGACGCAAATTTAAGTAGCTACTCTTAAATGGAAAGGCTTTCGCTTATGGAGTGGTGGAAAAACCGGGCATGCCGATAATAGAAACAAAAAATCTCACATACACTTATCCAGGCGCCGAAAAACCCTCAATTAAAGATGTCTCTATAAAAATAGAAAAAGGCGAATTCGTCCTAATTACAGGCCCAAGCGGATGCGGAAAAACAACCCTATGCAGATGCTTCAACGGGTTAATCCCCCACTTTTACCAAGGCAAATTAGAAGGCGAAATAACCGTTGCAGGACTAAAAGTGCCAGAACACCCCATATTCGAACTCGCAACTCACGTGGGCCTAGTTTTCCAAAACCCTGAAAACCAGCTTTTCGCCCTATCCGTGGAGAAAGACGTAGCCTTCGGCTTGGAAAACCTAGGTGTTTCAAGAGAGGAAATGCGTAAAAGAGTGGACTGGGCCCTTGAATTGACAGGCATATACCCCTTAAGAGAACGGGCTCCCCACGAGCTTTCCGGCGGACAACAACAACGCGTAGCCATAGCCTCAGTGCTCGCTATGCAGCCAGAAGTCATAGTCCTAGACGAACCCACCTCATTTCTAGACCCCCTAGGAGCCAAAAAAATATTCGAGGTCATCAGCGAACTTAACAGAAAACTTGGAATAACCACAGTGCTCGTAGAACACAGGCTGGACTTAACCGCAAAATATGCAGACCACATCATAATAATGGACGATGGAAAAGTCGTTTTGGACGGCGAACCCCACGAAATTCTAAACTCTGAAGAAGCCCGCCTCATTGGAGTTGGAATACCCAAGGCGACACGCCTCTATCAAATGTTGAAAGCCGATGGAATAAAAATCGGAGGAAAAATTCCCCTATCATCCGAAGAGTTAGCTGAAAAAATAAGGGAGGCCCTAAAAAGGGATGATTGAAGTCCAAGACCTACACTTCACCTATCCAAGCGGCGTAGAAGCCCTAAAGGGAGTTTCATTAACAATCAAAAATGGAGAATTTGTAGCCATAATGGGAGAAAATGGAGCTGGAAAAACAACTCTGGTGAAACATTTCAACGGACTGCTAAAACCCACAAAGGGAAAAGTGCTCGTAGACGGCGTAGAAACAACAAAAGTAAGCGTGGCGACCCTAGCCAGAAAAGTTGGCTTCGTTTTTCAAAACCCGGATCACCAGTTGTTCAGCGAAACAGTGGAAGAGGAAATAGCCTTCGCCCTCAAAAACTTCGGCTTCAGCAGCGACATCATAGAAAAACGGGTGACATGGGCCTTACACCTTTTAGGCTTGACGCAATACAGAAAAACCTCGCCGTTCATGCTTAGCGGCGGGGAAAGAAAACGCGTCGCTTTAGCCTCGGTTCTCGCTTGGGACCCTGAAATACTGATACTCGACGAGCCAACCATAGGACAGGATTACCAGCAAAAAGAGAAACTTCGCCAATTCATTCTGCAAATGAAAGAGCAGGGAAAAACCGTGGTAATAGTAACCCATGATGTGGAGTTTGTGGCTGAGTGCAACCCGAGAGTTTTGCTAATGCACGGTGGAAAAATTGTTGCAGACGGCGAAGCGGTAAAAGTGCTCACAACCCCTGAAACCTTAACCCAAGCATCAATAGTTCCACCGCAAATAGCCCAAATCTTCATCCAACTATCCGACCTTGGGTTTCCAAAAGAGGTTATAGGTGTTTATGAAGCTCGAGAATTGCTCCTCAAAGCCTTAAGGAGAACCTTAAAATGAGCATGTTTGACGGGCTTAGGTTTAGAAAGGTTACATCGCCAATTCACAATTTAGATCCGAGAATAAAATTTGTTTATGCCTGCGCCATCTTCGTGATTGCAATACTTTTCTGGGAGCTTCTACCCTTAGTAGTGCTTTTCATAATTCAAATTCCCTTTGTGTTCATAGCCGGGGTTAAACGGGAATGGGCGCGCTCCATGAGAGGCGCAGCATTTCTAGCCTCAATAATCTTCCTAACAAATTTCATCTTTTCCTTCATAAATGCAGGCTATAGAGTTACGTTTCCATCTTTGGAGTACGCTTTTGCTATGACCTTTAGGTTTCTGGTGCTCGTCGAATCCTTCTCCATATTCTTCTTAACAACTTCGCCTGATCATTTGGGCTTAGCACTTGAGCAGACGCATGTGCCTTATGAGTTTTGCTTCGCTTTCACTACAGCCGTGCGCTTTGTTCCCGTATTAGCTGAGGAAGCCCAAACAATTATGGATGCCCAAAAGGCAAGAGGCTTAGAGCTTGAAAAGGGAAACTTTCTGAAAAGGATTAGAAACTATATTCCAATCCTTATACCGTTAATAGTGAGTGCTATCCGCAGAAGTTTAGAATTGGCGGAAGCCATGGAGTCCCGTGCGTGGGGGGCAACTAAAAGGCGTACAAACCTTTATGTTTTAAAAATGCGGAGAGGAGACTTTGCCCTCGCAGTTATAACCATAGGCATTCTAGCGGCTGCGGTTTACATGCGCCTATACACGCCCATTCCACGTTTAGAGGAAATTTTAAAAGGCATAATTTAACCGCAAGACTTTTAATTTAGACGCTTGTGTAATGGGTTTCTCGGGAGCTTGAAAGGCTTGAAATGGTTAAAGGCTGCGGCGGAGGAAATAATTTCAGGAATCAAGAGTTCCATCGAAGAGCTTAACGCTAAAGAAGTTGAACGCTTCATTCAGCTTTTAACAGGAGCAAAAAAACGGAAAATTTTTGTGGTTGGCATGGGAAGAAGCGGATTCGTAGGCAGAGCCTTCGCACTACGCCTAATGAATTTAGGCTTTAATGTTTACTTTCTAGGCGAAACCATAACGCCGGCTGCGGAGAAAGGAGACTTGTTAATTGCCATTTCAGGGACAGGCGCTACAAAAATGGTTTTGACAGCGAGCGCCGCTGCAAAAGATATAGGGGCAACGGTCATTGCTATAACGTCTTTCCCAGAATCACCCCTCGGCCAGATAGCAGACCTTGTCATTACCCTTAAGGGAAGGACTAAGGCGGGTTGGCCTAGAGAAGAAGACTATTTAGCTAGGCAGCTTATGGGTGAAAGGGAACCCTTAACTCCTCTTGGAAGCATTTTCGAGAACAACTGCATGGTGTTTTTGGATGGCCTAATCGTGGAGTTGATGCACCGCTTGGGGAGAACCGAGGAGGACTTAAGGCGTAGGCATGCAACCATAGAATAAGCGTTTGTGGAGCGTGTAGAAAATCCGGGCAAAGTGGAAAAAGAAAAGGATGCGCCGGCAGAAAAAGAAGAGGGAAAAGCGAAAGGCGAGATACAAATAGCAGCATACTGCGGCTATTTCGTTTAATCCATGGTCTTATTGCTTTGTACTTTTATTTTGTAGTTGTTGCTTAGTTTTAAGTGGGTTAAGTATCAGTCATTCATATAGCTTATTAAGACTTGCGATATTATATTTGTTGGGCAACATAGCGCAAACCCTAAAAGGGAAAACCTATGCCAAAAACTCAAAAAAGCGCAGAGAAAACAGAAATAGGAATAATTATCGAAGAAAAAGGCAGAAAAACAGCTGTTTTCAGAGAAGTCTACCCAATAAAAGAGCCCTACGTCTACGCGGCAATAGTTAAGGATCCTGATACCCAGAAAACCCTATATGAAGTCATAGAGCCAACACTGCAGAAGGACGAAGAAGAACGACTAAGAGAAATCAAAACTCTGCTAATGGAAGAGATAGACGTAAGCCTAAAAGAAATAGAAACCAAAGAAAAAGCTGAAAACTACCTGAAACAAAAAACGGCGGAAATCATTAAAAAATACCGCATAAAAATTCCGCCAGAATCCATTGACAAACTATTGTACTACATAACAAGAGATTTCATAGGGTATGGGAAAATAGACCCGTTGATGAAGGACCATTTAATTGAGGACATTTCCGCTGACGGTGTAAACATACCCATTTACGTTTGGCACCGAGTCTACGAGTCGCTACCCACAAACGTGATATTTAAGGATGAAGCAGAGCTGAACTCCTTCATAATCCGCTTGGCATATTTGGCAGGCAAAAATATTTCCGTGGCTTCTCCAATTCTAGATTCATCTCTTCCAGACGGAAGCCGCATACAACTAACCTATGGAAGCGAAGTAACCCGAAGAGGCTCAACATTCACGATACGCCGTTTCAGGGTGGACCCACTAACAATTTCAGACCTCATAGCCTTTAACACGCTTTCCTCAGAGATGGCTGCCTACCTATGGTACGTTATAGAGAACAGAGCCTCGGTTCTTGTGGCTGGCGGCATAGCGTGTGGAAAAACCACCATGCTGAACTGTTTATCCATGTTCATAAAGCCGGAGATGAAAATAGTAAGTGTAGAAGACACGCAGGAGCTTAACTTGCCCCATGAGAACTGGATTCCATCAGTTGTCAGGCTTAGTTTTGGGCATGAAGAAAAGGGTGCGGGCAGTATAACCCTCTTCGACTTGTTAAAGGCGGCTGTCAGGCAAAGGCCAGACTACATCATTGTCGGCGAGGTTCGCGGAGAAGAAGCCTACACTCTTTTTCAAGCCATGGCAACGGGGCATCTTGGAATGTGTACAATTCACGCTGAATCTGTGGAATCAGTAATAAGCCGTCTCGAATCCGAGCCTATGAATATTCCCAGACCTCTAATCGCAATGACTGACGTTATAATGGTTATGACAAGAACCGAAATAGAGGGAAAACCCGCAAGAAGAACCGTAACATCAACTGAAATTGCTGGAATTGATTCCGCTTCTAAGAACATTCTAACTGAAGAGGTTTTCCGCTGGAAAGCCAAAGAGGACACTTTTGAGTATCTGGGGCACAGCAAACTCCTAGAAAAGCACATGAAAAAAATGGGCTTAAACGAGAACGACGTTAGAAGTGAACTGCGACGCAGAAAAATGGTTTTAGAATGGATGGTTCGCAAGGGCATCCGCCGCCATGTGGATGTGGCAAACGTGATCCGAGAGTACTATGCTAACCCCGAACGCGTTTTCCAGAGGGCAAGGATGGAGTTAAGATGAAAAGCAACAAGTTTTCAGAGGCTTTTAAACAATTTTGCGAAAATCTTTCAAAGTTTAGGCAATCCTTTTCGAAGAGTGAAAATGAAAAGGCTTCGCGGGAAGAACCTAAACGCGCATTGGAAACACCTCAGTCTCTAGCGTACAGGCTTATAGGCGGGAAAATTAACCGTTTTCTGCCCCTTTTTCAGGATTTAGATTTGCACTTGCAGAGGGCGGGACTTAAAACTGACTTTAGAGTTTACCTCAGCCTAGCGTTTTTCTCCACTGTTATAATCGCTTTGGTAACATTTGTTTTGGTTCCGCTTATTTTTTTCTTTGTTTTCAATTTGCCTCTCTTTTCAGCGGTGCTTTTCGGTTTAGGCGGCGGCCTTTTTGCAACAGCCTTTTCAGTTTTCGGCTTTTACCTTTATCCAGTTTACCGCGCTGACAAGCTTCAGAGGGAGCTGGATGACGAGTTGGCTTTCACTAGTGGTTATATGGCTATTCTTGCAAGCGCGGGGGTTTCTCCGGAGAAAATTTTCTATTCCCTTTCAAACCTTCCCATGCCTCTAGCTGTTTCAGCTGAAGCTAAAAACGTTATACGAGATGTAAACCTTTTTGGTTTAGACGTAATTTCCGCTTTGGAGCGCGCCTCAAAGCGGACACCTTCCGAAAAGTTTCGAGAAATGCTTGAAGGATTTATTTCAGCAATACATTCTGGAAGCAACCTCTCCGCCTATCTTAGGGAAAAATCTAAACAGCACATGAAACTGAAGAGGATGAGTCTCCGCAAGTTTTCAGACACCTTATCCATTCTTTCAGAGTTTTACGTGGCTCTGCTTGTCACTGGTCCGCTTCTTCTTATCATTATGCTTGCGGTTATGGCTATGATGGGCGGCGGAACCCTATGGTTTCTAACTCCAGAGCTATTGCTCAGTATTCTCACATACATTGGAATACCTTTGGGTTCCATAATGTTTCTCATAATCCTAGACGCGGTTTCGCCTAAGTGGTAGATGAAAATGCCGAAAATAGGAAAATCCGTGAAGCGCATCACATGGCTCGCCTCAGCCTTGTTAGCCGCCGCCATAGTAGTCTTAGGCTTTTTAACGGCTTGGGGGGCCTCAGCTTTTGACGAGTTCATGTTTTTCGCCGTCATTGCTGCTTTCACTCCTATGGCTGTTTTAAGCTATATTGACTATAGATGGAAAAGGGCTGTAGATGAGCATCTGCCAGAACTCTTCAGAAGCATAGTTCAAGCTCAAGAAACTGGCATGACTTTGCCCCGTGCTTTGGAAGAAGCTGCCAAAAGGGATTATGGACCGTTGACGGCTGAGCTGCGGAAAATGAATGCCCAGATTTCTTGGGGTATGACCTTTGAAGAGGCTTTGGTTGCTTTTGGGAAACGCGTTGACACAGTGCTTGTGCAGAGAACTGTTCCGCTGATAATTGAGGCTAACCGTTCAGGCGGGCATGTGGAAAAGGTTTTCGATCCCATGGGCAAATTCGTCCAGTCAACGCTTCTACTTCATAAAGAACGGCGAAACCAGACGAGGCCCTACATTGCCATCATATACGTTGCCTTCTTCGTCTTCATATTAACCGTAATACTACTTTTCAAATCCTTCTTCGTAGACATAGAGGGCTTGCCGCTGCTTGGAACAGCCGTAATGGCGCCCACGGAAATAAAACGGTTATTCTTCCATATGACGGCAATTCAAGCCTTTTTCGGTGGTTTAGTTGCTGGGAAAATGGGTGAAGGAACAATAAGCGCTGGATTAAAACATAGTCTAGTGCTTATGGTCTGCGGTTACCTAGCCCTAAAACTCTTCTTATGAGGTGAAAAGCGTGAGAAGGCTTTTTAGACTTTTTAGGAATAAACGGGCTATAACACCAGTGCTGAGCAACCTTCTGCTTATGGTTGTCGCCGTAGCCGCCATGTCCATAGCAGCAACAGCCACGTATGTGATAACAACAAACCTTAGGGAAACCATGGGTGAACGCCTAATCATAGAAGACGTATGGTTCAACAACGCAACTGGCACAAACCAGATAAGCGTTTACCTTCGCAATGTGGGAAAAGTGTCCATTCGTATATCGGCTGTCTACATAAACCACACGCGCCAGCCCTCGCCAACCCTAAACTTGGACATAGATGAACATGGATGGCTTAACGTATCTTACAACTGGGCAGAAGGTAGCCTATACCACGTGGATATTGTGACAACAAGGGGGACCCATGTTGGAGACTATTATAAAGCGCCTTAAAACCCTTGAAAGCGGTAAAAAGGGCGTGAGCAATGTCATAGTAGTTATGCTGAGCTTAGTTCTAATAGTAATAATTGTTGCTAATGTTGTGCTTTGGAACTATCAGATGAATCAATTAGATTTAGAAAGAATGCAAGAAACGTTAAGCGTTGCAAATGTTATGCGTTTAACGCGCTCTCAATGGTTTGCAGTTCAAAAAGAATTTTCTATCTCCGTGGGAAACAAAATTAGCGGTTCCTACATAGATACAAAGCTTATAGATGGTCTTCATGAAAAATTTGTAGAGGAAATCGCAACTCTCAGCTACAATCCATCGACATATAATCTAATAGGCTACACATCGTTGATTTCTGGGACAGTAAATGACCTGCAGGGTGACAACGGTGTCTACCTGCAACTCCGAAGCTACCCCTACTATTTTTCAGAAAATATGGAAACTTTCGGAAATACTGTAGCTGGAACGCTGAACAACCGCCGTAACACAGAAAATACGATTGTAGGTTCGCTTTTTGTCCCCGCCAAGGATGGTGAAGCACAGAGTATTGCTGTTTATATCCGTATGACATCAAATTCTAAAAGAATGAGGTGCGCAATTTATTTACACGATAACTTAACTTTAATTGCCCAAACCGAGGAAATTTTGGTTCCTGTGGGTACAGCTTGGGTTACATTTAATTTTCAAGCACCCAAACCCGTGCTCAGGGCGAACACCGAATACTTGCTTGTTGCTTGGTCCGAGTCAGGAAACGGTTATGCCTATTTACACTTCACTTCAGGAACCACAAATAAAGGGCACTACATTAGTTTAAATTATGGAGCAGCTTTCCCAAACCAGATGCCGGCTCCTACTCATGACAATAGAGCTTATAGCATATACTGCAATTTTAAGCCTGCAACCGAAGAAAGAATCGAAGTTGAATTTACAGGCACATCTGACACGAACTCTTGGGCGAGCATAACATGGACTATAGATGTCTGTTCAGCGACAGAAAGCGTTAACGCAACCTTTCAACTTTTCAATTACCAAAGTGGACATTATCCCACAAGCGGAAATGGATATATGACAGCTATTATCGGAACGCCAGATACAACCGTGACACAGAGCATAACAGTAAACTCAACACATTTTAGAGATGATTTCGGCGGTTGGAGATTGAAAGTTATCGGATTAAAAGCCGCAGAAACCCCGTTCGATTTAAATGTTGATTGGATAGAATTTAAAGTAACATCGCCTAGCGTTTATAGACTTGATATCAGCAATCAATTTGTAATAGACTTATCAACATACCCCTTAAGCTTCATCGATGGTGTCGAAGTGTTAATCCGATACAATGTTTCCGAAGCATCCGAAAGATGGTTTATAAAAGCTTACAACTGGAGCGGGGCAAGCTTCAGCGACTTACACTTCAATGCTACAGGAGGAAATCAACCTATAATAAATGAATGGAACAATTATTCAATAAAAATAACTGAAGACTTGACAAATTATGTAAACAGCAACGGGACTTTTCTAATAAAATTTTATGACGAAGGTCTCAGCGGAAACCAGTCAACAGTAAGCATTGATTTCTTCGGTGTCCGTGTAATTCTTGATGGAGCATTGTTTGGCATCAAAAATGGTGGGCCCTTAACGGTTCACATAGTCTCTATATGGGTCGTCACCATAGATTATCATAAGCGTTATGATGCAGAGTTTTTCATAAATTCTGGGGAAAGCACGGCATACATCAGAGCAGACATCTCTTTGCCTGATGGAAACTTTACTGTTAAGGTTGTGACTGAGAGGGGAAATATAGTAGTTTTTACAGGCAGTTAGTTGCTCATTTTTTAGCCATTTTTTCTTTGAGCATTTTAGTTATTTCTTTTGCGTCTCTCGCTTCTATCACTTTGATGTTGTAAAGTTCAGCCATTTTCTTTCCGTTCTCGCTTAGTTTTGGAATGGCTATGAGGTAGGCACTGTCTGGTGAAACATCATAGATTTTTGCGAATAGGGCGATCACTGGCTGTTCTGGGACAATGTCTTCTGTCGAAGTTGCCAAATCCATAACAGTAACGCCCTTTTTCTCCTCTTTGTAAGCGGCTATATCAAACATGTGGTTTGCCCCCGACCGTCCTTTCAGAAACGCGGGGGCTTCAACTTCAAAACCGTTTTCAAGGAGGAACTCCCTTACAGGCGCGATGAAAATCCAGCCTGCAGCTATTTCACCTCTAACCTCTTCATTTAGGCTATAAGCGTATACGTCTTTAACCTCGATTTCTTCAAATGTGAATTTGGCTTGGCAGTTTCTGCAGAAATGTCTCGGCACGGGTATGTCGAAGCTTTTGCCGCATTCTTTGCATGTGCACCATATTCCCGCCTTTCTATAGTCCACATCTGGTTTTTTCAATTCTTCGTGGCACCTGGGGCAGACAAGCTTGTTTCCTTTTCTGAAGTTTTCCTCAACATCCATATATCCGCATTTAACATGCTCGATTAGGGAGCCTTTCTGGATGTTAAAAGACTTGCAGTAGGGACAACAATAATGAGTGGAGACGCTTTGGGAACCGCAGTTGGGGCAGTAAATTATTCTGTCATAAAGTTTCCTTTCAAGGATTCCAGCTTCATAAAGCCTGTTCAAGAACTTTTCTCCATCTGCTTTTTCTCCTAAAACTGCTTCCACAGCGAGATATCTATAGCCAAAATTAGGGTCAAAGGTGGGTTTAAGTTCGCTTATTTCTCCACTTAAAAATTTGCTTAGAAAAACTTGAGTGTCCCGCTCTTTATACAGTTCTGCTCGTTCAAGTTTCCCCGTTTTCAGCATTCATTTTCCCATACCAATACGTCAAACGTGCAATCTCTTAAAGGCTATAAACTTATTAATAAGAGTTATACTGTTAAAACTTTCGCGCCCACAAAGCTGGTGCCTTCACGAGTTGAGTCCCGGAACAAAAAGAATCGTGCGCTGTCCCAAATGTGGTTTCACCTTTGACATATCCTATGGCAGGGCTTTCGCTTGTTCTGGATGCCCCTCAACAGTGCAATGCGGATACGCCAAATGTCCCAGATGTGAGCACGAGTTTCCACTTTAATAAATGCGGATTTACAGTCATGCTTTTTAACTTGAAAGTTCATATACCATAAATTGCAAATTGCGGTTTCCAGAAAGCATTAGCGTTAACGGTGATGCTTTGGCATCTCAAAATCCTCCTAAACGTTTGGTGTTCCGCTGGGCAACCTTGAAAGGTTTAACAGCAATCATTTTGTTTCTCATAGCGGTTGCCATAATCGAATATTTCATAGTGGCATATGCCATAAGCCTTGGCGTGAAAGAAGAAAACCCTTTGACTAGCTGGCCGGTGGCGATAAGCCCCATCTTCCATCTAGTTCCTACATCCGCCATAGTAGCGATTACTCTAAGCTGGGTTTGCCTAACAAAATATTTGGCTTTAAAAACTCCGGGGACTTTTGAAGAGAAGTTTAAGCGCTTTGAAAAGGTGAAAAGACAAGCTGTTAAAGATAAGAGAGGGTTCACGTCAAAAATAAGCCGTGCTTTAAGTGGTTCATTTGGCAAAATGAAGTCTGCGCTGTTAAGATTTAGGGCAGTTGCCTATATTTGGAACAAGATGAGCTTTGCAAAAACAACTTTGAAAAGCGCCTTGATGATACTTCTTGCTTTTTCAGCGCTGGTTCTTCTTTTTTCTCTATTGGTAAACCCACAGCTAATTCACCAGACATTTTTAAACCTTTACAGAGACAATCCCTCAGTGTTTAACTTTATAAGATCGACAAGTGACGCTGCAAAGGGTTTCACGGAAACCCTAGCTCCCATAGGATTGGCTTGCACCGCCATAAACAATGCTTTGGTAGCCATGGCGCCTGGCTTCAGAACAGTTGCTGCAAGTTTCGGAAACATAATTAAGCCGCTGGCTGAGTTACCGCCTGCTGGCAAATACTTGGTTTTTCAAAATTTCGCGGTTTGGGTTTCCGCCTTGGCAGTGCTTTTTTACGGAATGTATGTAAGGAGAGGTTATCGCTATAGAAGGGTGAAGAGGAGTTAGGAGGCTTAGAAATAAATGGCTGACCGTCCAAGGTTTGGCCCTGCTGGGGTGCCGCCATCTTTTAGGGCGATGAAAGCATCTTTGGCGGATGTTCCGAGGCTTTTGCGGGAGGAAGGCCTCGATGCTTTCGAGTATCAAGCTGTGCGTTGGGGTGTTAAGCCTCAGATTAGGCGGGAGGATGCTGAAAGGCTTGATTTGAAGGCTAGGGAAAACGATGTTGCGGTTAGTCTTCACGGCTCCTACTTTGTGAACCTTTGCGGCGGAAAAGAAACTATTGAGGCTAGCAAAAAACGCTTAATTGCAGGTGCTACAGCCTCGGAATGGATGGGTTCGCCAATAGTTGTTTTCCATGTGGGATTTTATGGCAAGAAATCGCCAAAACAAGTTTTCGGCGACTGCTTGGAAGCCTTGAAAGACGTGGTTAACGAGATGAAAACTTTGGGAATTAAAGGCGTCAAGCTGGGGCTGGAAACCATGGGTAAAGTTTCCCAGTTTGGCAGTTTAGATGAAGTTTTGGGTTTATGCGAACAAGTGGAGCAGACCCAGCCTGTGATAGATTGGGCGCATTTGCATGCGCGGGATAGGGGACGCTTCAAAACTGTTGAGGATTTTCGCGAGGTTTTTGTGGAAATCGAAAACCGTTTGGGCGCTGAAGCCGTCAAGAATATGCATTGTCATTTTACTAAGATTGAGTTTACGGATAAGGGTGAAAAGCGTCATCATGTAATGGACGAGGCGGGTTATGGGCCTGACTTTGCACTGCTTGCAAAGGTTATAGCCGAGTTTAGGCTTAACCCAGTTATTATAAGCGAAAGCCCAATTTTAGATTTGGACGCAATAAAAATGCGCGACATACTAATGAAAGAGCTTGAAGGCTGATATGAAATCTGCGCGCCTTTTGTTGGTTTTTCTTGAATTTTTGAAGTAGATTAAAGCGGTGGCTCCGACTATGAGTATTACGACTGTGAAAATCACAATCCAGGTTGAGAAGTTTTCAGATTGCGGGGCTATAGTAAAGTAGACTATTTCATAAGTTGTGTTTCCAGCCATATCTTTAGCATAAACCACCAATTTGTGCGAGCCGTTAGATAATCCGGTTAAGGTGGTGTTTCCTTCAATTGTCACGTTTGCTTGTCCGTCTAAGCTATAACCCATCCATAATATTTTTTTATTAATGGTGAATGTTAAGGGAACATTTTCTGCAGTATAAGTTTCGTTTTTGGGCGAGATAATAGAAATTTTAGGGGGAACCTTTCCGTAGCCCATTGGAGTGTATCTTTCATTTGCTGGGGCTCTGAACCAGTCCTGCATGCCTCCAATTGCGTATAACATATCATTTACAACCGCAACGCCTAAGCCATAGCGGGCGGTTGGCATTGGTGTGCCAAAGGTCCAACTGTCCGTTTCCGGATCATATACTTGATTTAGGTTGACAGCGTCTAGATTCTGCTTTCCGCCTATAACATAGATTCTCTTGGTTGCTAGTAGGCCGGTGGTTGCACCCGCAGCGGCAGCATCCACTCCTTCGAGAAGGGAGGTTCCGTTGCTCCAAGAATCAGTCTTAGGGTCATAGATTTGATTGAGAGATATGCTGACCTCGGTTTTTGTTGAGCCTCCGAGTATGTAGATTTTGCCATCGAGAACTACAGAAGCGTGATAGCTGACGGGGACAGGTATGGGCGCCGCAGTTGTCCAAGTATCAGTCTCTGGGTCATAAACTTCGGTTAGAGGAAGAGGATTATAGGTGGGCTCGCCCACTCTTCCCCCTATGACATAAATTTTGCCGTTTACAACACTTGCAGATAACCCCTTTCTTTTTGTAGGCATCGAAGATTTAGTTTCCCATGTATCTGTAAGTGGATCGTATACTTCGACTACGTTAGTTATTCTCTCGCCAACTTCCCAGTTCCCGCTGTCCCCTCCTATTGTATATATTTTGTTTCCAAGTGCAGCAATTCCAAAGTAAATTCTCGGTGTCGGCATTGGCGTTTTTTAGTCCACGTGTTTGTAGCTGGGTCATACTCTTCAACTTCACCGTGAGAGTCATAGCTGCCTCCAATAGCATATATCTTTCCATTTACAATGGCAACTCCAACCCACGACCTCGGAGTAGGCATCGGATTCATAATTGACCAAGAATTCTCCTCTGCCTCAGCATGGATAGCCAAAAAATTTGACAGAGAAAAAGAAATAACAAATATAAAAATTAATGAGCGAATATTTTTATTCAAAGGAAATCTGCCACGCTGTTCATTGGTTTTCTTCTTTGGTTTTTCCTGAATCTTTTGAAGTAGAAGACAATACTTGCTCCAACAACAGCCACCGATCCTGCAGCTGCCACTGCCCATGTTGTTGGAAAAGGCTCTGATTGGGGAGGCTCTTGTGGTGGTGTAGTGTCTGTCGGCGTAGTAGTTCCATATCCAAATGGAATATACCGTTCATTCACTGCATAGATGGGAGATTGAGGATTAAGAATCATCCATGTGCCTCCGAGGGCATACAACATGTCATTTACGACCGCGACAGACAACCAAAGACGGCTTGTCGGCATTGATGTGCCCAATGTCCAAAAGTCCCTTTCTGGATCATATACTTGATTTATGCCTGTACTTTCACTAGAAAGACCGGGTATTCCGCCAATAACGTAAATTTTCTTTGGTGCCATTACGCCGGTTGTGCCGCCTGCAGCTGCATAACGTACTGCAACTGGACAAGGAGTGCCTAAACTCCAAGTGTCCGTTTTAGGGTCATATATTTGAGTAACGTTGACAACGCATACTTGATTTGTTTTTTCTAGACTTTCGCCGCCAATCACGTATATTTTATTGTCAACAACTGCAGAGGCATGGCCGCAAACCCTGACTTGAAGGGGTTTTCCAACAATCCATGAATCAGCAACAGGATCATAAACCTCGTTTAATGATGAAATCTTCGGAGGATAGCCATCTACGCTTTCTAAGCCGCCTATCAGATATATTTTGCCATTAACAACATTTGCAGTTAAGCCTTTTCTAGGTGTAGGCATGTCCTTCCTTTTTTCCCAAGTGTCTGTCGCAGGGTCGTAAACTTCGTTTACCCCAAGGGGTTGATGGTTATAATCGCGTCCACCTATCACGTATATTTTGTTCTGGTAAACTGCTATTCCAAACCCCGCCCTCGGAGTCGGCATAGGTTTTTTCACAGTCCAAGTGTTTGTGGCAGGATCATAAACTTCATTAACACTTAATACGGCATTACGATAATTGTAACCTCCTATTGCATAGATCTTTCTATCGACCACAGCGACTCCAAACTCCTCTCGTTCCGTGGGCATTTCTGCCACGGTTGCCCACGTATTCTCAGCTGCCTTAGCGTGATTAGCCAAAAAAGTTGGCATAGAGAAAGAAAAAACAACGAGTATAATAATAATAACTAATGAACGTATATTTTTATTCGTAAGGCACTTCCTCCATTTATATTGGATTTTCTTTGAAAAGAAAAGTCGTTTATTGGCGATTTCCATAGTAAATATCTATTGTTAATAGACGCGTATATCGGGATTTCCATAAAGCCACATCTTCCCACTATATGGCGGCATGGGTGGCCATCCTGGATATTCAGGCCAGTCTGCGGTAAAGCCGTTGTGAAGTTCTGTTTGATAGTAAGGTAGGAAGAAACAGTCCATTGAAGCCCTATCTAACGCTTGCATTATTGTATAGTGTTGGCAGGTAAGATAATAAATGAAAGCAATAATCCAAGCGTGGTAGGTTACATAAGGATAATGTCGAGAATTTTGGGTTAGAGGTATTGATGCATCCTTAAACCCTATGAAACAATCATAACTATGATTCACCGGGTGATGCCACGCAAAGGGCATTCCCCGCGCGCCGACCCCGGAGTGATAGCTCCCTTCGATATCTCCCTGCCGACACGCCCAAATTATCACGAAGAAGTGTTTGCTTCTTGAGGTTTGTGGGTAGACATCGTAGTCCCAGATTTCATCTCCATAATTCGGATTATTATAATCCCAATTATCGTCAAAATAGTCATAATGGTAAAGTCCACCGATTTTCTTGAAGCCTGCATGCCCATGATGAAACATTGCTACATGATCATAATTCTGTTCGAAAAGGGAGGCGAACCATAATATTAATGATTTCTGTGTCAAATAGCCATAATAATCACCACAAGTGTAACCTGCATAGGTGGTAAAGTGGTATTCCATGTAGTCAATAACATGTTTAGCAGCTTCCTGTTCAGCTTGAACCATCCCCGCCCTTGAGCCATATAATCCCATTACATAAGTACCTGCCTTCACCGTTGACGTTGCCATCGAGAATAAAGTAGGCAAAAGCAAAAAACCCGCCAATATTCCACCAAGTTTTAGAGAGTTAAATTTCAGAAGGTTGTGAAGTCCCTCTAGATTTTTTCTTTTTCGTTTATAGCATACTTTAGTTGCTCCGAGCACTATTGCAATGGAGATCAGCACGAATATCCACGCGATTTGTGTTAAGTTTAAGCATGTTCCGTTGTTATAATCTTCATTTGGTTCTACTTGGTTTGAGTTTTCGCCATTAGTATCTCCGTTAGGTGGATAATACCCCATTAAAAATAGTGTTCGGATGTCGTGAACTTCTCCTGTGTCTGCCCAAATCGCAACTTCAACCCCGTAAACATTTCCGGGGTAAAGTTTGTCAAAGTAGAGTTTGATATGCCATCCGGGGTATAGGGTTAAGGGGTCTCCCATGCGAGCTTGATTCTTTTCAATGTAATTGCCAAAAACCAGCTTCGTTTCGCTTACTCCAGCTATGTTAAACTCCTTCACTTCTATGGGAATATTATCGCCTCCCATGCTTACTTTCCATGAAAAGCTTTTAGTGCGTTCCATTGCAATTTTCACAGCCTCTTCTTCAGAAATATTTATGGCGCTGCTCCCAATCTTATAGAGGCTCCAAGTGTCAATAAAGTGTTTCAGGAACTCATCTTCAAAATAAAGTGCTACGCATTTAGATGGGGCTTCAACGCCATTAAGCGTATATGTCCACCTAAACCCTATGGAGTCTACTGTGCGGTTTTCCCATTCAAGGAGCACCTTTTCATAAGTTGCCTCAAACTTGATGTTCCCAGATACCTTTGTAACGTTTTCGTTAACCTTAACATTGTATAACATGGTGTTCATTGCTTCGCAGTAGGAGGCTCCGCAATAGGTTTGGTATCTGCTAAGAGTCTCCTTAGCCATTTCAAGCACATTAGTGGCTGGGCGAGTTATAAGCGGCATCCCCTCAAGTGCGTATACGCTCATTGAACGTAGCTTCCCATTTACAAAAGCAAAAATCACTTCAAGTTTGCTTTCATCAGATTCAAGGGCATATCTCAAATTTTCCTGCGGTAAGGTATCAAAATACATATCTTGGATGCATGAGTCTAAACGTGTTTTGTATGCTGCAAGGTCAAAACCAATAACATCTTTTAGAATTTTGAGCGCTTTATCAGGTGTTCCTTGTTCTTGGGAGCACGCTTTAGGAACATATGCTGAAATGTACACTAAAATTGATGCTAAAAGCAGCATTATCCATAGCCTCTTAAAACCGTACAAATTCTCCACCCCTTAATTAAACTGGTGAAAAACTCATATATATATTTCGCGACGGATAAAACACACATTTACTATCGAAAACAAAAGCCAAATACAAAACACGTATTTTTATGCGATATGTTTTTCTATGCTGTTTGTGTACTGTTTATAGGTGCCCAGTTTTGGTTAGGCTGAGAGGCTTCAAAAAACTTACATCCACAGAAGAAGCAATGCACTTGCTCCTCAGCAGCTTGAAATTGGAATGTTTAAAAACTGTAAGGGTTCCTTTGCGCGACGCCCTTAACCGTGTTCTCGCAGAAAACATCATAGCCAAAGAAGATCTGCCAAGTTTTAACCGTTCAGCAGTTGACGGATATGCCGTAAAAGCCAGCGACACCTTCGGCGCTTCCCAGTTCAAGCCAAAAACCCTCAAACTGACAGCTGCAAATAAGCTTATGGAAGGCGAAGCCAAAGAGGTCTGGACTGGAAATCCGCTTCCAGAATGCGCAGACGCCGTTATAATGCTTGAAAACGTGAGGCTTGTAAACAGCGAAATAGAAGTTTGGAATGCAGTGACACCAGGCGAAAATGTCTCAAAAAAGGGCGAAGACATCGCAAAAGGCGAAACCGCCGTAAAAGCTGGAACCCGCCTAAAGCCCCACCATTTAGGCTTAATAGCCTCATTAGGCCTAACAGAAGCCCGCGTTTATGAAAAGCCAAAAGTGGCAGTTTTAGCCACCGGAAACGAGCTTGTAGAAACCGGCCGAAAACCCATGGAAGGTCAAATTTTCGAGGCAAACAGGCTAATTATTTCTTCCTTATGCCGTGAACTAGGCGCTGAACCCATAGACCTGGGCATAGCAAAAGACGATATTGAAGAAATTTCCCAAAAAATTAGGCTTGGATTGGAAAAGGCAGATATGGTAGTTACCACTGGCGGAACAAGCGTGGGCGCCTCAGACTTGGTTCCAGCAGCCGTAAACAGCATTGGCAAGCCTGGCGTAATAGTTCACGGCGTGGCTATGCGTCCAGCCATGCCTACTGCCCTAGCAGTAGTGAACAATAAACCAGTAATAATTCTTTCAGGCAACCCAGTTGCAGCCATGTTCGGCTTCGAAGTCTTCGCCAGACCATTAATCCTCAAAATGCTGGGATTAGCCCATGAGCCTAGACCCATCGTGAACGCCAAGTTGACACGACGGACATCTACAGCCCTTGGAAGAAAAACTTTCGTCCGCGTCCAAGTCTTCCAACGCGAAGGCGAACTGTTGGCGAAGCCCATAAGCGCCAGAGGCTCGGGAATAATCTCAACCATGGTTAAGGCTAACGGCTATGTTATGGTTCCTGAAAACCGTGAAGGTCTAGAAGAAGGCGAAACAGTCCCAGTTCACCTTTTTGACGTTTTAAAGGCGGATGAAGAAAATGTTTAGGAAACTTCTCACCCTTGAAGAGGCAAGAAAGGCTATTCACCAGAATTTTGAGGCTAAACCCCTAGGCATTGAAGAAATCCCCCTACTAGAGGCCTGCAACCGCGTTTTAGCAGAAGACATAACCGCAACACTGGATATTCCGCCATTCAACCGTTCAACAGTGGATGGATATGCGGTAAAAGCTGAAGACACTTTTGGCGCTGAAGAAAGCCGTCCAGTAAAGCTGAGGCTTTGTGGGACAGTGAACGTCGGAGAAATTCCAAAAATAACCGTAGACCATGGAACAGCCGCCGAAATAATGACTGGCGCACCCATACCAGAAGGCGCAGACGCTGTTATCATGGTCGAACACACCGAACGCAAAAACGGCGAAATCCACGTTTATAGCGCGGTAGCCAAAGACGAAAACGTCATGAAAGCCGGAGCAGACATAAAGAAAGGCGAGACTGTTATTAAAAAGGGGCAGCTGCTGAGCGCGCGGGAAATAGGCGCCCTAGCTGCAATTGGCATTGCAAAAGTTAAGGTTTACAAGGTTCCCCACGTGGCCGTACTATCTACAGGCGCAGAAGTAACTGAACCAGGCAAACCTCTTCCTCCAGGCAAAATTTACGACATAAACGCCTACAGCCTAAGCGCCGCAATTCTGGAAAGCGGGGGAAAACCAGTATACTTGGGGGTTTTTACAGATGATGCCGCTGAAATTGAAAAGGCGTTGAAAAAGGCTTTGGCTTCAGCTGACATGGTTATAACTTCAGGCGGGGTTTCAGTCGGACCAAAAGATGTTATCCCTAAAACGTTGAGTTTACTTGGGAAACCGGGCTTAATAGTTTGCGGCATAGCCACCAAGCCTGGAAAGCCCACCACAATTGCAGTGATAAATGGAAAACTGGTTTTTTCTCTTCCAGGGCATCCTACATCCGCTTTGTTTATTTTCCATCTTCTAGCACGCCCCATTATTGAAAGGTTAGCTGGACGAAAACCGGAAAAAGCCTATACAATGAAGGCTTTAGCGTCAACACGGATGTTTCCAGCGCGGGGAAGGCGAACTTTCATCATGGTTAACCTAAAAGAAGACGAGTCAAAACGGCTGTTCGCCGAACCAGTTCCCACAGGGCTTTCTGGGGCAATAACAACGCTTGTGAAGGCTGATGGCTTCATAGAAATCCCTGAAAACCAACAGTTTATCGATGCAGGCGAAGAGATCACAGTTTACCTTTTTAAAAAGCTTTGATTAGAGTTAACCCTCCAGCTTCTTCCTCTTAGCGGCCATATAAGCCGTGAAAATCCATGTTAAAATCAGATACGCCGCCATAGCGCCATCAAGGAGAATGTTGCCTCCCATAGTGTAGTAAAGCATGGAAACCGAAAATGTTGTAATCATGAAAAAGAGAATTATAATGAACCATAAAGCCCAAGCTCTCTTCTTAAATAGTCCAAAGGCTGTGGCTAGACTCAATATGCCTATCAAACCAATGTGAATAAGTGCAAGGTCGGAGGCCAAAACAGCCAAACAAACTATTCCGCTGACCGCGTAGAAAACAGAGGCTGAAAACATGCCCAAACTTTCAACTTTTAACTTTTCTTTTATACTCATCGTCCAACTCCCTTCAAATTAACCCATTAAATAAAATGGTATAATTAATAAATTATACTGTCAACCTCAGTTAATTTTAAAGCCGCAACATATATCACACTTTCGCTTTCACTTAAATAACACTTAAGTGGCAAAAATATTTTCCATTTTGAAATACTATTTTTATATATAGATTTGTGTAAGCGTTTGGCAAGGAGAATGGGAAGGCT
>JBNASL010000005.1:0-36571 GCA_049717905.1 Candidatus Bathyarchaeales archaeon | reverse complement strand
GCTAGTTTTGCCTAAAGCTTGGCTTCAGGAAAGAAAAAGAGACTACTATTATAGAAAGGCTAAGGAAGAAAAATACCGTTCAAGAGCAGCCTACAAACTTTTTCAAGCAGTAGAAAAGCATCATTTCATCGAAGAAGGCGATGTGGTCGTTGATTTGGGTGCTGCACCAGGTGGTTGGGTTCAAGCTGTAAGGAAAATTGTTGGAAAAAAGGGCTTTGTTCTAGGAGTTGATTTAAAACCCATCAAGCCTTTTCTAGACCCTAACGTTCGGACAATAATAGGCGATATAAGAGAGCAGGAAACGGTACAACAGATTTTGGAGATGCTTCCAAGAGAAGCGGACGCCGTAATTTCAGATGTTTCGCCAAATATCTCTGGGATATGGGAGTTAGACCACGCGCGCCAAATAGAATGTGCACAAAAAGCTTTAGAAATAGCCCTAGAAACTCTCAAGCCAAGCGGAAACTTTTTTGTAAAGGTTTTCCAAGGGGACATGTTAAACGATTTCATCAGCAAGGTTAAGCAGCACTTTGAAGAAGTAAAAGTTATAAAACCTAAAGCGAGCCGAGCGAAAAGCTCAGAAATATTCATTCTTGGACTGCGGCTAAAGAGCTCTTAAGTGCGGTAAAGCTAAATCCTTTTTAAGCCTACTAAATAAAAGGTGGATAAGTTGAAGGTAATCGCCGCGGATTCCTCAGCAGCCATATTAAACAGTAATTTTGAGCCTGTATCCATTGTTGCGGTTGCAGCTGTGCTGGTTAATCCGCCATACAGGGAACCTAACAAGTGTCTAGCTGAACCCATCTTTGAAAAAGCTGGAAACAGTTACAACGTTATAGTGCGCGAAGCAGAATTTTGCATGAAACTTCTGGAAAGGGTTAAAGCGGATGTCGTTCATCTTGACATGTCATTGGGATCTGTTTCCCTTGAACAGCTTTCGCCAATCCAGTTTTCAGACATGAAAATTTCCAGCAGGGCGAAAAGCCATCTTCTGAAAATTCTGCCAAAATTGAGGAAAATTGCTGGCGAAATCACGCAAAAGTACGGCATTGAGGTTTTAGCAATAGGCAAAGAAAGCATCCCAGTAAGGGTTGCAGAGTTAACAGCTGGAGCCCACGCCATACTATACGTTTCAGAAAAAGCCTTAAAGGAAAACAGTTCGCTAATGCTTGGTTTGCCATCGAAATGCCAGCTGAGAATAAGGGAAAACCGTGTTTATGTTTATTCTCTTATGGCTGCTGAACATGATGTCAGAGGATACGCAGAGGACAACGGTGAAATTCTGAAAAAGGTTAATATTACAGAAATACTAAACCCGTGTGCAAGGGGCTTTAGAGCATTAAAAATAAGCCCAAAAATAAAAGTTTAAGGAGTTAGGGTATTGGTGCTTAACCTTTGGAAAAGTTTTTCGCTAAGGCGTAAAAGAATTCTAACAATTGTGATGTTTTTTCTCCTCTCGTTTATTGTAACTATTGCAGGGGTGTTAACGCCACTCAGCACCAAAGAGGCAGAAGAAATCAATAAGGAGATGGAGCAGATGCAAGAATCCGTTTCAAATGCAGGAGCATTTCGTGGAACGGCATTTATTTTCGGAAACAATTTCATGTTATGCCTTTTATTTTTCATACCTATTGCAGGCCCATTTTTCGGATGCTATGTACTGTACAGTACTGGAGTTGTAATTGCAGCGCAAAGCATCAGCGCAAGCATACACCCTGTGCTTACGTTGCTTCTACTGTTTATTTTCCCATTTACATGGCTGGAGTTTTTAGCTTATTCCGCAGCCTTCTCCCAGAGTGTTTGGTTAACTTGGCGCATCATACAGCACAAGGCGAGAAGAGAGTTTGTAAACACATGTATAATGATTTCCATATGTGCAATAATGCTATTGGCGGCTGCAATCGTAGAAATAATGGCTATTCAAGCGCTTAGCTCTGCAGTTTGAAGCTTGTGATTTCTAGGCTTATGTCCAATGCTTTCGCGCTGTGTGTTATTTCTCCTAGGCTTATTACGTCAACTTCTTTTGAGGTAAAATCCAGAATGTTGTCAGCTGTTATTCCGCCGCTGGCTTCTATGAGGACCTTTCCGAAAAATCCAGCCTTTTTAAGCAGGCCAACTGCTTTTTCTACTTGTTCAGGTGAAAAATTGTCTAACATTATTATGTCTGCTCCGGCTTTTGCCGCCGCCAGAACATCTTCAACATTGGTTACTTCAACTTCGATTTTCTTGCTGAAAGAGGCTTTTTCCTTAGCCATTTTAACTGCTTTCTCAACGCTTCCGGCAACAGCGATGTGATTGTCCTTTATCAGAACCATGTCGTCTAAGTGGAGCCTATGAGGGTCGCCGCCCCCTACGGAAACAGCTTTTTTATCGAAATATAGAAGCCCAGGTGCAGTCTTCCGTGTACAGGCGATTCTGGTTTTATATTTGGCCTTTCGGATTTTATCAACAAGTTTTCTTGTGGTTGTTGCAATGCCGCTCATTCGAGAAACAATGTTTAGAAGGGTGCGCTCAACGGAAAGTAGGGTTCTAGCGTCTCCGCAAATCTTCATAAGAACCTGCTTAGGCTTTATTTCATCACCGTCTTTCACTTGGGTTTCACATTTTAAGCCTAGGCTTTCAAGGAGCAAAACAGCCTCTTCGATTCCTGCTGCGACGCCATATTCCTTTGCTATCACTTCAGCCTCGGCAACGCTTCCTTCGGGAACTATCAATGCGGAAGTTACATCGCCTTGTCCCAAGTCTTCGGCAAGCATCCGCCTAAGCTTTTCTTCTAAAAGTTTCTTTGGCAAGAACATCAACGCATTTCACAGAAAACACTTCTTTTCCTAATTATTATTTTAAAGTTATGGAATTTAATGCTTGTTATGGGGAGAGCCTCAGGAGGAGATGCTTTCTATTTCATCACCTGCGTTTAATTAGATAGATTGACAACCCCAAGCATATGATTAATGCTATTGCTATTATAAATGCATCTATTATTGCCTCGTTTTGGTTTGTTTTTTGGGTTTCTTGGTCAGGTATATCTGTCTGTGAAGACGAGCTTGATGTGAAAATAGTTACGGTTTTTGTTTCGCTCCAATCGCTTGCTCCATCATAAGCAACAGCGGGTGCAAAATATCCACCATATGTTGGGAATAATGGATGTTGAACACCCCATCTCTGAGAGCTATGCCCAACTAACGCTTGTACTTGAAAATCAATTTGGCCGCCAGCGGGAATGGCACTTAAAAATGCAAAAAAGCAGCCTTCTTGGTCTTCTGCTCCAGAGTAGTACCTCTGAATATCATAGGAATAGTCTGGTGCTCCGTAAAGTTGCGTTGGCACAACAGGGAAAGTAATAACAGTGAAACTTGATTTTGATTGTGGTGGAGAATCAGGATTAATGTACAGTGCATAAGAAAAAGTGCCATCTCCATTGTACGAGCTGGTCATGTTTCGCACTGGATAAATTTCAGTCCAATTCTCTGCAAAGTGAGGCTTGACACGAATATTATAATATATCTGATAGCCAGGGTAGTCAAATGGCTGGTTCTTAATTGTAACTTCAATTGAGTTATTATTTATTAGCTTAGTTTCACTTAACCCAGTATAAGGATTTGTAGAGGTAACGCTGTACGAAGCGTTCACAAACTTCACAGTGAAAACTGGGACAGTTGGCTTGGGCATTGAAGCTGATGTAGCGGGCGCTTGAAACATTCCAAAATGAACAAAGCCAACTAACACTGGAACTAGCATTGTTATTACGAGTAGGAGGGATAACGCAGTTATCTTCACAACAACACCAAACAATGTATATTAAACATTTATAATAAATTTTATGCAGAGTTCCGTCACGACATTTTCAAGTTCTTTCAGAAGCTTTTACCGATAATTAAAATAAATAACGTCTGCCATTTTTGAAGTTATGAGAGTGCTGCTCAGTTGCGCAGAACTAGGCTTGGGACACGTTTCGCGAGTTATACCTCTAGGTAAAAGCCTTGAAAAAAGGGGAAACGAAGTATTCTTTTTCTCTGGAGGAACAGCCTACCAACGGTTGAAAGAAGAGTTTGAGAATGTTTGCCACTGTAGGCCCGTGGCTTGGTATGAAAACGCTCATGGGATAATCACTTCTGCTTCTGTTCTGAACATTTTATTTCCGCTTCCAAAGTTTAACTATGAAAGAAACGCCTTGGAAATTAAGAGTTCAAACGCAATGGAAACCATTCACCGCTATTATGATTTGAGGAGGAAAATACGGAAAATAAAGCCAGACGTGATTGTTTCCGACGGCGACATGCATGCTCTGCGCCTTGCCCAAAGGTGGAAAATTCCATCAGTTTACATTACAAACCTAATTCGACCAGCCTACGGCTTTCCTAAACTATTAATCCCTGGCGAGAGGTTTACAGAGCGCTATGTAAAAAGCTGTTCAAAAATAATAGTTCCAGACAATCCACCGCCTTACACTATTTGTGAGTATAATTTGGGCGATTTAAGGAATATAGGAATTGAAGACAGGGTTGAGTTTGTGGGCGGTTTTCTTGATATGACGTTTACCAAGGGATCGGAAGATTATATATTTGCTCCGATAAGCGGGCCTCTTGGAACTAGGGCTAAACTAACAAACTTTGTAATTCCAGTGTTAAGAGAGCTTAATTTAAAGAGTGTGATAAGTTTAGGGGTTTTTAGCGAGAAAAACTCCGTGAAAATTGGGAACTGTGAGATACATACTTGGCTGTCTCCACAAGAACGCAATGAATATATGAAAAACTCTAGGTTTATAATTTTCAGCGGTGGACATACAACATGCTTGGAAACTATAAAATATGCGAAGCCAAGTATTTGTGTTCCAACGCAGCCTGAACAGTTGGGAAACGCCAAGAAAATGCAGCATTTGAATTGTTCTATAATTGCAGAAAATGGGAAAGAGTTAAGGCAAGCTATTCAAAAACTTGAGGAGAAAAAGGAGTTTTATAAAAGTAATGTGAGGGTTTTAAGCAAGCATTCTAGCAGGTTTAAGGGCATTGAAAACGCTGTTAGAATCATTGAAAACGTCGCCAAGTTTTAAAGAATCAAGAGTTTATTTTTCACAGAGGGTTTTCCGCCTAACTTCACCTTTTGGCTTTTCCTCTTCAAAAATTATGGCTTGAAACTTGTATACTCTAGTGCCTTTTATAAGCCAACTGTCCGGAGGCAATCCAGCCTTAATGCAGCATTGACATAGAAATTCCCCTTCATCCCAATTACACTCCACAGGAACTTGTGGCAAAAGCAGTCCCTTATAAAACCCCCTCTCAATAATTAACCCATCTTCACCAACCTTAATTTTTGAAGGATATTCGCTTGGCTTTTCCGCTTCAAGCAGCTGTGGTGGGGTAAGGACGCTTACCTCAAAAACTACCTTGCCAAGTTCATTCAGCGAAAGCGGATAAAAACGCGGATCTTGAGTTGCAGAGCTTATAGCAGAGTCTATAACGGCTTGGGCCAACGGAGCAGTTGGATAGGGATAGCCGATGCATCCCCGCAGCGCTTTTTCGCCGCTTTCAACACTGTTTATTGTTACGAAAACACCGCAAGGCTGCAACAACTTTTCTGGAAGACCTTCTGGAACGCCTATACACTTTCTGGTTTTCAAGTACTCCTCTACAGCAGTGCGGGCAAGCTTAACAAGGATTTTTCCTTCCTTTAGGGTTAAATCGAACGGCAAATGTCGGTCTCCGCTTAACAGTTTGTTCCGACACCTTTAGTTTTAGAATTTCATAGACTCTTCACGAGCACCATACTTAGTCAAGAACAGGAAGTCTATGCCGTCGCCGCTCATGATGTCCCTACTTATGGCGGATTTTATAGCCCTAACAACAAGCTCTTTTCCCTCTTCAATACTTAAACCTTCTTTATAACTTTCTTCTAGGAGACCCATTGCAATTTCTGTCCCAGAACCAACAACCGCAAACTTGTCAGGGATTACGGAGCCCAAAACATCAAGCACATAAAGGGATGCGCCTTCATCGTCTATTCCTCCAACAATAGTCTGGGTTATTAGTGGCGCGAGTCTTCGGGCGAAAAGCAAATTTGACATAAGTTTGGCAGCTGACCTAACTGAAATTGGTCTACCCACATCCATGCCGTATAAATTCGCGTAGGCTTCCACTTCTCTCACTAGAACTTGCATGTCGGAAACAAGCCCAGCACACGCAGCACCAATTTGTTCAGTTATCTTAAACACTTTTTTGCCGCCTCTGCTAACAACCAAATATCCATATGAAACACGCTTTTCAGAGGCTAGGATAACGCCGTCCTTGCAAACTATGCCAACTGTAGTGGCGCCTGGAACCCATAAATACTGGGGCATTTGCCCTTCTTTTTCCATACCTTTCACCTTTCAACGTGATATGCAAGCCCAACCTATTAAACTTAATGTCTTCTCAATGCGGACAACAGCCGTCTATTAGCCTCTTCAACATCTGCAATACAGCTAAATAACCGCAAATTGTATACGCTTTCGAAAGGCGAACAAAAATGATGAGTCTCTACATCGAAAACTTGGAAGGGGTCTGGTTTGGGGTAGCATGCAACGAAGAAAAGGTTTTCGCCACGGCATTCGCATTTAACCAAAGCCAAGTTTTGCAAAATTTACTTATAAACATCCCCTTCAATGTTCCCTTCCAACATTCAGAAGAGGTTTCAAGTTTTGCTGAACATGTGATCAGCGCATTGAGAGATATTTACTATGGTAAGGATGTTTCCCGCAAATTCTTTCTCGCCGTGGAGCATTTGTCAAGCTACGCGAAAAAAGTTCTTGAAATCGTTGCCCTAATTCCAGTTGGTTACATGGTCTCTTACGGCTCAGTTGCAAAAGTGGCTGGTGGAAGCCCTAGGGCTGTAGGCCGAGCTATGGCTTCTAATCCCTTTCCTTTAATTGTTCCATGTCACAGAGTTGTCGCTTCTAATCTTTCTTTGGGTGGATATGGCGGAGGCTTGAATGTTAAGTTGGAAATTTTAAGCCGTGAAAGAAGAGGTCACAGTACTAAAAGAGGAATTTCGGTGAATGGAGAAAAATTGCAGGTTTTTCCAGTTGAACTTTTGTTAAGTAGACAGGCAGGAAGCAATAGCCTTTCTCGCAAACGCAAATAATAAAAGCTAGATGTGTAAACCTCAAAAGAGGATGGGTTTTATGGTTAAGCGCGGACTTTTCGTGGGAAGGTTTCAACCCTTTCATCTGGGACATCTCAACGTAGTAAAAGACATTTTAAATGAGGTTGAAGAACTTGTTATCGTTGTGGGCAGCGCCCAGTACAGCCACCGTATTGACAACCCCTTCACAACAGGCGAAAGACTTGTCATGATTAGAAGAGCCTTAGAAGAGGCTGGAATAGATTATAGGCGAATATGGATTGTGCCCGTGCCAGACATTCACATACATATGGTTTGGGTTTCCGCTGTTGAGGGCTATACTCCATGCTTTGATATTGTATACTCCAATGAGCCCTTAACAAGGAGACTTTTCAAGGAAGCTGGATACGAGGTTAAGTCTATATGCTTCCATAAACGAAAGGCTTATTCCGCAACTGAGATTAGAAAGCGAATTCTGAAAGGGGAAAACTGGGAAGAACTTGTGCCCGAAAGCGTTGCTGAATTCATAAAAGAGATAGGCGGCGTTGAAAGGCTTAAAGACCTTACGAAAAGCGATAAAGTGTAACTTTGTCTCCGGGCTTTACCTTGAAAGTTTCTGCAGCGTTTCCCTTATTTACGGATATTTCTAAAAAATCATGGCTTCCTATTATGGCCAAGGGTCTTTTAGGTTTAACTTCTGCATAGGCCTTGCAAAGTTTTAGGTTTAGCTCGAATTCCTTAAGCTTAATTTTAAAAGTGCCTTTGACATCTGCCAATTCAAGCTCCTTCTCTGTAAAATTGGTCACTATGTTTCCAAAGCTGTCCACGTGGATAATTTCGCCCCTTAGTATGTTGCCTTTTCGAACGATTTTTGCGAACCTTGGCATTACAATTTTGCGTATTTCATGTCCAAATTCTGACGGCGAAACTCCCTTAGAAAGGAAAGCTGCTGCTGGAGCGAAGATATCTCTTCCATGGAAGGTGGCTGATATTTTTGGAAGCATGAATTTCGAGTTTGCTATTTCATAAACGTGTTTTATGCCTTGCCTATTCGCCGCTAAAGCCAGAACCCCATTGTTTGGTCCGATGAAAAATCCATTTTCAGCCTCTACCAGCATTGGTTTGCGTTTTGTTCCAACGCCTGGGTCCACAACCGCTACGTGAATTGTGCCCTCTGGAAAATATGGGGCTGCGGCAGCCAAGATATATGCGCCCATTCTTATGTTGAACTTTTGTATTTGATGGCTTATGTCAACTATTTTTGCATCTGGATTTATTTTCAGAATAATGGCTTTCATCTCGGCAACATAAGGGTCCGCCAGCCCAAAGTCGGTGGTTAAAGTTATTATTGGGTTTAACATGATGTTCTCCATCAAAGGCTTTTATGACCGCGTTGCAGTGTTTTCCTGTTCAGCAATAATGGCGTCGTGAATATAAATTTCTGCTACTTTGCCCAAACCCACCCAACCGAAATATCTTAATTGCAATTTTATATCTTAAATTTTGCGATACTGTGAAACTTATCCATAAACCATTTGAAACGGCTAAAATGCGGCCAAGTTTCACCTAATTAACCGCCGTGGAGAACTGGAACAAAAACCACTTCGTCTCCATTTTTCAACATGGTTTCTAAACCGTTTAAAACACTTACTTCCCTTCCATTAACAATTATCAAACTGTTCGGCCTAGGATCTCCAAGTTCCTCATCAATCAAAGCCTTAGCTAATGCTGGTAATTCTGCAATAATCTTCTTTAAGGCTTCCCTTAAAGGAATAGGATTTTCAAACTTTAGGGCTATTTTGCTCTTTCCTGATAAGTTGCGGAGACTACCAACAAACTTAACTGTTATAGCCATTCTGCTAAACCCCTTTTTAGGGCATTATAAAACCACGATGACAGAAATATCGTTAACGTTTGTGCCCGTGGGACCTGTAAAAATGAGGTCTCCTAATTTTGAGAAGAAGTTGTAGGAGTCATTTTCAGCTAAATATTCCTCAGCATCCAGTCCCATTTTCTCCGCCTTGGCTAAGGTTTTCCCATCAGCTAAAGCTCCAGCAGCATCCGTCGGCCCGTCAACGCCGTCGGTGCTAATAGAAGCTACTACAACTCCGTCGAGGCCTCGAAGCTTCAACGCAGCTGAAAGGGCTAATTCCTGATTTCTTCCGCCTAAACCCTTGCCCAAAACTGTCACTGTGCTTTCGCCTCCAGCCACAACGCTTGCTGGTTTTTGAACAGGATTTCCAGAGTGAATAATCTCCCGCGCTACCGAAGCCAGCACCGTTCCTACTTGTCTAGCTTCGCCTTCCAGGAGAGTTGTCAAAAGAACCGCGTTTAGACCTTCAGACTTTAGGGCTTCACATGCAGCCATGCTAGAGGATCTATTGTTTCCAATAACCATGTTAAAGACTTTTTTAAAGACTTCATCATCGGCTTTGGGAGTTTCTGGGATAAGGCCCCTTTCGCCGTCTAACAAAACTTTTCTGATTGATTCTGGGGCCTTTTCCCACAAGCCATACTTTTTCAGAACTTTTATTGCATCGCTAAAAGTTGTTGAGTCTGGAACAGTTGGGCCTGAAGCAATAAAATCCAAGGGGTCATCTAAAACATCTGAAAGGATTAGGTTTAAAACCGTTGCTGGAAAAGCCTTTTTTGCAAGCCAGCCGCCTTTAAACTCTGAAATGTGTTTTCGAACAGTATTTATTTCGTTTATATTTGCGCCACACTTAAGCAGTTCCTTGGTGATCTCCCTTTTGTCAGCTATGGTTATTTCGCCTCTTGGTAAAGGCATTAGACTTGAACCTCCGCCTGAAATCAAACATATAATAAGGTCTTCTTTATCGGCTTTCTCAGCTATTTCCATCATGTGTCTGGTTCCTTCAACGCCGGATTCATCTGGAACTGGATGGCTTGCCTTGTGAAGCTTCACGCTGCTTGTTTTATTTTTGCTTCCCCTTGGAACATTTACAATTCCTGAAGTGATGCGCTTTCCAACAATTTCTTCCAGGGCTTCAGCCATGAAGCCGCTGGCCTTTCCTCCACCTATCACATATATGTTTCTGAAGTTATTAAGGTCAAAAGAGTACCCATCCACATGGAGAACAGAACCCCTAAGCGAGATTTTTGACTTCATTATCTTTTTCGGGTCTGCAGCGTTCACAGCATTTTCCAAGCTTTTTAGGGCTAGGGCTCTGGCTTTCCGGTCAAGCGGAGTTTCACCGTTCTTTATAAGCAGTTCCATATTCTTTATTCCTATCATCGGTGCACCTTTTCTTAGGCTTTGGAAGAGAAGCACATAAATGTAAGAATTTGAACCTTTAATAAAGTATTTCGCAAGTCATCGTTAAAGAGGAAATGGCACATGCCGGAACCCAAAGTGTATGTAACCCGTGAACTTCCTGGAAGAAGCCTTGAAACAATGAAGAAATATTTTGATGTTGAAGTTTGGCCTGAATATGGTCCGCCGCCGAAGCAACATATAATAGAGAAGGCTAAGGATGCCGATGCTTTAGCTACGCTTTTGACAGATAAGATAGACGGTGAAGTTTTTGAAGCTGCGCCAAAACTGAAAATTGTCGCCCAAATGGCTGTTGGCTTCGACAACATAGACATTAAAGAGGCTACAAAAAGAGGAATCTACGTAACGAATACGCCAGGCGTTTTAACTGAAACCACAGCGGATTTCGCTTGGGCCTTGCTCATGGCTGTTGCAAGGCGGGTTGTTGAAGCGGACAAGTACGTCCGCACTGGACAGTGGAAGGTGAGCTGGCATCCCAGCATGCTTTTGGGCAGAGATGTTTATGGTGCAACATTGGGCATAATTGGGGCGGGCAGAATAGGCGCAGCAGTTGCAAGAAGAGCCAAGGGCTTTAACATGACAATCCTTTATTATGATGTTGTGCCCATGCCGCCTGAAATGGAGAAGGAACTTGGCGCAAAACGTGTAGACTTGGAAACTCTTTTCAAAGAATCAGATTTCGTAAGCATCCATGTCCCATTAACAAAAGAAACCTATCACTTGGTGAATGAGGAAAAGCTTAAACTGATGAAAAAAACCGCCTTCATAATAAACAATGCACGGGGACCAGTTATAGATGAACAAGCCCTTTACAAAGCCTTAAAAGAAGAATGGATTGCAGGTGCAGCCCTTGACGTCTTCGAACAGGAACCGACGCCAATAGATAATCCACTGCTTAAACTGGAAAACGTTGTTATCGCTCCTCACATATCAAGTGCAAGCCATGAAACCCGATCTAAAATGGCTGAAATGGTGGCGGAAAACCTCGTTGCCTTCTTCCAAGGAAAGGTGCCGCCGAACCTGGTTAACCCTGAAGTCTTGAAAGTGCGCCCATTATCCAAGCTAATTTAGCCTTTGAGACACCGCCAAAAGTGTAATGGTTAAATACAACTTTTTTTACATTCATTCGGCTTTAAAATGTAGGTGATTTAGGTGGCTTCCATTTTCGCAGAAAGAATGAAAGTTCTTGGAACAGAAACTGCCTTTGAAGTGCTTGCAAAGGCGAAAGCCCTTGAAAGGCAAGGAAAAAATATTGTGCATTTAGAGATTGGAGAGCCGGACTTTGACACTCCTAAGTATATAAAGGATGCCGCAGTGAAAGCCCTCTATGCAGGCTACACCCACTACGTTCCAGCTGCAGGCATACAGGAATTAAGAGAGGCTATAGCTGAATATGTGGCAAAAAGTAGAAAAATAGAGGTTGAACCCGAAGAGGTTGTGGTGACCCCAGGCGCCAAACCAATAATGTTTTTCGCCATACTTGCATGTGTAAACCCCGGTGAAGAGGTCTTATATCCAAATCCAGGCTTCCCGATATATGAGTCTGTGGTGAAATTTGTTGGAGCAAAACCGGTGCCAGTGCCCCTTAAAGAGGAGAAAGACTTTGGAATGGACCATGAATATGTAAAGAAGAAGATAACAAAGAAGACAAAGATGATAATCATAAATTCGCCGGAAAACCCCACGGGCGGTGTCTTAACAAGGGAAGACTTGAAACTTATAGCTGACTGTGTTGCCAACAGAGACGATGTTTTAGTGTTTTCAGACGAAGTTTACAGCAGAATAATCTACGAAGGGGAACATGAAAGCATCGCGTCCTTACCTGAGATGAAGGAGAAAACCATAATACTGGATGGTTTTTCGAAAACTTACGCGATGACAGGCTGGAGGCTTGGTTACGGAGTAATGCGAAAAGACATAGCCCAGAAGATAACTCAGCTTATGATTAACTCCAACTCTTGCACATGCGCCTTCGCTCAAATGGCCGGCGTCGAAGCCCTAAAAGGTCCCCAAGACAGCGTTAAAGAGATGGTTGCAGAATTTAAAAGGCGCAGAGAAATAATAGTTTCAGGATTGAATGAAATCAAAGGAATAACATGCAAGAAACCCCGCGGAGCTTTTTACGTGTTTCCGAAAATAACTGGCACAGGGATGAAGTCTCAGGAGCTTTCGGACTATTTGCTTAAAAATGCTGGTGTGGCAGTCTTGCCTGGAACATCTTTTGGAGTCCATGGCGAGGGATACTTGCGCTTATCCTTTGCAAACTCTGTTGAAAACATTAAAAATGCCTTAAACCGAATATCTGAAGCCCTAGAAAAACTATAGTTTTAGTCTTCCACTTTTTCTCCTATCAAGGTTTCAACTATTTCTGAGGCTATTTGAATTAGGCTGTCTGCATGTTTCATGGCTTTTTCTCCGTCCACCTCTTCCAGCAGTGTCAACTGCTGAAGGGTTCCTTCAATTTCCACCAAACATTTTAAAACTGGGTCGTTTTCAATCTGCATGTGTTCTGATGCCTCTCGGACAATGCCTTCTATGAACGCAGGTTCGCCTAGGCTGTAGTATATGGCGTTTCTAGCTTTTCTTATAGCTTCCAAAATAAGGCTTTGAGCCATGTAGGGCATTTTTCTAGCGGCTTCAAGCTCAGCTTTTGCCTCGCGGAGATACCGTAAAGCCCATCCGCGTCTATACTGATCTACCATGTTTTAGAGGCCTCGTGCTTTCTAAAATAATAAACGCAGTCTAATAAAGTTACCCGATTTATTCTGAGCCTTCGTTAGAAGTTGACCCCTGCATGCCGGAATAAACATGGGTTATATACCCCGCAATCTGATTTCGCACCCTCGTTGTTGCTCCTTGTACCAGCATGGAAACAACACGTTTATTTTCTTCAAAATCGCCGGAAAACTTGTTGGGAAAACGCCTAATGAGCTCCTTGGCTACTCGTTTAATGTGTTCTGTTCTGACTTTTCCCAAATTTCAGCGTCCTCCAAGCAAATTTTGCCATGTTCGCCCAGCACCGTTAAAGGTGTAAAGTGAACATCTCATAAAACAACAAACCTAATTTAACTTTACGCGTCTAACATCCGAAACAAGAATAAAATACACATCTACTAACTTAACTACTAACAGCATTCAATTTAACTCTAAAGAAATCTTCGAAATTTCTGATTATTTGCTCGCTAACTTCAAAAATATCCATTTTTTTAACTTCCGCCGCAGCCCTAACAACTGTAGAGAGAAAAGAGGGAGTTGTCATTTTTCCGTTGAATGGACTTTTAAAGTAGCGCACTGGACCGTCAGTCTCTGTTAAAAAATTGGTCAAAGGGATTCTTTTCACCACCTCGCGTATACCGTTGGAATATGCCACTGGCGGTCCTTCGCTTATGTAGTATCCTCGCTCCACAGCTTTTGCCAGTACACTTACCGGATTGCTGAACCAGTGTAGCAAAACCCTTTTAAGACTATAAGAGGGAAGTAGCTCCACAATTTTTGCAGTTGTCCCACGAGAATGAATTATGACTGGTAAGTCTAGCTTTTCAGCTAAATGCAACATCTCATCAAAAACCATTAACTGTTTATCCCATATCTCTTCATACTTATAGTCCAACCCCACTTCTCCAATAGCCACCACAGCATCCTTCTCTTTTTGCCTCATAATAAGCTCAGAAATTTCATGAAGTTGGTTTTCAGTTAAAGAGTTTACACTCCACGGGTGAATCCCCAAAGCAGCGTAAACAGTTCCGCGGTATTTTTCCGCCAATTTTAGGCTTTCAAAGCTTGTTTTTAAATCCATGGAGTTAGAAATCAAAGCAACAACATTGGAGTTTCTAGCCTCAGAAACAATTTCATCAACTTTTCCAGCATATTCCTCGTCTGAAAGATGTATATGCGCGTCAACATACCTTAGAGGTTTCATTCAGCCATCACTTTTAAGCATAAAACTACGCTTTTAGACTCTTTTAAAATTTCCTCCATCATCTGAAGAAGACTAAGTCTAAGGGTCAAATTTTGGAAGATGACGCGCAATAAACGTTAAATATTGCTTTAAATATAAAAAGAAGCCACGGAGGAGTCTTTATGGCAGATTTAGAGTTAGCAATAGCTCCCATGCACAGACTGTGTAAGAAAGCTGGAGCGGACAGAGTAAGCGAAGCAGCCGCAAAGGAGTTAGCAAAAGCCTTAGAGGAAATTGGAATAAAAATAGCCAAGGAAGCCCTTGACTTTGCAATGCACACTGGAAGAAAGACAATAAAAGCTGAGGATATTGAAATTGCAGCTAGAAAAGTTATGGGCAGATAACCCCTAAAATCCCTCTTTCTTTTTGCATTCCTAAGCATTCTTGGCTAGTAACGCATATAAGTTAGGGTAACGAGTAGAATAACCGCATTAAGATTTCAGGAGATGACAGTTATGGGTGGAAAGAAGAAACTCAGCCTAAAACAGATGGAGCGCATGCAACTTAAAAAAGACGAGGAAGAGAGAAAGAAGAAGGAAAAGGACAAAGGTGGCTTAAAGGAGAAAAAACCGGCGGGAATAATCGCTCCAGATTTAAAGGGCGGCAAGATGGTTGATGAACTAAAGAAAATGCGTGTTCTAACCCCCTACGCAGTGGCATCCCGCTTCAATATACGGATAAGTGCGGCAAAAGATTTGTTAGAACAACTAGAGAACAGCGGCGTAGTTCAACTGATTTCTGGAAGCCACAATATCAAGATTTACAAGGCAGCAGATTAATTGATTCCTAACACCTTTTAAAGGCGCATAACTCTGCCAATATAAATTAAGGGTTCAAATTGGCATTTCCAGACAGAATATACACAGTTGATGAAGTTAAAGAAGCTGGAAAACTAGCGAAAAAGGGTTATAGACATCGCTTAAAGGTTAAAGGAAGCCTTGAGTTTAAGCGTAAAGCGAAAGAGGCGCTTAAACTTATTAAGACAGCTGGCTACTATGATTTTTTAACAACATACATACGCAAAATAGTTGAAATTGATGGATTAACACAGCTCCGTGAAGCTGAAGCTGCAATCTGGGCTAACAAGTACGCCGTGCAAAATCCAATAGACGCAGCCAGCCTCTTTATACAAAAAGCAAACCACATGAAAGAGTATTTGGAAGGTCAAATTTATTATGGCGGCGAAGCTGAAAGACGCTCAGTAGAGAAACGCATAGAATTTCTTGAGACCTTAAAAAGGAAAAGCCGAAAAAAGGAAGTAAAAGAAGAGTGCGAAAAGCTTTTAAAAAGCTGGAGTGAAAGCGTTTTCCTATAACTTCTCCACTTTGATGGTAGTTCCACTTTTGACCTTGCTAAATAGTTCAAGATTTTTGGTTACTTTTCCTAACACGTTCACGGGACTGTAGGGTTGGGATTCTCCGTAAAATATGCATAGGGCGCTTCCCATAGGCCAGAAAGCTATTGTTCCCTTTTCAACAACGCTTTTTGCTTTTTCATCACCCATTCGAACAGGAATTTCAAAGTAGACTTCTTCTTTCCAAAGGGCGGCTCTCCCTTCAAAAGGAAGCTTTCTAACCACCATGTCCACGGTTCTTGGGGCCAAGTGGCGGACAAGTTCTCCTTCAGCCTCGCCTAAACCTTCAATTAAAAATTTTATCCTAACTCGCGAAATCTCGTTTTCCTCACTGTTCATTTCAAATCCTCCTTTGAAGGAAATCGTCTAAAATCTGTTCCAGAGATAATGCCCCTAATACCTTAAGCTCATATTTTACTCTTACTGTTGGTTTGTCAATAGTCATTAATCTTCGCAGGTCAACCGGAGTCCCGATTACTACGACTTCGCATGGGGTGCGGGTGATCGTCTCCTTAAGCTCGGCTATTTGTTTCTCGCCATAGCCTACAGCAGGTAGAACTGCGCCTAAATGAGGATATTTCTTGTAAGTTTCCTTTATTACACCTACAGCATATGGCCTAGGATCCGTTATCTCTCGTGCTCCAAACTGCTTGGCTATTATTGTTGCTGCTCCGTAGGGCATGTTACCATGCGTTAATGTTGGACCATCTTCTATAACCAGTACGCGTTTTCCCATGATTAAATAAGGCTTGTCAGCGGTTATCGGCGATGCAACCTCTAGGATCAGGGCATTTGGGTTAACCATCCTTAAATTCCTTTTTACAAGACTCACATTTTCCGGATCCGCAGTATCAACCTTATTTATTATTACAACATTTGCCATCCGCACATTAGCCTCACTAGGATAGTATGAAACCTCGTGACCTGCTCTGTGAGGGTCAGCCACAACTATATGTAGGTCTGGCTTAAAAAAGGGTACATCGTTATTCCCTCCATCCCATACAATTATTTCGGCTTCTTTTTCGGCTTCTCTCAAAATTTTCTCGTAATCAACCCCAGCATAGACTACTACCCCATTCTCTATGTGAGGTTAATATTCCTCTCTCTCCTCAACTGTGCAGTTGTATTTGTCAAGATCCTCATAAGAGGCAAAACGTTGGCAAATCTGCTTCGTTAAGTCTCCATAGGGCATGGGATGCCTAACAACAACAACTTTTAAGCCTTTACCTTTCAAAATTTTTGCAATTTGACGCGAGGTTTGACTTTTCCCAGAACCTGTCCTAACAGCGCCCACGGAGATTACTGGAATCTTAGCCTTAAGCATGGTTGTCTTCGGCCCCATCAATCGAAAGTCTGCGCCGTTCGCCAACGCAATTGATGCTTTGTGCATAACATATTCGTGAGAAACATCAGTGTAAGCAAAGATCACTTGATCTACATCGTACTCGCGTATCAGTTTCGGTAACTCCTCTTCAGGGTAGATGGGTATACCCTTCGGGTAATTGCTGCCTGCAAGTTCCGGAGGATAAATTCTTCCCTCGATTCCAGGAACCTGCGTGGCTGTGAAAGCAACAACCTCATAGGCATTATTATTTCTAAAGTAAACGTTAAAGTTATGAAAATCCCTTCCAGCCGCGCCCATAATAATAACTCTGGATTTTGGCATGTTTAGGCTCCCCCTCAAAACTATTTTCAGTTAGTGGGAGCTCAATACTACGGGGCATTGTATAAAAACCTAGCGCGCCGATTTCATTTCATGCATCGTAAAACGGTTTCACTTATGAAATCTATCTGTTCTAAAGTGACGCCGGGATGAATCGGTAAGGAAAACACTTGCTCTGATGCCTTTTCCGTTTCTGGAAGTCTAAATTTTCCAAACTTTCTGTAGTATGGCATAAGATGAATGGGACATGCATAATACACTTCAGCGCCTATACCTTGTTGCCTCAACTTTTCGACAACCGTGTTTCTTTTTTCCATTTTTGCGCTCTTCAGCCGAACAGTGTAAAGATACCAACTGTTTTTGCAATTTGTAGGCTCAATGGGCGGCTGCAGACTTTTTATTCCTCTAATCTTTGCAGTTAACCTTTCAGCATTTTCCCGCCGCTTAGCCAAGAAACTAGGCAGTTTGGCTAGCTGTGCGCAGCCTATTGCAGCTTGAATTTCTGGCATACGATAATTGTGCCCCAAAAGAATAGACTTGTATTTCTCTTTCTCCCCATGACTTCTTAAAAGCCTCAACTTTTCAGCCATTTCGCCATCATTGGTTGTTATCATTCCTCCCTCGCCGGTGGTCATGTTTTTACTCGCATAAAAGCTCCAGCAAGCCACATCCGCGTATGCACCAACGGGTTTACCCTTGTAAATTGCACCGTGAGCTTGAGCCGCATCCTCAACAACTTTTAAACCATATCTGTCAGCCATCTCCCTTACTGGTTTAAGGTCAGCTGGCGAACCATAAAGGTCAACTGCAATAATAGCCTTAGTCTTTTTTGTCATAGCTTTTTCAATCTTTTCCGGAGAAATGTTGTAGGTTTCTGGATCTATATCTACAAACACCGGTTTGGCTCCAGCCATGACAACGGCTTCGGCTGTCGCTACGAAGGTGAAGCTTGGGAGAATCACCTCATCGCCTCTGGTTACTTCAGCCCCTACAACCGCCATGTGCAAGGCAGCTGTCCCACTGTTTACAGCTAAAGCATATTTTGCTTCAACAAATCTTGCAAAATCCTCTTCAAATTTTTTCACCATGGGGCCTTCACCAAGCCCATGGGTGAGTACGCCGCTTTTCAAAACTTTGACAACAGCTTCAATTTCTTCTTCTCCAATTTGCGGAGCATTAATTGGAATCATAGCTAAACCTTCCAACAGTGGCTATTATAAGTTTCCTATGATAATAACTGTGTTGCTATTCAACGGGCATAACGCGTTCCATTTTATAGTCGATTATAATCTTGAATTGGCTTTTTCTAAGCTCCTCGTCAAGGCTTGGGTCGCCCGTGTCAACCCTTAAGCTTTTTAAGTTTTCCAGTTTGCTTTTCGTAGCGACTACGATTATGTTGTCTATGCCTACTTGCTGAATAACTTTTGGGCTTATTTGTTGATTTCCTCTTCCAAATATGAAGCCTTGTCCGCCTATGGGCGTAACTATGATTTTTGCTTTTTTACCGCTGATTTTCTCAAGAATTTGTTTCTCGTTTACGTCTTTAGCTATTAGTTGTTTATTATAGAAGAGGTCAACTCCTAAAAGCGTTTTGTCTGCGTCTAGAAGATCGCCTATTGTACGGGTGGTTGTTCCAGGACCAACAACATAGAGTACATTGGGTTCCATGTTTTCAATAATATAAATGGCTATCGCCGCTTGATTGTGTAGCTCGCTTTCTGTTTTTGGACTTGCTATTTTGAAGCCTTGAATTAGAAATGGCTCGTAGGGAACAAGCATATACCCATAAAGTTCTGCAGATACTCGCCCTTTTCTGAAAGCTTCTTCATCCACATCCATCACTTCCGCTTCTTTTAGAGGTAGCCCTTCAAAAAGGAATTCTATGGCTATTTTTGCCGCAGCGCACGGGTTGACGGCGAAAACAGCACTGTGCATCTTCACTCCCGTTGGAACACCCAGTACTGGCATGTTAGTGTTAACTGCCTTGAAAATATCTCGGGCTGTCCCGTCCCCGCCGCAGAAAACAAGGAGGTCTACATTCATTTCTTTAATTCTTTTTGCAACTTCAACAGTATCTTCAGCGCTTGTTTCCTTTTTACATTTGCCAATAATCGTGCATGAGAAACCGCAATTTTTGGCTTCGTCTTCACCCATGCTTCCAGCACCCGTTATAAGCCGTATCCTTCCTTTGAGGGGCTTCAGTCTTGATAGGAAGGATTCTGCCCTTGCCGGAGCCACTGGTTTAGCTCCGAGGGTTATAGCTTTTTCCAAAATTGCCTTCCCATCTGTGCCTTTAAGTCCAACGGTCCCTCCCATTCCAGCAACTGGATTAACAATGAACCCGACAGTTTTTACTGAAATTTTATCTTCAGGCAACTGTGCCTCAACTCTTCGTCAAATCTACTGTTAACTTGCTTAATAATGCGTTAGGATGGACGAGATTTGGAAAATAAAAACAGAAGGGGTCTATGGAGTTTTTCTCATTCAATAAACTTCTTTTTGACGTCATCTAGCCATGGATAGAGTTTCCTAAGTTTTTGCATAGCCTCCTCAACTTTTTCTGTTGGATATTCGTAGGGTGGCAGCTTGCCGCTAAAGTAGTCGGAGTAAGCTTGCATATCGAAGTAACCGTGACCGCACAGCAGGAAAAGGATAACTTTTTCTTCGCCTGTTTTCTTGCATCTTAAGGCTTCGTCAATGGCTGCCTTGATGGCGTGAGCAGGTTCTGGAGCAGGTATTATGCCTTCAGTTTGGATGAAGAGTTTTGCAGCGTCGAAAACTTCAACTTGATTGTAAGCCACAGTTTCCAGTTGTCTCTTTGAAGCAAGTAGGCTTATGGTGGGCGCTATTCCATGGTAGCGTAAACCTCCGGCATGGATTGGCGGCGGTATATAGTCATGTCCTAAAGTGTGCATCGGAACTAGCGGAGTTATCCTTGCTGTGTCTCCGTGGTCATAGGTGTATTCTCCTTTAGTGACTGAAGGGCATGCAGTGGGTTCTACTGCTACAAACCGTGTGTTTTTCGGCGCTTTTCCAGAAACCCTATCGTAGTAGAAAGGCCACATAATTCCGGAGAAACTGCTTCCTCCGCCTATGCACCCATATATAACATCTGGATAGTCTCCGACTGTTTCCAGCTGTTTTTTGGCTTCTAATCCTATTACTGTTTGATGTAGCAGAACATGGTTGAAAACGCTGCCTATGCCATAATTAGCATCTTCGTGGGTGAGAGCATCATCAACAGCCTCACTTATGGCTATGCCTAAACTGCCAGGATTATTCGGATCTTCTTTTAGGATTTTTCTGCCAGTTTCTGTGTGTTCACTGGGACTTGCATAAACGTCTGCCCCATAAGACTCCATCATAATCCTTCTGTAAGGCTTCTGTTGATAACTTACCTTAACCATGTAAACAGTGCATTTCAACCCGAACAACATGCAGCCAAAAGCCAAAGCGGAACCCCATTGGCCGGCGCCTGTTTCTGTTGCTAGTCGCTGGATGCCCTCTTTCATGTTATAGTAGGCTTGGGCAACAGCCGTGTTGGGTTTATGGCTTCCAGGAGGGCTAACGCCTTCGTATTTGTAGTAGATTTTCGCAGGAGTTTTTAGCTCTCTTTCAAGTCTCACAGCCCTGAAAAGCGGGGTGGGCCTCCAAAGTTTGTAAACTTCTCTCACTTCTTCAGGTATATCTATCCAACGGTCCTGGCTGAACTCCTGGGCAAGAATTGCCTTGGGAAATATTTTTGGGGCTACTCCGCCACCTGGTGCTCTTGTCTCCGGGTCTATAAATGGAGGCAACGGTTTAGGAAGGTCTGGCAGTATGCAGTACCATTGTTTAGGGATTTCTTCCTCGTCTAAAACTATTTTTGTTGATGGCATACGATTTCGCACTCCTAAATTATGTGTTGAGAAAAGAGCTTAAATGTTATATTTAAGTCTTTTGAGTATAATTTTGTACACGACTAAGAAAGCAACCTCGTCACTTTAAATTTTCAAGGGGAACGTTTACTGGCTTCTGTATTTCAGAAATATGGGCTATTTCTTTGGAACAGGTGACGTAGTGCCACGTGGATTTAGGCGGCAGTGGTTCACCCTTTAAAGCAGCTTTAATGACTTTACACTTTGAAAATTCTTCGCCGTTTTCTGAAGTTTTGACGCCGATTTTAGGAGAACGGTAATCAACAAGGACTATAGGTATTTTTGAACATCCAAGAGCCTTCAACGCCCCTATTCTATGATGCCCGTCAAGAACGACGTTTGTATTAGCGTCCACCACTATAGGTTTTTTGAGAATTCCATCAGACTCGATTTCAGCCTTAAGGTTAGCAAGCCGCTGCTCATCAACTTTCTCGTGGCATTTCAAAAAAAGCATGTCAACTATGCGAACATCAAGGCAATAATCATTTATTGAAGTTTTAATTTGATATCTCATGTATGCTCGAGCCGCTAATCCATTGGAGTGAATAAACATATTTATACTTTATTGCACAAAAAAGTACATTGAGGAGCTAAAAGACATGTGGAACACTATAAAGAAGCATTTGGAAAATTATCCTGAAAGATTGAAGGTGGCGCGTATCCTTGTAGAAAATGGATTAAGCGTTAGAAGAGGAAAAGTTTACCTTAACGAAATTGAAATTCCGCCAGTGCGTATCGCACGGGTTGCCGGTGTCGATAGACGGACAGTTAACGAAACAATAAGCACTATTGGGGCTAATCGTGAATTACGCTTAATATTTGAAGGTTTGAGGTCTGCTGGGCATTCCCTCAAAGAAATTGCGAGACACTTGGACTTTGGAGTTGTTGAAATAACTCCTATTGACGCCAGAATCCCAGGCATATTGGCAAATGCAGCCATGATTCTTGCAAGGGGTGGTTTAAGTATAAGGCAAGCAATTGTTGATGATCCAGAGCTTTCGCCTGAGCCTAAACTCACTCTTATCGCTGAAAAGAAAATCCCAGGGGAGATTATTCCGGAGCTTTTAAAGATAAGAGGAGTTGCCAAAGTTTCCGTTTACTAGGGAGCTTGAATGTTTAAGTTTTTGAAGGCTGTTACCACCCATTTATCTCCCCCTTTTTTCTCAATCTGCACCGTAATGGTGTCTCCTGCTTTTGTCGCCATTAACTCGTTCCATTGAAGAGTTGGAATGTCCTTCGGAGTTGCTTCAACCCACGGATAGGTTTCGTTGTCCAGCCTCAAGACTATATGCGTTGTTCCATCATCCACGTACTCATATTTGCCCAAAACTTTTGCACTAACTTCCGTATAGGTGACCACTCCAAAAAGTTTCAGAAAGTCTAAACGTGTTTTACGCACAAGCTGCTCACTTGTTAAGCCTTCCTCGCCTATTGTTATGGATATTTTGCTGGTTTCTTCCGCGTCCACTATGGCAAAGCCAGCTAGGTATATGGTCTCATCTGCTTCCCACGTGCCCTCTCTCCAGTATATGGGCACATACCACGCCAGTCTGTATTTGCCAGGTGAGATTTCAACGGGATATAAGAGTGGCATTTCAGCGTCATAAACGCCTGCGGCGGGTTTTGGGAGTCTTCCTTCAACAAAGTCTTCAGCGGTCATGCCTGAAATGTAGTTGGCTTGTCTGAAGTCATAGAAGAATATGCTGTTTCGTGTAGCCTTAAAAACTCCAGAAAGGGTTCGCGTATTCCCAACAGGGTTTACGCAGACTAATGCTACAACGTTGCCTGATTCAGGGTCTACAATGTAGCGTGTGTCTTCAGTCATTTCAAAGCGTTCACGGCTTGGCGGAATTATCCATAGGAAACCGCCTGCCCAGTAGTCGAAGCCTTCGCCTCTTCTGAAGCCTCCCATTTCGTTTATCATCTCTTCAAGCCAGTCTTCATCATACACTTGTGTAATCCATTGGGGAATTTGAGAAAGGGATTCTGCTTGCGGATATAGGTTGCCTTTCGGGTCGTAAACCATGGGAGTTTCATATCGTCTAATCAAATCGAAGCCTACGTTGTAGCGCGTTACCACGTAGGCAGCTTCATTTGTTGCAAAATTCCATGTGATGTAGGATATGCCGTAGCTTCTGGACATGTCGTTCATATAAGAGCGAAAATGAATATTATGGTCCCACCATAAGCCTTCTCCCACTGAAAACTCGTTTTTCACTATTTTTGGAGGAGTAATCGGATCTGTAGCATCTATTATAACAAACCCTTTAACATAGTTCTCAGCTATAACATTAGTGGAACCTATAACAGCAACCCAAACAAGCTCGCCTTCAGGAGTCTTCGTAATATGACAGCCTAAAACTTGCGTGTTGCTTCCAAACTCTGACATGTGCCTTCTAGCTATGGAAACGGCAAGCTCTTCCGTGACGAGACGCACCATGTCGTCTGGAATCCCAGTGTTAAAGGGTAACCCTGAGCCTACATGAATGAAGCTGTTAAAGTAAGAGGCGTTTGCTACCCTTTGAACCTGCCCAAAAACTATTACTGTGGAGGCAGCGAGCAAATAAAGAATAAATAAAACGCCTATGAGCTTTGCCCTGATTTTCGCTGAAACTTTCAAGGGAAAACGTCTACTATAGTAGTAATAGTGCTTTTCCGGTTCTTCTAGAGGTGCGCGCCTTACGGAAAAAGCTGACTCTACAAAAGCAACAAAAAGCCTGAGAAAAACGAGCAAATATGTGAAAATACTAAGGGGAGGCCTAGAAAACTGAATTATGAAGAAGAGAAACAAACCTAGGAAAAGCGATATTAGGCGTGAAGGTTTCTTCCATCCAGTCTTCTTGGGCGGTATTGGAATGTACCACACGAAAGCCCATATTAGGAGAAATATGAAAAAGTTCAGTCCTCTCACCCTTTTATACTATTAAACCCTGTATTATTAGAAAGTTTTGTCGCTACTGGATGAGGGCTCTCTTTTCTTGTTTGAATGAAAATCTTGCCCTTAAATGAATGGGCATAATTTTCAATGCAACTCTTCAGCCTAATAGATAACTATTTATATGGGCTAAGTGACAAGATGCATTTTCAAGTAAACGGTGAGGAATATGGTGTTTGATTTTACGGAAACCGAAGAACAGAAACTCATAGTTAAAGCTGTTAAGGAATGGTGCGAAAGAAATATAACTGCTTCACGAGTCAGACAAATGGATGATAAAGGACACCCCTACCCCAAAGACATCGTTGAAGGCCTAGCTAAACTCGGCGTCATAATGGGCACAGTACCTCAAGAACATGGAGGACTAGGCTTAGACTGGAAAACCCAAGCGCTTATAGCCGAAACCATAGGATACTATGACCCGACAATCGCTACCGCCGCAGGCTTCATGGCAGTTGAAACTGGATGGGGATACACAATAGATAGGCACTGTTCAGAAACTGTTAGAGAAAAATATGTAAAGCCGGCAATCAGAGGCGAGAAATTCATAGGCATCGGAGCAACAGAACCTGCAGGAGGCTCAGATGTCGCAGGACATAAGACCACTGCGAAAATGGAAGGGAATGAATGGGTTCTCAACGGCGAAAAAACATTCATCAGCGGCACAGAAGAATGCAAAATGTGGGGCGGAGGCTACTGGGTTAACGCAAGAACAGGACCGCTTGTTCCTGAGGCCCCTCACCGCAACATAACAGCCTTCTTTGTTCCCATAGACGCTGACGGAGTTGAGGTAATAGAACCTTACAGAGATTCTGGAAGAATGGCTATTTCCACAGGAGGTTTCGTATTAAAAAACGTGAGACTTTCAGACGAGTATAGACTTGGAGAAGTTGGCAAAGGCTTTTACCATACCATGGAAGGCTTTGACAACGCCAGACTAATGATAGGAGCAAGCTGCGCAGGAGTTATTAGACGTATTTTAGATGACGCTATTCCATACATAAAAGAAAGAAAAGTTTTTGGAATGCCCCTTGCAAAATACGAGGCGATCCAGTTTGAACTGGCAGAAATATACATGGAAATGGAAGCATTAAAACTTATGACCATGAAAACAGCTTGGATGCAGGACATAAGGTATGCAGAAGAAGGCCTTCCAGTGAAAGTTTCAGAGGCAAAAACCTTCAAGCCGACGGAAATAGCTAAATGGATATCCATGATTAAATGGAAAGGCCCGTTCTTGGCGCTTAAAGCCGCTGAAAAAGCTATGATATGGCTGGGGGCCGCAGGCTATACTAAAGAATACTTGTTTGAAGCAGCTTGGCGCGGCGTAATGTCCTACGTTGTAGGAGCAGAAGGCGGGCAAAACATACAGAAGATAGTAATCGGAAGAGAACTTCTAGGGAAGGAGTACGTTCCCTACAAGTAACCTTTTGTTTTGGACCCAATCCTATTTGCGGCGATAATTTGAATCTTAAAGCGGAGGTTTAACGGGCATATGCCAAGAATAATCGTATGCCTTAAATACGCTATTGACGTGTCTCAGATAAAGGTTGATGCTGCCACCCGCAAATTGTTAACGGCAGATGCCCCCAGAAAAATTAGTGATTTTGATAAGAACGCTCTAGAAGAAGCCATAAGAATAAAGGAGAGGCACGGAGGCGAAATCATAGCCTTAACTGTAAGTGCAGAAAACGCCTCTTCCGCACTTAGAGAGGCACTAGCCATGGGCGCGGACAAGGCTTTCCTAGTGCAGGACAACGCCATTCAAAACTCCGATACACTGGTGGTTTCGCAGATTCTTGCTGAAGCCGTAAAGAAAATGGGTTCTTTTGACTTAATTATATGTGGAGAAGCAAGCATTGACAGTTATTCGGGGCAGGTTGGGCCGAGGCTGGCTGAAGTTCTAGGCATTCCGGCAGTGACGTATGCGCGTAAGGTAGGCTTGGAGGACGACGACGTTATTGCTGAACGAAGTTTAGAAGACTGTTCAGAAGTCGTTAGAGTTAAAATGCCCGCTTTATTAACCGTTACAAAGGAAATTAATGAGCCTAGAGTGCCAACACTGATGGATGTTCTTAAAGCTTCAAGAAAAGAGCTTGTAACGTGGACTCTTTCAGACTTGGGGGTTTCAAGGGAAAAAGTTGGAGCCATAGCCGTTCAAGTGTTAGAGGCTTCAGCGCCTAAGGTTGAACGGAAAAAAGTCAGGATTGAGGGCGAAAACCCGAAGGAAATAGCTGAGAAGCTGGTTAAGGCTTTGATTCAAGACGGAGTACTTGGAGGATAAGGTAAATGAATACTTTTAATGGAGTATGGGTTTTCTCTGAAAACCTGGACTTGACAGCTGAAATGCTGAGCAAGGGTCGGGAACTCGCAGATAAACTTCAAGAGGAACTTGCAGCCATAGTTTTAGGATACAATATTAAGGAACAAGCCGAGGCATTAGCAGCCTATGGCGCTGACAAAATCCTTACAGCGGATAACCTTGTTTTCAAAAATCTCCAAGTGGAACCTTACCTTGGCGCCTTAGCCGATTTAGCGACCAAACATAAGCCTGAAATAATTTTAATAGGCTCAACTAGGAGAGGAAAGGAGCTTGCCGCGAGGCTTGCTGCAAGACTTCAAACTGGCTTAATTCCAGACGTTTTTAAGCTTGAAATAAACGAAGAGAAAATGTTAACTGCAACCAGAATTGTTTACGGCGGAAATGGCGTAGCAGTGCAGACCTACAAGGCGAAGCCTCAAATAGCAACTGTACCGCCGAGAACATTTGAAAAGCCAAAACCTTCAGATAGAAAAGCGGAAGTGGTTAATGTCGAAGTTAAATTTGAAGAACCAAAAGTAGAAGTCTTAAAGGTTAAACCCATTGAGGCATCAAAGACCCGTATTGAAGAGGCTAAGGTAGTTGTTTGCGGCGGCAGAGGAGTAAACAAAAAGGAAGACTTCAAAATGTTTGAGGAATTAGCCAATGTTTTAAACGGGCAAGTTGGAGGCACTAGACCATTAGCTGAAGATAGAAAATGGTTTTCCGAGTGGGTTGGCCTTTCTGGAAAAAAGGTTAAGCCTGACCTCTACATAGGATGCGGCGTTTCCGGCATGATTCAGCACATAGCTGGAGTCAGAGATTCCAGAGTCATAGTGGCGATAAACAAGGATCCAAACGCAGCCATATTCGAAGTAGCTGATTACTCGGTGGTAGGCGACATATACCAAATAATTCCAGCATTAATAGAAACTTTGAAGCAAACATTAAAACGATAGCTAGAAACATAAACGAATTAAGAGGAGGGCCGAACAAAATAAGGCTACTTTGCTCTTATTTCTGCTATGTTCTCCATCTATTTTTATTTCTAGATTAGAAAAATTTATATTGTAATGCTGTTTCTGTTTGAGACGCATTAGGAGGTTGTTGGTTTGTCATCACCTACATCAGGCGGAGTCCCAGTTTTAATATTAAAAGAAGGCTCAAGCCGTTCGAGAGGAAGAGAAGCACAGCACACTAACATAATGGCTGCGAAAATAATAGCTGAAACTGTAAAGAGTTCCCTTGGGCCGAAGGGAATGGATAAAATGCTTGTGGACAGCTTTGGCGATGTAACAATTACAAGCGACGGTCGCACAATTTTGGACGAGATGGATGTTCAACATCCAGCAGCGAAAATGATGGTTGAAGTGGCTAAAACTCAGGACAACGAGGCTGGAGATGGAACAACAACTGCGGTGATACTTTCAGGTGAGTTGCTTAGCAAGGCTGAAGAACTAATCGGCAAAAACATCCATCCAACCATAATAATCGACGGATACAAAAAAGCCGCAGAAAAAGCGCTGGAAACTCTTGAGAAAATAGCAATTCCAGTGGACCTAAACTCTAAGGAATACATAAAAAAGGCAGCAATGACATGCATGGCAAGCAAACTTGTAGCTGAACAAAGAGAGTATTTGGCCGACTTAGCTGTTGAAGCAGTTCTTGAAGTTGCAGAAAAAGTAGACGACAAATACAAAGTGGACATAGAGGATGTTAAAGTTGAGAAAAAACCAGGAGAGTCCGTAAGGGATACAAAGCTCATAAACGGAATAGTTCTGGACAAAGAAGTCGTCCACTCCGGAATGCCTAAACGTGTTGAAAACGCCAAAATCGCTTTGCTAGACACTTCATTAGAGATTGAGAAGACGGAGTTTGACGCAAAAATCAACATCGAAAGCCCAGAACAGATGGATGCTTTTCTAAGACAGGAAGAAGCTATGCTAAAGGATATGGTGGAGAAACTTGCAGAAATAGGTGCAAATGTTGTTTTATGCCAGAAGGGCATAGATGACATGGCTCAGCACTTCTTGGCTAGAAAGGGGATCCTTGCAGTGCGGAGAATCAAAAAGTCTGATATGGAGAAGTTGGCGAAGGCTACTGGAGGAAAAATAATAACAAACCTAGATGATGCCAGCCCAGCAGACTTGGGCTATGCAAGTCTTGTTGAGGAACGCAAAATAGGCGACGACAAAATGACCTTCGTTGAAGGATGCAAACACCCCCGTGCAGTTACAATTTTAATAAGGGGTGGAACAGAACGCATAGTAGACGAGGCTGAACGCTCACTTCACGACGCTTTGTGCGTTGTCCGAGACATTGTTGAAGAACCAAAAGTTCTAGCTGGCGGTGGAGCCCCAGAGCTTGAAATTGCCCGCACACTTAAGAAATATGCGGAAACCCTTCCAGGAAGGGAACAACTTGCAGTTAAAAGCTTCGCAGAAGCATTGGAAGCGATTCCGGCAACTCTTACTGAAAATGCTGGCTTAGACCCTATTGACATACTCTCAGAACTGAGGGCGAAGCATGAGAAGGGCGAAGCATGGACTGGAATAGAAGTCACCTCAGGAAAAGTTCAAGACATGACAGAAGCCGGCGTTTTCGAACCACTATCCGTCAAGAAACAAGCGATAAAATCTGCAACTGAGGCCGCTTCAATGATTCTTAAAATCGACGACGTGATAGCAGCTGGAAAAGCCAAGGCTCCACCAATGCCACCAAAGGGTCCATACGGAGGCGAATATCCGGGCGCTGGGGAGTATTAGAATACGTCTGAAAAAGAAAAGAAAATTTTTATAGGTCCTCCAAAGCTTACCCGTTTCGAGAAGGCAAGGGTAGTTGGGGCTAGAGCTCTTCAAATATCCATGGGCGCCCCAATTCTCGTCGACGTTTCAGAAGGGTTTTCAAGCCCCATAGACATCGCCCTAAAAGAGTTGGAAGCGGGTATACTGCCCATAACCATTAGGCGGACACTACCAGACGGCACATATCAGGATATACCATTAAAGTGGCTCCTAGAAAAGGCGTAATTTCCTTTTTTGTTTCTTAGAATGGCGGTGGTGGAGGCGGAGGGGCCCTCTTGGCCTCCTTTGCCACCATGGCATAGTAATAGACTGTTAACGAAATTGGGATAATTGGTTGGATGAAAGCTCCGATGATGCTGCCCACAAGGATGCTGAAAGGTCCGAGGTGCTGCCCAACCAAACTCCCAACGAAGGATACGAAGAACACCGCCAAATATATTATTAAAAGCAAGGCGAAAGTTTTTAGCCAACGGTAACTTACGAGTTTTCTGCTCCTAGATAGGCTGTCCAAAGCGCCGATGTCTTCTATAATAATTGCTGGGACAACCATAGAAAACATTATCATAACTATTATTCCAATAATTATTAAAGCAAGAAGGCCTAACCCAATCAATATTCCAGTTATCAAAGCCGCGGCCAAAAGAGAAACAAGCTTGTAAACTGTGAAGTTGAAGGCTTCTGTAAGGCTTGCCTTGCCCTTTTCTATAAGATCTGTAGTGCATTTAACACCAATTCCGTTCACAACGGTGCTTATTATCCATGACATTATGGCCAGAACAAAAGTCATAGCCAGGAATGCCATCATAAAACTCAAAAACCAGTTTTGTATCTCTTCTGAAGATGCCCCGGGCTCTGGGATATTGGCTGTGGCTTGTGTGGCGAAGTTTGTGACTATGGAACCGAGGCTTCCTGTAACTATTGCTGCAGCTAAAAAGGGTATAAAAAATGTGATGAAGTTTTTAGAATAGATGATGAAAGTCCACCTTAAAATTTCCTCTAGTGGTAACTCCTGTTCTGGTTTTTGGATAATGCTCACCCGAATTAACCCTTCTTATGTTTTGTGTGCATTTCATAAATTAATTTTGTGGGGTTGGAAGCACTTATTGAGTTTTGATTTTCTTTAGGTTCGCTTTTGCGGTTTCAAGAGTTTTCCGTATTCTTGTCCAGTGGGCACCTTGCCAATAAATTTGTCCGCACTTTGGGCACTGCCAGAACTTGTTGTAATAGGAAAAAGTGGTTTCTTCAACTTTGTCTGCAACCTTCTCTTTTGGCAGCGGCTTTACTCTTGTATTACATTTGGGACACCTTGACGTTGACATATCTATGTCAAGGTTTATGCCGAATTTTTGGGCGAGTTTTGCCAGCCTCTCCGCTTCTGTCTGTCCTCCCATGTAGAAGGCTTGGACGCCTTTAGCTGTAGCTTGTTGATAAAGCTCCAAATCCCTTGTGAGCAGAATCCTCCGCTCTTTTTTGGCTATGGCGATTAGCTGCGAGTCATCCAGTTTATTGGAGTATTTCACGTTGTGTCCTAACATACGGAGCCAACGAGTAAGCTTTCCAAGCATCCCATCGGCGATAAACTTCAAGGTTCACTTAGCCCCTTAATTATTTCGCCACAGCCTTCTTTAACAACTATTTCGCCTTCATCCATAATCAATAGGCCACCTACAAAAGTTTTAACAGGCTTGCCTTTAACTTGCATTCCGTCGAAGGGGGAGTACTTTGCTTTAGAATAAAACTTTGAGGCATCAATTCTGTATTCTCGACTTAAATCGACAGCCACCAAGTCAGCTTTATTTCCCTTTTTTAGGCTTCCTTTATCCTTTAAACCGAAAATTTTGGCCGGGTTTTCAGCCATCAGCCTAACTATGTCAGCCAAACCTAACCTTCCATTGTTCACTTCCGTAAGCAGCAGCGGAAGAGTTGTTTCCAGCCCAGGTATGCCCACTTTAACATCCCAAACAACATCTGCACTTTTCTCTGCAACCGCATGAGGCGCATGATCAGAAGCTATAATGTCGACTAATCCGTTTTTGATGCCCTCCCAGAGCGCATCGCTATGGCTTTTCTCCCTAACAGGCGGCACTGTTAATGTCAAAGCGCCAATACGCTTCAAATCCTCGAGAGACAAAAAGAGATGGTGTGGTGTCGCTTCGCACGTTATTGGCAGTCCAGCTTTTTTAGCGTCATTAACCAACTTTAAGCTTTTTTCGGTGCTTATGTGGCAAAAGTGCACTCGGGTGCCTGTCTCTTTCACAACTGCTATTATGCGCTTAACAGCTTTTAATTCAGCTTCTTCAGAATGCGCATCGATGAAGGCTTCAATGTCATTGCAGCCTCTGCGTTTAAGCTCTTTTTCAGCACTTTTCAAAGTTTCCTTGTCTTCTGCGTGAACCGCCACCGGAACCTTTCGCCCCACGACTTTGAAGGCTTCTTTGATGGCGGAGTCATCTTCAATGTTTAATCCGCCTAATTGTTCTCCCATGAAAAGTTTGAATGCGATGGCGCCTTCCCTGATTATTTCGCCTATTTCTCGTAGGTTTTTGGGGAATTCGGAGTAAAAGCCAACATTAACAAGAATTTTCTCTTTAGCGGCTTTCATTCTGTTTCTCAGGGTTTCAGTATCCATAGTCATCGGGTCGTTGTTGGGCATGTCTAGAACTGTAGTTATCCCGCCCGCAGCTGCTGCAGCTGTTCCACTTTTAAAGTCTTCTTTATGGGATTTGCCTTCATCCCTCAAGTGAACATGAACATCTATTAAGCCTGGCATAACCAGAAGCCCTTCAAGGCTTAATGCTGCCTCAGCCTTAGGCATATGGGACTCTTTCCCTATTTTGAAAATTTTTCTATCTTTTATTGCTAGGCAGCACTCTATTACTGCGTTGTTCACGTAGGCTTTCAAGTCTTTTAGGACTAGGTCGACGCTCAATTTGGCTCTCTCTTGAAATAGATATAAGAAGCGGAGACGCTAAATAAAGTTAGCCGAAAAATTTTTAGCAAAAGCCTTTTCCGTAAAAAGCTGCGCTGTATTTTTAACCCTTTCAAATAGCACCCTATTTAAAATGCCCCTTTCAAGAGCTTTTTCAAGTTTTTCCATGTCTATGATTTTTGTTTCGCCGTTTGGATGGATGCAGACGTCGGCTTCCAAGTCTACGTAACGTATTGCTGTTGGATAAACTTCCACCGGCGTGTTTAGGTTTATGTATGTGCCTTTCCATTTTCCGTCTTTGGAGAAATAGTTTGTTGTTATGTGCCATTCGCCCAGTTTTGTCTCGCTTACTGCTTTGTCGCCGGCTTCTTTTGCCACTCCAAGGCCATCGTAAAAACCGTCAGCCCTAATAGTTCGGCAGTATTTTATTTCCTCGTTGCTTATGGTTTCTATTGTGGCTTGTCCAAGGTGGAAGACTGCGCCGTTTAGCTTAACGTGTTCCACATCAACAGTTGAGCCTTCCTCTGGAAACTCCCGCTGAATTTGCCTTTTGAAAAGCTCCTTCACCTCGCTATGGCTTTGACCCTTTTCTAAAAGTTTCTCAGCCATTTCCAAAGTTGCTGAAATGTTGCCGCTGCAGCTTTTGTAAAAGTGGTGCCCTTCAATTGTTGGTGTTACCGACGCCCTTAGCTTGTCTAGTTTTCTTTTGGCGGCGAAGGGAAATTCAACATCCATGAAACATAATCCTTTTAGGAGAAGGGCTGGCGCCTTTGCGGATACAGTTTTCTCATTTAAAAGCCTAACTTTCTCGGCGAGGGTTGCGATCTCTTTTTCCAAAAAATCTTTTGGCTTGTTGGCTGCGGGTTCCCGCCAAATTATTCCCCAACCTTCAGGCGAAAGCTGCTTGCCAAAAGCATAAAGTTCCGCCCGCTTATTTAGGTCGCGGATTTTTAGGCTTACCCCAACTTTGCTTTTCTGCACAAGTATGGCACATTCTCCGATAATCTTAAGCTGGGTTGTTAAAACTGGAGTTTTTCTACCAATTCTTTTCCTCTCAACTTGAACAATCACTTCTCTTTGACTTTCGCTTGGAGATTCTTGTCTCGGAAGCGTTCCAACTGTTCCATTGCCTATGTCTACATAAACCATGTTTTCATCAGCGCTTAAAATGCATCCCTTATATATGCCGCCGAGGCTTACGTTCCATTTTCTGGTTAAGGCATCTTCAAAGTATGATTTTATAATCGCTTTGAAGGCTTCTGTGGCTTCAGCTGAGCCTAACACAACAACTCCTTGAAGGTCATATCTATCTTTTATCGTTATGTCTGGATGTCCACTGTTTTCTGGAATGCCTAAACGTGTTTTAATGGCTTGCGAAGGCTGGACTATTTGAAAACCGTTTTCCAGAAGCATTTTTGTTAAGGCTGTTGTGTATATTCCTCTAACTTTAGCTCTCAAGGTTTAGTCAACCCTTTCCACATTGTAGAGCCCGTTGACTTTTTCAACTTTGAACTTGACGTCTAGAAGGGTTTGAGTAAGCCAAAGGTTGGTTTCTAAATGGTCGGATACGACCCTTGTGAGGTATGTTGAACTGCCCTTCGCTAAGGCTATGTATGGAACAAGCATGTCAGCCAAGTGCATATCAACAGTGGCTTTTGCAGAAATTTCCATGCATAGTTTTTCAGCCGCTTCCTTTCCAACAGCTTCGCTTGTCTTTTTAAGCTCGCCGATGGCGTCTGCGCCCAACAATACGCTTTTGTCGGTTTCAGCCCACAAGACTAGGGAACTCCCTTTCTGCAGAGGATTTGACCTGTCATTTATTATTTGGATGTCAGCTGTAAAGCCTCTCGTCTTTAGATAGTTATTTGCCGCTTCTGCCTGACGTTCAGCAACCTTTCGTTCAGCCAGAAAAGTGCACACTGAAACACCTTTAACAGCTTTTAAAGTGCCGAATTCTTCAAGGTGTAGAGGCTGCAGTTCCTTGCACGGCTCAACGATTAGGGTTACTTCGCCCATTCCTTTAGGGTAATAGCCGTATTTGTTAACGGTTATTGTGGCGTTTACTCCCATGCGTTTTAAGACCGGCAAAAACACGTTACGCATATAGTTTATTGTCGGTGAATTAGAGACGTCTGTCCCGCCTTTTGAAATGTGAAGGCGAACAGTATTTTTTGCGAAAATGCATATGGGCAGAACAGTCATAAGAAGCATGGGGATGCTGCCTGCAGTGCCAATTTCAGCCTCGAATTTTCCGCCCTTAATTTCTTTTGGGGTAAACCAAAGCTCGCGAGAGTTGAGCGTCGCGCCTTTCACCTGGGCTTCGCAGAGTTTAGCCGCGGTTAATACAGCCTCTAAATGTTGTGGTCTTAAACCTGGCTGAGGTCTGTTCTGCCGAATGTTATAGATGTGTAATGGTTCTCCAAGTATTGAGGCTAGGGCAACTGAAAGTCTAAGTATGGTTCCGCTTCCACTTTTTCGGCTTCCATCAACTTCAATCAAAGGTAACAAGGGCTCCTTTCTATTAGGAGTTTAGCAACAAACAATTAATAAATACAGCTTAACGGTATAAGATTTGAAAGAGCGTGTCACACGTATGAGTTTAGAAAAGGAGAAAATTGAAAAACTTGTAGATAAGGTTGACGAGTTGCTCGTTGTTTTAAATAACATCGCAGAAGACCTTCGAATAGTTGCCGCATCGCTCAAATCTATTGCGGTTTCGCAAATTGCTCCGCCTTCTGCGCCCACACCAGCGCCAGAAACTTTTGAAGCTGAAAAGAAAATGGTAGTAGAGGACATTAAAATGATGTTTCCGGAGGATTTAGAGGATCTTCTCAACTTTGAAGAAAGAGACGAGTATATAATGATAAAGCCCCGCCAGTTTTTAGGCAGTGAAAACTTTGCGAAGATAGCTCAGATAGTGCGCGGGATGGGAGGAGACTACATAAGCGCTGGAAAAGAATCCCACTTCAGAGTCCCAAAGAAAAAAGCTTAACAAAGTGAGCTAGTACCTTATTTCAAAATCCTTAAACTCGCCAGTGTAATTTTCCCACGTCACATCTACTTTTGTAACTCTTGCGCCAGGCGGCCCCTGCTTACAAAATTCGATAAGCTCTTTAACTGCTTCTTCTTCGCCTTCAATGACTGCTTCAACCCTGCCGTCTGGCATGTTGCGAACCCACCCTTTCACGTCTCGCATTCTGGCTTCATTTCTAGTCTCATATCTGAAGAAAACTCCTTGAACCCGCCCACTTACAAAAACGTGTGCTCTAACCTTCATGATGGACACTCCTAGCTTGCGGGCAATAAATTTACAGTGTTTAGACGTTTATGAGCCTTCACTTTAACTTAACTCTCTCTGGATATCGATTTTGTCGCTTCACCGCTTATTTTAAAAGCTAACTGTTGAACGTGAATTTTGGAGGGTTAAGCTTGTTGGAAACCGATCGTGGAAAACTCTTGGTTTATGCCTCGAGCGCAGGATCGTGCAGAAAAAGACTAAAATCTGTAAGCGCAGCGGCTAAAAAGACGGCTAGGACGTTAAATTTAGATGTTGAGATCGTGGATTTAAAGGACAAAGCAGCACCGATATATGTTTATTACAAGAATGGAGAAGAGGAACCTGTTCCGCTTTACTGCGATAAAAACCAAAAACCCACAATGGAAGATGTTTTCAATGCCTTGAGAAGCATGATGTTTGTGCTTTCTTTTCACCCGAAATATTCGGCTTTAAGGAAAATTAGGAAGGAGATTATGCGATTTTCCTAAATTTTATCGATTGGTTTTCAAGGGTTATCTCGTAAACCTGGTTTACGTCGAAGTCTATGCCTAGGCTTTCGTACTCTTGTTCTGTTAGAAATAGTATTATCTTTGGGATTGTGAACTGCGCCCTTGCCGGAAAAATGGGCAACTGCTGTTGCAAAGTTTGAAAAACCTCCTGCACAACCTTAGCCTCTTCAGTCTGAGGTCTAATTGCGAACTGAGGAACTTGGCGTTCCTCAACAAGCTCGATACGTTTTCCAAGGTTGCCATCTATATCGCGGATAGACTCGATTTTGTTTACCCTTACGCGAAACATGCCAATCCGCCTAAGAAAAGGGAAAACGACTATTTAGGGTTTTAACCGCTAGGAAGGCAAAGCACGTGCATTACTGCCACTTCTATTCCATTCTATTCCATTTCAATTGTTGCTGGAGGCTTAGGCGTAACGTCATAGTATACTGCTGAAACGTTTTGGCATTTTTCAAGGATTTCAGCTGCAGCCTTATCCAAGGTTTTCCACTGTATTTCTGAAACCTGCGCGGTTAGAAAGTCTTTTGTTTGAA
>JBNASL010000004.1:0-38043 GCA_049717905.1 Candidatus Bathyarchaeales archaeon | reverse complement strand
CTCTCCGTAGAATTGTATTTCTGCGTTTATTTCCCTTTTTAGGAAGTCTTCCGCGTCTTTCAACACTTGTTTTTCGTCGAGCGCTCCAATTTCTAGAAGTCTATGCTTCTTCTCTGGTGGCATTCGATTGATCTCCTCCAAAATCTTGCCAGCAAAATCTGCCACTTCTTTGGCTTTAGTCCTCAATTCTGAATCCTTCATTAAGTCTTTCATTAGATCGCCTTGCGTAACTTTTCCTGAAGTTGCCTTTTCAAGCGTCATCCTATAGATTCTCCATTTCCATGGAGCTGCCACGTAATAGAAAACCTTCTTAGGCGTTAAGTTGGTTGCTTTAACTATGTTTTGAGTGTCCTCCAGCAAGCCCATAATTAAGGCTTCATTTTCTTCCGCTTTAACATCCACTTTCTTCTCGTCAAACGTCGGCCATGAACTTAAGGAAACAAAGCCTTTTCCGCCAATTTTTTCCCATAGTTCTTCACATATGTGAGGCGCCACAGGAGCCAGCATCCTTATCTGGGCGTTTATAACCTCACTGAAAATATGGGTTATAGCCGCTTTTCTTTCCGGATTATCTTTTTGGTCTTTTATGTGTTTCTGATACCATTGAAAATCCTGTTCTAACTCATATAGAATTATGTGTATGGCTTTGCGCACCGCTAGCGTATCCATGAATTCCGTGGCGTTTTTTATGTGTTCTTGCAGCCGGCTTAGCATCCAACGGTCTATCGTTGTAAACATGTTTTCTGAAACTTTTCCGGTTTTCCCGGTTTCTTTGGCAAATTCTACGACGAACTTGTAGAGACGTTCTATTCTATCCTGCATGGATTTAGCCACTGCTTGACTGAATTCAGCGTCTTGCAGAAGTTCAGCAGTTGCAAGGACACTTAACCGCAGTGGGTCGGCTCCGAACATTTTCAAAGCTTCTCTTAGGGGGATTATGTTGCCGAAAGACTTGCTCATTTTCACCCCCATCATTGTCACGCTGCCGTTAGTGACGATTTGTCTAGGCCAATGCTCTTCTGGGAATATGGCTACGTGGTTGAATATCATGAACGTCAGATGGTTTGGAACCAAATCGCGTCCGGAATGGCGGCTGTCTAAGGGATAAAAATAGGTGAATTCACTGCGAATTTTCTCCAGTGTTTCCGTGTTCAGCCCAACTTTTTGAGATATTTCCGCAGCGTCGCCCTTTCCTAGGAATATGTAGTCGAAAACTTCTCTGGTTAGCTGGCTTGGCTGTATTCCATGTTCTTTTATGTGTCTTGCTATGGTGTAGTATGCCATGTAAATTGTGGAGTCTGAAAGCGACTCGATAATCCAAGCTTCATCCCAAGGAAGCCTAGTGCCTAAACCCGACTTTCTCGCGCATGCCCTTTCATGAAGCCAGTCTATCACGTAGTTGAATTCTATGCGCAAATCCTCTGGGAGAATCCTCATTTTCTCCAAGCATTTGCGGGCCAGAGCTTTCCATTCACCATTCCCATAGTCAATAAACCATTGGTCTTCAAAGATTTTCACTAGGCATTCTGTTCCGCAGCGGCATCGAACAGGCCTGTTTAAAAGTTCATATATTATGGCAGCTTTACCTTCGCTTATAAGCTCCTGTTTGACCCTTTCTTTCGCTTCAGCCACCTGTAGTCCAGCATATTTCCCAGTGTTTGCCTTCATTTTCCCGTTGTGAAACTCGTGTCTGTAAACCTCTTTTGTAGCGTCTTCCAGTTTGGGGTCTGTTTGTTCGCTTATTCCCATTCTTTTGACAACATCTTCCGCTGGAATATCCGAATAGGATGGCACCTCAATTATTGAAATCACTTTTATGGCTTTCACAACCGCTTCATCTAGGGCGTGTTCCTTCAGCTTCGCTGAATCATGCTTTAGGTTTTCCAAGGCGACATAATCGTAAGGCGCGTGTCCAGGTACAGACATTACAACACCCGTTGCGTTTTTGGGGTCAACAAAATCTGCGGGTAAAATTAATACTTCATCGCCCGTAACTGGGTTTTTAACCGTCTTCCCTATAAGCTCTTTCCCTTCAAGGCTTTCCAACACTGTGACTTTGCGGTTCTGAAATGTCAGTTTCTCTGCACATTCTTGGCTTATTATCCATTTTTCATCGTCAACCAAAGCTTTTACATATGTAGCCTTTGGATTAAGCCAAATATTCGTCACGCCGAAAACTGTTTCTGGGCGTAAAGTAGCTGTTGGAAGAACCCACTCTTCATGCTTGAATTTTATTGATGTGAAATCTCCTATTTCTGGCTCCACATCCCCTGCAGTATCATGCTGGCTGACTGGGTTTCCGTCTTTTGGACACCAACCCACAGGGTGGCTTCCACGGGTTATATATCCTGCCTGGTGAAGCTTTTGGAACTGCCATTCTATAAAGCGATTGTATTGAGGATCTATGGTTGTGAATTCACGTCTCCAGTCTATTGAATAGCCTATACGCTTCATTCCCTCTTTAATTTCTTCGTGGAAATATCTGGCCATGGCAAGGGCGTTTGTTAAATCTTTCAGTTTTTCCCTTGGAACTTTATAGACGCTTACAAAATCGTTTATCAGTTCTTCGTCGCCTTCCGCTAAGCGTTTGGCCATGGCTAAAACAGGCGTACCAGTGTAGTGAAAAGCCATGGGCAATAGCACGTTGTAGCCACGCATCCGCATATAGCGTGCATACACGTCAGCCAAAGTGTACGTTCGTGCGTGCCCTATATGCTGCGGAGAGTTCGGATACGGATAAGCCACTGTGATAAAGAATTTAGGCTTTGAAGGGTCTGGATTTGCCTCAAAAATTTTAGCTTCTTCCCAGCGTTTCTGCCATTTTTCCTCGATTTGTTTCAGAATCTCCATAAAATTTTCTGAACTGTTCTTAGGAATATTAAAGGTTTTGTTTTCCTCAGTGGAGAACTTTATCCCTCATGTGTTCACCACAACCTAGTTGCGCATCGCTGTTTTAAACTTTTACCTAGGATCTGGAATTAGTTTTCTTTTTCTCGGGTTTTAGGTTGGTGTGTAAGCCAATCTGCCAAGACCACTTCATTTGTGTTTCCAACTCTTTTCATGTTTAGCAAGCCTCTCTCGCTTAAGCGTGATAGAATCCTGTGTGTTTTCAGTCTTGTAATTCCCGCCTCTTTTCTCAAGTATTTCTGCAAGTATTTTCCATTGTGAACCATTAGGATTTCGATGATTTTGCGTTCCTCTTGAGTTAATGCTTTTAAAACAGCCGAATATGGAGTTGTTAGGTCTCCTTGAAAATTTTCAATGCGGTTTTCTGAAGGCTGATTTGTAATTTTTCTCTCGGGAAACGCTATGAAATATGTTACTCCAAACACGCTCACCACCGCGAGAACGACAAGTCCGATAAAGAGTGCTTCAAGATAGAGCGAAATTGAGTTTTGAGCTGGAACTTGATAGTTTCCGCCCATCATGCCACCCATATGCATCCACATCCAATCCCATGGATATTGAAGGGTTGCTGTAAAAAGATAGAAGCTTACAGCTACAAGAATAATTAAGGAAAATATAGAGACCATGAAAAGTGTCAAAAAAAGCGTTTATTTTGCGCACTTTGCCTCAAGAAAAAAGAGTTTCCGACAAATTTAAGCATTATCATGACAGTTGCATTCCTTTATATGGTGAAATATGCTGTCAATCTGTTGTTTCAGAATGTTTCAATATTTGTTTCGCACATGTTTCAGCGAACTATTTTATCCCTCACCGTGCATGGGTTTAAATTGAGGTGATTCCGATGGAAAAATGGAAAATCGTCAGCGTTGCAGTGCTCAGCGGATTAGCGTTCGCAATCCTAATAACTGCGGTCTATAGCCACATGGGCAGATGGAACCTTTATGGTTCGTCGCCGACATACGATGTCTATGAAACCTACCCCGCATATCCTGCTTATCCCTATGGCGGCAGAGGATGCCATGGAAGAAACGGCTGGAACGGCTTTAGTGGTCCAACGTATCCTGCTTATCCTAACACGCCCACATCTCCCATAACCATTGAAACTGCGGTGACGATTGCACAGAGATATTTGGCGTCGTTGAATAATCCTGATTTGGCCGTTAGCGAGGTGGAGGAGTATTCGCTGAACTTTTATGTGCAGTATTATGAACGAAGCACGGGTATAGGCGCCTTTGAAATGCTCATTGAAAAGTACACTGGCCGCATTTACCCAGAACACGGGCCAAATATGATGTGGAACACGAAATACGGTATGATGAACGGAATGATGGGTTGGTATAGGACGCCTACAGCCACTATGCAAGTCACCATAGACCAAGCCAAGGCCTATGCACAGCAATACCTAAACATCTACTATCCAGACACAACGGTAGGTGAAGTGAAACCCTTCTACGGCTACTACCACGTTATGGTAGAGCTCAACGGCCAACACTACGGCATGCTCAGCGTCAACGGCTACACAGGACAAATCTGGTACCACACGTGGCACGGCACATTCATCCAAGAACTAGGGTTTGACTAAAGCCGGACAATAATTTCCTTTCTCGTTTTTATTGCAACTTTTTGTTGAATCCTCGCGTCTTACAATAGTGTTATTAGCTTTCTTGCAGAGGTAATATATCAGAAGGTTGTTATTGTTGAAAAGGAAGAGTTGGAGTGAAAAACTAAGAGATGCAAAAAGGTTGCCAAGGGTTGAGCCGATCACTGATAAAATGAGTAAACCTTGGGGTTCTGGCACTGTGGCTATTCCAGCACCCGTAGAAGTTGACGAAATAATGAAAAGTATACCTAAAGGAAAACTCGTAACCATTAACGAGATCCGCGCTGCAATAGCCAAAAAGCATGGAGCAACTATTGGATGTCCTATAACCACGGGAATTTTCGCTGGATCGCCGCCCAAGCCGCCGAAGAACAGAAAATGAAAGGCGAAAAGAACATTACGCCTTATTGGAGGACGCTGAAAGCTGGAGGAGTAATAAACGAAAAGTATCCCGGCGGAGCAGAAACTCAAAAACGGCTTTTAGAAATAGAAGGCCACAAAGTGGTTAAAAAGGGCCAAAAATACATGATTGTGAATTACGAAAAGGCTTTGGTAAAACTGCAGGCTAAGCCCATGGAAACATAATTTATGCTAGGAGGTCTAATAATGGATGAAAAAGACAAAAAGGTTTACAGTTGTTTAATCTGCGGAAGAAAAATTTCCAGAGAGGAATACGAAACTTATGATGGGCTATGCCAAGAATGCTATGAACTGGAAATTGCGGAACTAGACTTTGAAGACGAATAATCAAGGCTAAAACATATAATTCTGTTTGGCAGACAGTTAAGCGAAGCGTGTTACGTATGGAAAATTGGGACTTAATAATAATTGGGGCGGGTGCTGCTGGCTTAGCCGCTGGAGTCTATGGAGTGCGAAGCGGATTAAAAACCTTAATTATCGAAGAAAAGATGACTGGAGGAACAGCCGCAGACGCGCCCATAATTGAGAACTATCCAGGATTTGAAAGAATAAGCGGATCAGAATTGATGCAAAAGATGGCGGCGCAGTGTAGAGGATTAGGTGTGGCTATCAATGAATTTGAAAAGGCGTTAAGCCTAAATCTAAAAGGCGAAGAAAAAATTGTGAAGACAAACAAAGCTGTTTATAAAGCTAAAGCGGTCATAATTGCCTCTGGGACAAGCTATCGCGAGTTAGGCGTGCCTGGTGAAAAAGAATTTAGAGGCAAGGGAGTAAGCTATTGTGGAGTATGCGACGGGCCGCTGTTTAAGGGTAAGCGTGTTCTTGTTGTTGGCGGCGGGAACTCTGCGGTAATCACAGCCTTATACTTGGCAGAACTTGTTTCAGAAGTTAAAATTGTCCACCGTAGAAACGTTTTCCGCGCCGAAGAAGCCCTTGTTAAAGCGTTAATGGAAAAAGACAACATAGAAGTGCTGTGGAATAATGAGTTGAAAGAGATTAAAGGCGAGAAATTGGTGGACAAGGCGGTGCTGTATGATATGAAAACTGGAGAAATGAGAGAAATGCCTATCGATGGAGTCTTCGTTCAAGCTGGAGAAACTCCCAACAGTCAAATAGCTAAAGAAGCAGGCGTCGAGGTGGATGAGCATGGCTACATCAAGATTGATATTCGCCAGAGGACAAACATTCTTGGAGTTTACGCGGCGGGCGACGTTACCAATCATCCTGTCAAGCAAATTGGAACAGCAGTGGGACAAGGCATAACAGCTGCCTTAGAGGCTTACGGCTACATCCGTAGACCATATTACTACAATCCATAGGAATTTTCAACAAAAATTTCCAAAAACATTATATCGAACATGACCCCTTTTTCAAAACTTCTAGCGCTCATCAGCGCTTATGCAATTAGCATGATATTGGAGAAATGCCCGATGAGCGAAGACCGTGTCGCTGTGGTAAGTATAAACCAAGATTACTGTAGTCGCTGTTCAATTTGCTATTCCATATGCCCCTATGAGGCTATTCAACGTGACGCGGAAACTGGTAAAGTAGAAATTGATTTGCAGAAGTGCCAAGTCTGCGGTATATGCTACAGCGCATGTCCAGTTTTTGCCATAGAGATAGCCTACTATGACTATGACAGTTTGCTAAAACATGTGGAGCATATGTTGGAAAAGGTTAAGGCTGAGACTCTTGTCCTCATGTGCCGCGGCAACTCCCCTTCAACATACGAAATTGAAGAGATATTGGCAGATCAAGGCTTAAGCATTAAAGATTATATTCCGTTACGTTTGCCTTGTTCAGGAAGAATTCCAACAGAATTCGTCTTCAAAGTTTTAGGTTTAGGCGTTAAGAAAGTTGTGTCCATCCAGTGTGAGGATGAGTTTTGCCGCTTTAAAGAAGGAACCAAAATCAACACTCGCCGATTAGCCTTGGGAAGAAAAGTCCTTGAGGATTTAGGCTTCGCCGAAGACGCCGTTACCGTTGTAAAATATTCGCGGAAGGCTGTTTATGACACTGAAAAGTGTGTTGGCTGCGACAAATGTGTTTTCATATGCCCCTACTCCGCCATAGAAGCAGAATCCTTTGCAACGCCAAAAATACTCTACGACCATTGCATGGGCTGCGGTGCTTGTGCCCTCGTTTGCCCCCACCATGCAATTCAAGTTAAAGGCTTCGAGTTTGAGAACATTCTCAGACGTTATAGGGATTCGGCAGTTAAGCTGAAAGCTGAAGGCAGATTTCCAGTAGTTCTGGTTTTCTGTTGTCAATGGTCAGAGTTTTCCACGCTGGATAATCCTGAAAGCGCCCTTTTCAAGAGAAATGCTATGATGCTGGAGGTTCCCTGCTTTAAAGCGCTTGATCCTGTTCACGTAGTTAACGCTTTACAAAGCGGTTTTGATGGAGTGATTGCTGTTGTTTGTTCAGCCGAAGATTGTAAACTTCAAGAGGGCAGAGACACCGCTGAAAGAAACATGGCTGTTCTAAAAGATGTTTTAGGAAAAATGGGTCTCCTTGAACGTTTTGAACTTTTCGAAGCTTCCCCAAGATTTACAGGCGAGTTCGAAAAGAAATTGGATGCTTTCGTGAATAAAGTCGCGTCTATTCCCTCTACAAAACTTTCAAAAAAGGAGGCTTAGAACATGTATGAGGTTTTGACGACTAAAGAGCTTGCTCCAAAAATCAAATTGTTTGAGGTTTATGCTCCAGAAATCGCTGAGAAAGCTAAACCCGGACAATTCATTATAGTAATTATAGATGAGAAAGGTGAAAGGGTGCCTCTAACCATCGCTGGCTATGACAGAGAAAAGGGAACAATAACTTTCGTCTTCAACGAGGTGGGGAAAACAACAAAGCAGCTTGGTCTTCTGAAAAAGGGTGAACGAATATGGAACATTACAGGGCCTCTGGGACGCCCCTCGGAAATTAGGAATTTCGGCAAAGTCTTATGCGTTGCTGGTGGAGTGATGGTTGCCCCCATGCTTTTACAGGTTAAAGCCTTACGCGAGGCTGGAAACACAGTGGTCACAGTAATTGGCGCGCGAATAAAGAGTCTCCTCCCTTTCAAAGATGAAATGAAAGCTTTAAGCAGCAAACTTTATGTGGCTACGGACGATGGCTCTGAAGGTTATAAAGGCTTAGAATTTTTGAAGGAAATTTTGGCCGAAGAAAAGTTTGACCGCTGCATCGCCATGGGGCCTGTTCCCATGCTAAAAAGCGTATGCGAGATCACTAAGCCTTTTAACATCCCAACAATCGTGACCTTAATGCCTATAATGGTTGACGCTATGGGAATGTGTGGTGTCTGCAGAGTAACCGTCGGCGGAAAAATGATGTTCGGATGCGTGGACGGCCCAGAGTTCGACGGACACCTCGTGGATTTTGATGAATTAGTTAAGCGTCAACGTATGCTTATACCAGAAGAGCGTCTAAGCTCTTTATTATGGGAGCTTGGAGGATGCGACTGTGGCGGAGAGTAAACCTAAACCTAAAGTTAAGAAAGAGGCTGTTCCCATTCCGAAGCAGCCGCCTGAAGTTCGTAGAAGAAACTTCAATGAGGTTGCTTTAGGCTACACTGAAGAGCAAGCCCTTGAAGAGGCTAACCGTTGCCTTCAATGTCCAAAACCCCAGTGCATTCAAGGTTGCCCCGTTGAAATTGACATTCCCGCCTTTATCAAGTTGCTGCGGGAGGGAAAATACGAGGAAGGCGTCAGAAAAATTAAGGAGAAAAACAGTCTTCCAGCGATTTGCGGCAGGGTTTGCCCTCAAGAAGAACAATGTCAAAAATTCTGTGTTCTTGGCAAAGTCGGTGACCCGGTAAGCATTGGTAGGCTTGAAAGGTTTTTGGCTGACTGGGAAAGAGATAGGGGTTTTACAAATCCGGAAAGGGCTCCTCCAACTGGCAAGAAAGTAGCCATAATAGGTGCGGGGCCTGCTGGTTTGACGGCTGCAGCTGACTTGGCAAAGCTTGGACACGAAGTTGTGATTTTTGAGGCTTTACATCTTCCAGGCGGCGTATTGGTATATGGAATCCCAGAGTTCCGTCTGCCAAAAAGTATTGTTCAAGCCGAAGTTGATTACATTAAAAAGTTAGGCGTCGAGCTTAAGCTAGGCTACCTTATTGGAAGAACCTACACTATTCCAGAACTTCTTAAGGAAAGGGGATTTGACGCGGTTTTTATTGGGACAGGTGCTGGTTTGCCACAGTTTCTAGGGATACCCGGAGAAAATCTTGGCGGAATCTACTCGGCCAACGAGTTTTTGATAAGAGTTAACCTCATGAAGGCTTATGCGTTTCCAAAGTATGATACGCCCATAAGGATAGGCAAACACGTTGTGGTCATTGGCGGCGGAAACGTTGCCATGGACTCTGCCCGCTCCGCTTTGCGTTTAGGCGCCGAAGAAGTCTGCATAGTCTACCGCCGTTCAAGAGAAGAGATGCCTGCAAGGAAAGAGGAAATTGAAAACGCTGAAGAGGAAGGGATAATTTGCAAGTTTCTAGCTGCACCCACGCGGTTTATTGGCGATGAAAAAGGATGGGTTGAACAAATGGAATGCATCTGCATGGAGTTGGGGCCTCCAGATGAGTCGGGCAGACGGAGACCAGTTGCGGTTAAGGGTTCAGAGTTTTTAATGGACACAGATACGGTTATAATTGCCATTGGGCGGACGCCTAACCCAATCATTCAACGCACAACCGAAGGGCTTGAAGTTACTAAATGGGGCACAATAGTGACAGACGAGAACGGCAAAACAAGCCTTGAAGGCGTATATGCAGGCGGAGACATTGTGACTGGAGAGGCCACGGTCATCAGTGCCATGGGCGCTGGAAAACGGGCTGCAAGGGCCATACATGAATACTTGATGAATAAAAAGTAGCCCTGCTTAGTGTGAAAATTAACAAGTGCTTCTCCTCTAGACTTTGCATAATTGCTACATAAAGTTTTAATCTTCGCTGTTGACTCTTCAAAGGTGCAGGTGCTTGATCTTGGTTACCTTGCATCTTGACAAAATTTTTAATCCGAAAAGCGTTGCCGTAGTTGGCGCAAGCGATGAGGAAGGCTCTGTTGGGTATGCCTTGATTAAAAATTTTCTTGATTCAGGCTTTGAAGGCGAAATTTATCCTGTTAACATTCGAAAGAAGGAGATTTTGGGGCTTAAGGCTTATCAAACTGTGGAGCAACTTCCAAAAACCGTTGACCTTGCAGTTATCGCCACTCCTGCAAAAACCGTTCCAGACGTAGTGGAGCAGTGTGGCAAAGCTGGAATTAAAGGCATCATAATAATTTCTGCTGGGTTCAAAGAAACCGGCCCAGAAGGTAAAGCGTTAGAGGATAAACTCTTAGAGATTAAGCGGAAATATGGCTTACGAATTATTGGGCCAAACTGTTTAGGCATAATACGCCCAAGCATCAACCTCAACGCAACTTTCATAAATAAGATGCCGAAGCCAGGCAACATCGCATTTATCTCTCAAAGCGGTGCTTTAGGTGCAGCCATTCTCGACTGGGCTATTAGCGAAAACATAGGCTTCAGCCACTTCATATCTGTAGGTTCAATGGTGGACGTAGACTTCGGCGATTTAATTGATTATTTGGGCACAGACTCTCAAACAAAAAGCATACTCATGTACATTGAGGGAATGACAAACGCGCGTAAATTCATGAGCGCGGCAAGACACTTCGCAAGAACAAAACCCATAATTGTGGTTAAGGCTGGAAAATTCAGCGAAAGTGCAAAGGCAGCAGCATCCCACACCGGCTCGCTTACAGGAGAAGACGACATTTACGATGCAGCCTTTAAACGCGCCGGCATAGTACGCGTTGAAGAAATAGAAGACTTATTCAATTGTGCCGAAGTTTTGGGGCTTCAACCGCTACCAAAAGGACCAAACTTGGCCATAGTGACTAACGCTGGCGGTCCAGGAGTTATGGCTACAGACGCACTTATAGCTAGAGGCGGTAAGCTTGCAAAGCTAAGTCCGCAAACCATGGAACTTCTCAACAGCATCCTTCCTCCTTACTGGAGCCGGGGGAATCCCATTGACATTTTAGGAGACGCTAGGTCTGAACGTTATAAGGCGGTTTTAGAGGCTTGCTTTAAGGACGAGAATGTGGACGGCATACTAGTTATTTACACTGCACAGGCAGTGGCTGAGTCTGTTGAAATAGCCAAGGACATAGTTGAAGTTTACAAAAATGAGAGATACCGCAATAAAACAGTTTTAACTTCATTCATGGGCGGCGAAGCGGTAGGAGATGCAAATCGCATTTTAAACGAGAACGGCCTTCCAACATATTCTACGCCGGAGCAAGCTGTAAAAACATACCTTTACATGTATCAGTACAAGCGGAACCTTGAACTGCTTTACGAGACTCCTGAAGAACTGCCTGTTGACATTTCACCTCCAAAACATCCAATATTGGTGGCTATGCGGAACGCTGTTATGGAAAACCGAGAACTGCTGACAGAGGCTGAAGCTAAAAAGCTCCTTGAATACTATGATTTGCCCGTCGTAAAAACTTATGTTGCAAAAACAGCAGACGAAGCCGCGCATATAGCCTCGCACATTGGCTATCCAGTGGTGCTGAAGATTCTCTCTCCCCAAATCACTCATAAAACTGACGCTGGAGGTGTTGCCCTCGACCTAAAAAGTGAAGCAGAAGTTAGGGAAGCTTTTGAAAGGATAATTAAAAATGCTAAGACGTATAGTCCGAATGCTGAAATCCTCGGCGTTACCGTTCAACTCATGATTAAGAAAAGCGGATACGAAGTCATAATAGGCGCCAAAAAAGACCCAATTTTTGGGCCTGTAATCCTTTTCGGGATGGGTGGCATAGGCGTAGAACTCTTCAAAGATTATGCCATAGGAATACCGCCCCTAAACCAAACTTTGGCAAGGCGGTTAATGGAGGAGACAAAAGTCTACCAGCTTCTTAAGGGGTATAGAAACATGCCGCCGGCCAACATTAAACTTCTTGAGGAAACCCTTGTACGCTTTTCTCAGATGATTATAGATTTTCCCCAAATAAGGGAAGTGGACATTAACCCGCTTTTGATAAACGAGAAAGAGGCCTGTGTTCTAGATGCGCGGATAGCCATAGACAAGGATTTAATATTCCAGAAAGTGGAACCCCACCAGCACTTGATAATAAGTCCCTATCCCAAAAAATATGAAACTTTGTGGAAGCTTCGAGACGGCCGAACAGTGCTATTGAGGCCTATAAAGCCTGAAGATGAGCCGCTTTGGCTTGAAATGTTCCAAAACTTCTCTGAAGAATCCATACGCTACAGGTTTTTCCAAATAATAAAGGACACGCCTCATGAGGTGAGAGTGCGCTACTGCAACATTGACTACGACAGGGAAATAGCCATAGTTGCAGAACTAAATGAGGAAGGCCATAGGCGGATACTTGGTGTTGTCAGAGTAAGCCTAGAACCCGACGGGAAAAAGGGTGAGATAGCCTTTATTGTTGCAGATCCGTGGCAAGGGCTAGGCTTAGGCACGAAAATGGTTGATTATGTTATTGAAATCGCTAAGGACATGGGAGTTGAAACCCTTTATGCTATAATGCTTCCAGACAACTATCAAGCTATAAACCTAACGAAGAAAATGGGCTTTACGCTGCAGAGCCAGGAAGATGGCACAGTTAAAGGAGTCTTAGATCTAAAAGAAGAAAAATTAGGTGTTAAAGGTGCAGAGTCGAAAAGTTTTTCAAAGTTTGAGCGAGAGGAAGAGGCGCAACCGAATTCGTTAGAAAAGAAAGCAGAAGAAAGGGATAAAACAGCTGAACCTTTAAGTGGGCCATGATTTCAACCTAAATGTTTCTGTTAAACATAACACAACTTTATTATGGTATTTTTTCTATTTACCAACGGCTAAATTTAAATTAAAGAAAATATAATTACTTAATTCTTTCATTAAAAGTATGTATCAAAAATGGTGATGGTATGGATAAACTTAAGTTTGCGTTCTACTGGGCGGCTAGTTGTGGCGGTTGTGAAATTGCTGTCCTAGACATAAATGAGAAAATCCTAGATGTGGTGGCGAAAGCTGACATAGTGTTCTGGCCTGTAGCCTTAGATACAAAATATAAAGATGTTGAAGCTATGCCCGACAAAAGCATAGACGTATGCTTCTTCAACGGCGCCATAAGAACATCTGAAAACGAGCATATGGCCAAACTCTTGAGGCAGAAATCAAAAATCCTTGTGGCTTTTGGTTCATGCGCTTGCGACGGCGACGTGGTGGGCCTTGGAAATCTATGGAATAAAGATAAAATCTTTGAAAGAGCATACCTTGAAACTCCCTCAACAAATAATCCACAAAGGATAACTCCTCAAACCCGCTTCAAGGTTGCACAGGGAGAGCTTGAGCTTCCAGATTTTTACGACACTGTTAAAACATTAGCACAAACCGTGGATGTGGACTACTTTATTTCGGGTTGCCCGCCTCCAGTTCCAAGAATAATTGAGGCTTTAGACGCAATTTTAAGCGGCAAACTACCCCCTAAAGGCTCAAGCTTCCTACTTAACAAGTCAATATGCGACGAATGCCCAAGAGAAAAAAAACAAAGGAAAATCACTCAGATTAAAAGGGTTTACGAGATAGAAGACGACTTCAAAACTTGCTTCCTAGATCAAAACGTCATATGTATGGGGCCGGCAACTCGTGGAGGATGCGGCGCCCAGTGTTTGAAGGCAAATATACCTTGCACGGGCTGCGGTGGTCCCGCGCCTCGAGTGCCGGAACAAGGTGCAGCCATGATAAGCGCTCTAGCCTCAATAGTTGTGGATCCAAAGGTTATAGAACAAATAGTTGACCCTGTGGGCACTTTCTACAAGTATTCCCTTGCCAACTCAATTCTAAGAAGGAGAGTGATGAACAAATGAAAGAAATAGTCATAAACCCCATAACAAGGCTTGAGGGCCATGGAAAAATAACCATATTCCTAAACGATGAAGGCGATGTGGACGAGGCCTATTTCCAAGTTCCAGAGCTCCGCGGTTTCGAAAAATTCTGTGAGGGCAGAAGAGCAGAAGACCTGCCCATAATAACCACAAGAATTTGCGGGGTCTGCCCTGTAGCCCATCACATGGCAGGCGCCAAAGCCTTAGATGCGGCTTTCAATGTGGAACCGCCAGAACCAGCCAAGAAGCTTAGGGAACTTATGTATTGTGGCTACTACCTATACGACCATACACTGCACTTCTATTATCTTGGCGGACCAGACTTTGTCGTGGGACCAGATGCGCCCCCGGAAAAGCGAAATGTTTTAGGCGTCATTGAAAAGGCTGGCCTTGAAATAGGAAAGGAAGTTATAAAACACAGGGCTTATGGCCAGAAAATAACCGAAATTATAGGAGGTAAGGCAACCCACCCAGTGAGCGCATGCATCCCAGGAGGAATTGCAAGGCCAATTTCAGAGGAGGAAAGACGAGAAATAGAAAGGATGGTTAGAAGCTGCCTTGAATTCGCCCAGTTCTCCCTCAAACTTTTCGACAACATAGTTTTGAAAAACACAGACTATGTGAACTTGATCAAAAGCGAGCCTTACACTTTGAAAACCTACTATATGGGAACCGTTGACAAAAATAACAAGGTGAACTTTTACGACGGAAACGTTAGGGTGGTCGACCCGGAAGGAAAGGAATTTGTTAAATTTTCTCCAAAAGAATACTTAGAGGTTATAGAGGAGCATGTTGAACCATGGACATATGTTAAGCTTCCATATTTGAAGAAGGTGGGTTGGAAAGGCCTAGTGGACGGCCCTGAAAGCGGATTATACCGTGTAGGTCCCCTTGGAAGACTTAACGTTGCAGATGGTATGGCTACGCCGCTGGCTCAAGCAGAATACGAGCGCATGTACGCTACCTTGGGCGGAAAACCAGTTCACAACACCTTGGCTTATCACTGGGCACGGCTTATAGAGCTTTTGTATGCGGCTGAACGCGCCCTAGAACTTGTAACAGATCCTGAAATAACCAGTACAAACCTCCGCAATAAGCCTGGCAAACCAGGCGAGGGCGTTGGGATAGTTGAAGCTGCAAGGGGCACGCTTATCCATCATTACCAGCTGGATGAGAATGCTTTAGCCAAAAAAGTCAACCTCATAGTGGCTACGGTCAACAATGCACCCAGCATATGCATGTCAATTAAAAACGCTGCCCAAGGACTAATCAAGAAGGGCAAAGTTACCGATGGAATATTGAACATGGTGGAAATGGCTTTTAGAGCTTATGACCCGTGTTTCGCGTGTGCAACCCACTTTGCAATTGGCCAAATGCCCCTCGAAGTGGAAATATACGATAGCCAAAAACACCTAGTTCAAACATTGAAAAGGTGAGCTGGAAATGGAAGAGGTAAAAGTTGGAGTTTTCCTATCTGACTGCGGAGGAGAAATCTCAAAAATCCTAGATTTCGAGGACTTAACAAACTTCGTGAAAAACGTTCAAGGAGTGACCCTTGTTGCGAGAGGCAGCGAGTTTTGGCGTGGTCAAGGTCTCCAAACCATAGTTGATGCCGTAAAAAACAATAAAATAAACCGAGTTGTTGTCGCGGAAGGCGTTCCGAAAATTAGCGATATAGCCATTGCAAAGGCTGTTGAGGAGGCTGGGCTTAACGCTAATTTGGTGGAAGTTTTAGATCTGAAAGATCATTGTGCATGGCCCCACCGTGACACGCCTTCAGAAGCCACGGAAAAGGCTAAAGCCATGCTATTAGCCGCCATTGAAAGGGCTAAACTTCTTGAACCCATAGAAAAGGCGGAGTTTCCAGCAGTTAAATCCGTTCTTGTGATAGGTGGCGGGATAGCTGGGATGCAAGCAGCCGAAGACCTGGCTGAAATGGGCTTCCAAGTGTACCTAGTTGAGAAGGAGCCTTTCTTAGGCGGTTTAGCCGCTAAGGCAGGGCGTTTCTTCCCCACAGACGACTGTGCCATATGCATACAGTCTCCAATGGCGGATCTAAAAACCGTAACTCACACGTCAAGAAAATGTGTTTACCGCTCTGGTTTTTCAGAAATTCCAAACCTAAACATTCTCACAAATTCTAAAATCGTGAAGGTTGAAGGAGCTTCGGGAAACTATAAAGTTACCGTGGAGCGAAAACCCAGATACGTAAACGAAAAGAAATGTGTGGCATGCGATTTATGCACCACAGTTTGTCCAGTGGAAGTTCCAGACGAATATAACGCCAAGCTTAAAACCCGCAAAGCCATATACGTAAATACTCCTCTAGTTTATCCGCCAGTCTACGTTATCGACGAGAAAGTCTGCAAGTTTTATGACTGCGCCAAATGTGTTGAAGTTTGTCCCACGAAGGCTGTTGAATTGGACCAGAAACCCGAACAGTTAACGCTTAGTGTTGGCAGCATAATATTGGCTACGGGCTTTAGGGAATACGACCCAAGCGTCATAAAAGAGTATCATTACGGCGAATATCCAGATGTTATAACGCATTTAGAGCTTGCAAGGATGATTGACGCTTTTGGACCCACAAACGGCGTAATAGTCAAGCCTTCAGACAAGAAAACCGCAAGGCGTATAGTCTTCGTGCAGTGCGTAGGCTCAAGAGATAGGCGTTGGAACCCCTACTGTTCGAGCATATGCTGCATGATATCCCTAAAACACGCCATTCTAATAAAGTCGGCATACCCAGACACGGACATAACCATATGTTACATAGACATTCGGACCACTGGAAGGGAACATGAATATTATTATGAAAGAGCAAGAGAAATGGGAATAAAATTTGTTAAGGGAAGACCAGCTGAAATCCTTCACGACCCGTCTACAAACTCGTTGGTTGTGGAGGTTGAGGACGAGCTTTTAAGGAGACTTTTGGAGCTGGAAGCTGACTTGGTGGTGCTTGCCCCAGCCATGGTTCCATCCGAAGATGCCAAGGAGCTTGCAGAAATCCTTGGCTTAGAACTGGACGAGGACGGTTTCTTCAAAGAGTATAACGCTAAGCTTAGGCCTACGGAAACAAAGCGCAGAGGAATATTTCTCTGTGGAGGAGCCACCTTCCCCAAAGACGCGCCAACAACTTCGCTTCACGCTCACTCCGCAGCCGTAAAAGCAGCCAAATTCCTTACCCATGGCAAAATAGTGAAAGACTTGAAAGTAGCCGTTGTTAATGAGGATTACTGCGGCGACTGCGAGTTCTGTCCAGTAACGTGTCCATACGGCGCCATAAGCCTTGTACCAACTGAAAACGGGCATTTTGTGGCGCGAATTTCAGAGCTTTTATGCGAAGGATGCGGTGTTTGCGTGGGCACATGCCCAGTGGGTGCCATAGAACTAAGCCATCTAAGGCCAAACCAGATATCCGCACAAATGAAGGCTCTGCTATCTATTAATGGAGCGTCTAAACCGCTTATACTGGCTATAGCTTGTTCAGAGTGTGGTCACGCAGCTGTAGACTCCTCTGGAATGGCTATGATGAATTATCCAGCAAGCGTGAGGGTTCTAAAGGTTCCATGCACGGGTATAATTCAAGTTCAGCATATTCTAGAGGCTTTCAAAGCTGGCGCTCAAGGCGTTATGGTTGTGGGATGCAAGCCAGACGGCTGCCACTATGAGGTTGGAAGTCAAAAAGCTCAAAAGAAAGTTGAGTTGGCTAAAATGCTGCTTAACGCGTATGGCATAGAACCTGAAAGACTTGAAATGTTCCATTTAGTCTATATCGAGGGCGACAAGTTCGCCGAAGCTGCAAAAACAATGACTGAAAGAGTGGAAAAGCTAGGTCAAATTCAACTAGCCTAACCGTGAAATAGGGGAACAAAATGGCTGAGGAAAAGCAAGAAAAAGCCGCAGTTTCCAACTTTCCTAAAGAAATTACCAGCAGGCTAGGCGGGGAAACAATAACCTTCTGCTATCAATGTGGAACATGCGCCAGTAGTTGTCCAGTGACAAAAATAACCGACCGCTTCAATCCGAGGCAGGTTATTAGGCTTGCCCTTCTTGGGCAAAGAGAAGAAGTTCTAACCAACGGTGCGATTTGGCTTTGCGCTTCATGCTACAACTGTCAGGAACGCTGTCCTCAAAAAGTTGAGATTGCCGACGTCATTTATGCGTTAAGAAACATAGCCATAAGCGAAGGAAACATACCAAACATTTACGCAGAGTTTGCCAACGCGCTAATTAGCGAAGGACGCATAGTTCCCATGTCAAAATTTCTTGAAAAGAAAAGGGCGGACTACGGCTTGCCGCCGCTGAAACCTGCTGGAACTGAAGCCTTGAAAAAGATTCTTTCAGCCACAAGATTCGACAAAATCATGACTAAGAAAGGGGAAACACAATGACAAGTTACGCGTTGTTTTTAGGCTGCACCATCCCAGCCCGCCAACCCCACTACGAGCTTTCAGCAAGAAAAGCTCTAACAAAACTTGGAATAGAACTCGTGGATTTAGAAGGCATGACGTGTTGTGCTCCTCCGCCTCTGCAGTCCATAGACCTGGAAACAAGCTTAGCCATCGCCGCTCACAACATCTGCCTAGCGGAAGAAGCAGACCTAAACATAGTCACATTGTGCACTGGATGCTTTGAATCCCTAGCCATAGCTAACACTCTTTTAAGAGAAAATAAGGAACTAAAAGCCCGTGTAAACAAGATTCTTTCCAACGTAGGAAAAGAATTTAAAGGCAACAAGGAAGTTAGGCATTACTTGCAAGTTTTAATGAATGACGTAGGCTTAGACAAGCTAAAGCAAAGTATCATCAAGCCTTTAGACAAGCTAAAAGTGGCGGCGTTCTCCGGATGCCACCTCCTAAGACCAAGCAAACTCCTAAGATTTGACGATCCAGAACGCCCTCACATATTCGACACTCTAATTGAAGCCTTGGGAGCAGAAAGCATATGGTATAAGAATAAGCTCAAATGCTGCGGGGGGCTTTTAAGAGGCTACGCTGACGATGTTGCTTTAGCCATTGCAAGAGACAAAATTGTGAACGCGTCCAACGCAGGCGCCGACTGCATATCAACGCTCTGTCCCTTTTGTTTCCTAACCTTAGACCTTGGACAGATGCTCATAAAAACCACATATAAAGAAGAATACAACATGCCCATAGTCCACTATGCCGAACTGCTGAGCCTAAGCCTAGGAGTAGAACCAAGAGAGTTAGCCCTTGACTTTCACAAGATAAAAATCGACAAAGTATTAGAGAAAATAACCTAAACCTCCTTTTTACCAAATTTTTATCCGCTTACTTTAGGACTTTTAGAAAGTGTTAAAAAGGGTTAATACTCCTAATTCTTTGGATGTCAAATGAAAGTTACAGCCATTAAAGAGCATACATGTTTTTGTTGTGGAGAAACAATAAAAAAGGGTGAGGTGTGCTTCGCTTTTATTGTCAATCCTGAAAACCCTGAAAAGAGCGAGTTCGACGTTATCTATACATGTTTAAGATGTTCTGGAGAAAAAACATGCCAAATAAGGGTTAGACAGAAAGGCGCAACAGAATAGTACGCCTAGTTTCCATAGTTTGCAGCTGTCTTCAACTTTGGAATCTCAACTTCCAAAGCCTCATTGTTATTGCATTTTATAATAATGTTTTCAACCTGCAACTGACCCACGGGCAACTCCAATTTCCAACACTCATTTTCTAGGCATATTTGTAAACCATCATCCTGTTTTTGCACTGTTACCTTCTGGTCTCTACAGTGGCACTGCATCAAAAATTTAACGTAAGTATCGTCCTCAAAAATGTCTATTAAAGGCTCTTCAATATGAGGGAGGGGAATGAAATGTTTAACCTCAGGGTTCTCTTCATTTTTCTCTTCTATGACATATTTTCTTCTGAGGAGCTTCTCCATAGGCTCAACGGCAAGGCTGCTTTCAGTTTCAGCTTCATTTTCGCTTTCAATCATTTTCTTAACTAAAACTTTGCAGAAGACATCTATGTTTCGGAATGCTTCTTCAAAATCGTCCATATAGGTCTATTTATAATAATTACTTTCAACCTTTTAAAGCTTGTTAAGCTAAGCTTAACGTAAATCTAGCTATCCGCCTCTTTTAGCTGTCAAAGGCATGGTTCTTACATGTTTCACTGTTCGGATAATGTTCTCAACATCTTTGCTTGGCTTTTCTAACGCTCGGTTTATGGCTATATCCGCGATTGACGCGCCCAAATCTGCAATTTTGTTCAAACATGAAATAATTGCCCTGAGATATGGAATTTCAGGGAGCTCCCTCATGAGCCTATCAGTTTCCGTTTCAAGAACTTTCTGCATTTCTAACACTCCATTGGCAACCCTAAGGTCTCGTGTGAAAATGCAATCTACAGCCTTTTGGAAAATTGTCTGTGTTAATTCGCTAAGATGGTAAATTCCATGAACAGTTTCCTCAGTTAATTTATTTCTGTAAACTTCAAGACCGCTAATTTTTTTGGCCATGTCCTCGGAGTAGTCCGCAATCAATTCTAAATATTGCAGTATCAAGCGAGTGGCGGGAATGAAAAGGATGTCTGTTGCGCCTATTTGTTCTGCAACATCTGGTTTTAGTTGTGCGGAGAGGAGTAAACGTACTGCAAGGTAGAAAATAGTGTCTGCTTCATCTTCGCGGCTGATTGCTTCATTTGCTAGAGCTTCATTTTTTTCTAGGAAAGCCTGCATTGCCTCAGATAGAATTGTGGAGGCTATTAGGGAAAGCCGCCTTATCAACATGTCAAGCTTAAATTTGGTGGGGTCAACAGAGCATTGTAAAAGTATGCCTTTTGATGTTTCTTCGAGAATGCCGAGACCAATTAGCTTTCGGACAACTCTTCGGACCTCATCAACGTGCGCTTTTCCTATTCTGGTTGATGAGGTTACCCTTATGACATCGCGTCCAAGAATGTAGCTTCCCACGATTATCCGTTCAAGCATACCCTTCTCATCGCAAGCGTCAACATTTATTATGTGTTCTTCAGCCTCTTCCCTTTGCGCCACATTAGCTGGCATAATCCTCAATGCACCATCCTTTTCTTGCATTATAAAAATCAGGTCGCCTGGGTTGATGTTGTTCTGTTTCACCCACTCACTGGGAAGGGACACAGTCATGGTTGAATATCCTACTTTCTGTACTTTCCTGCTTTCCAAAAACATCCCACTAGTATTTACTATTATTTATTTTACGTGCGGCTCTCATATTTTTCTGTTTCTGTAATATACTATTTTAATTCTTGAAATTGCGGATAGTACGCTCAGTAAGTTTGAAAAATTTTAAGTGAAAGAGTTATTTATGATTGTGAATTTATAGTAGGGTGATTGGAAGAGGAATTTTAATGGAAAAGCATGTTAGAAGTTTTGCAAAGGCAATTTCTTGGCGAATTGTTGCAACTTTGACCACTATGCTTCTGGTTTTTGCATTTACTGGAAGCTTAATGATAAGTGGAAGTGTAGGTATTACGGAACTTGTGGTGAAAATTTTGGTTTATTACTTGCATGAGCGGGTCTGGAACATGGTGGATTTTGGTAGGGAAAAGAAGGCTGGACGAGTATAGATGTGCGTTCTAATATAATAGTATTTACTACTATATCTTTTATATGCATTACATATATATCTGTGATTTATGCTATATATCATTCAAGTGTGAAGGAGGTTGATATAAAATGTCAGAATGGAAAACCGTAAGCATAAGACAAGAACTGATAAAAGAAATCGAAAAAGCCATTGAAACAGGACGTTACCGAAGCATATCTGAATTCGTCTCAGAAGCCATAAGACTACGCCTAGAAGAACTAATGCGTGTAGAAGGAATTCCAGCCGCCAAACGCGAGGAAATTCTAGCTATACCTGAACAAATGTTATACACGCCTAAACACACATGGGCTCAAATAACTCCCGAGGGGAATATACGCGTAGGCGTTTCAGACTACGCCCAAAAGCACTTGAAAGGCATCGCTCAAGTTATTACCGAGCCAATTGGGAAAGAAGTCAGCAAGATGGAGCCTTTCGGTGTAGCTGAGACATGGATGTTTATGTTCGACTTATATGCACCTGTAAGCGGCAAAATAATGAAAGTTAACGAAAAGCTGAAAGACAAACCCTACATAATAAACGAAGACCCATATGAAGAAGGCTGGATTATTGAGATTAAACCCAAAAACTCGCTGGTTCTGGAAGAGGAATTGAAAACTCTGCTAAGCTCAAGAGAATATAACAAATGGGTAGGCAAACTTGAGGGTAGACTCCGCGAATAGTCTCTTAACCCCCTTTTTCTGTTTAAATTTTTCAGTCATATTTATGTTAAGTTTGATTTAGGTTACTTAATATATTGGACAATGCACTAACATTAACTTCTGAAAAGGTCGACTTGACAAATGGAAAAGAATTTGCAGAAAACTAGAAAGTTGCCGCCTTGCCGATCCGCATGTCCAGCTCTCGTTAACGTTCAAGCATACGTTTCGCTTATCCAACGGGGTAAATTCAAAGAAGCCGTGGAAGTTATAAGAAAGGACATGCCTTTTCCAGCTATTTGTGGAAGGGTCTGTTTCAGCCCATGCGAAGATGCATGTGCAAGAGTTAACGTGGACCAAGCAGTGGCCATACGCGCCTTAAAAAGACTTGTTGCAGACATAGAACGGGAACAGGGAAGAGTAAAACCAGAACCAGTTCCAAAGAAATACGATGAAAAAGTTGCCATTATAGGTGCAGGACCCGCAGGTTTAGCATCAGCATACGAGCTTGCCAAGCTTGGCTATCCAGTTACCGTTTTTGAGCGGATGGCTGAACCAGGCGGCATGATGCGCTACTGCATACCAGACTTTCGACTAGAGAAATTTGTTGTAGCAAACGAAATAGCTTACATTAAGGACATAGGCGTGGAAATCAAGACAGGCGTGGAGTTTGGAAAAGACATTACCCTTGAAAGTTTAAAAAATGACGGTTACAAGGCAATTTTTATAGCTGTTGGAACGCAACTTGGCATGAAATTAAACGTGCCAGGCGAAGATTTAGATGGCGTTGTAAACGCTGTAGACTTTCTCCGGGGAATAGCTCTTGGAAAGCCCATAAAGGTTGGCGAAAGAGTTGCTGTTATTGGTGGTGGAAACACGGCAATAGACGCTGCGCGAACCGCCAAAAAACTCGGCGCCAAAGATGTTATAATCCTTTATAGACGTTCCCGCGAAGAAATGCCCGCGCTTCCCCACGAGGTGGAATTGGCTGAAAAGGATGGAATTAAATTCTACTTTTTAGTGGCGCCAAAACAGATTATAGGCGAAAATGGCAAGGTTAAGGCTGTTGAATGCTTGAGAATGCGTTTAGGCGAACCAGACGAAAGCGGTCGTAGGCGCCCAATTCCCATAAGCTTTTCAGAACACCTTTACGAGGCAGACATGGTTATTCCAGCCCTTGGGCAAGTGGCGGAAACATCAAGCTTGCCGCCAGAGCTTCTAAGCAAGGAAAAAAGAGGGCCGCCGATACAGTATGATCCCCAGACTCTGGAAACGAATATTCCAGGAGTTTTTGTCGGAGGCGATGTAGCCACTGGACCAGCAAGCATAATTGAAGCCGTTGGCGCTGGAAAAAGGACGGCAGTCTCCATTCACCTTTACTTAACTGGCCAAGACCTGCGGAAAGGAAGGGATGAAAATATAGAAGAGGTAACTTGGGTTAAAGATTGGAGTTCTCTTAACAAGAAGGCACGCAGATATGATCCTCCAATAGAAAAGCCTCACCTAAGCTTTGAAGAAGCTGTGGAATACTTGGAACAGCTGAAAGAGAAGGCGAGATTTGAAGCCTTCCGCTGTTTAGGGTGTGGTCCATGTGCAGAGTGCCTTGCGGGAATAGATCTATGCGAGGGCGATAAGGCGGTTGTTGATGAAAATAAGTGCATAGGCTGCAATGTTTGTGCAGTTGTATGTCCCGTAGGAGCGGTTAAAAAAGATGATAAAGGAATAGCCAGAGTGAACGAGGATCTGTGCAAGGGCTGCGGACTTTGCGCAGCGAGATGCCCAGAACAAGCCATAACCATGAAGAAGCTGCCAAACGAGCAGATTTTGGCCATGGCTTTAGCAACTTTAAAGGAGTGAAGTGAAAATGGAGTCTAATCCTCCTAAAATTGTTTGCTTCACATGTAATTGGGCTTTCTGCGAAGAGGAGATACGTGTACCCTACAACATTAATGTTGTACGCGTAATGTGTGTTGGAAGGATAGATCCCGCCTTGGTTTTGGAAACCTTTGCAAAGGGAGCAGACGGCGTCATGCTTGCGGGATGTAAGCCGCCAGACTGCCACTTCGTCGACGGAAACCTTCATGCAGAACGCGCTGTAAAAATATTGAAGAAACTTATGGTTTTAGCTGGTCTTGAAGCTGAACGAGTAAAGCTTGTGTGGGCTTCGCCTTTAGAAGAGAAAAACTTGGGCGATTACGCCAAAGAATTTTCTGAGGAAATTTGGAAGCTTGGAAGTTCACCGCTGAAAAATAACATGTTGGCGCCTACCATTATGGCTAACATTGATGCGGCTAAAAATGCTGCTTCAGATTTCAGGCTTAGAGTTCTTTTGGGAAGAGAGGAAGAGCTAACAGAGTTTTTGAACGCCTATGGCGAAAAAATCTCAAAGGAAGAATTTGGCGCCCTACTAGACGAGATTGTCAAAGCGGAATTCATCAGGTATAAGATTCACTATTTGACGAAAGCTAAGCCTCTTTCTGTGAAAGAATTGGCTGAAGCTTTGGGAATCAAGCCTTCTGCAGTGTTTAGACACATTACTAACATGCGGAGAAAAGGGATGATAGCCCTAGACAAGGTTGAGGGTAACACTCCGCTTTACAAGGCGTTGGAGGCGCATTAAAATGGCTGAAGGTAAAGTTGGTGCAGTTCTAGTTGTCGGGGGCGGTGTTGCAGGAATACAAGCTTCTCTTGATTTGGCTGATTCAGGCTTTAAAGTGTATTTGGTCGATCAGTCGCCTAGCATCGGAGGAGTCATGGCACAGCTTGACAAGACATTTCCCACAAACGACTGCTCAATGTGCATTTTAGCGCCTAAACTTGTTGCCGCTGGCAGACACCCCAACATTTCGTTGATTACAAACAGCGAAGTTGTAGGCTTAAGCGGCGAAGCTGGAAACTTCGAAGTTAAAATTCGAAAAAGAAGCCGCTACATAAACGAAGAAAAATGCAACGGCTGCGGACTTTGCGCACAAAAATGTCCAGTTGAAGCCATAGACACCTACAATAAGGGCTTAACCGACAGAAGCGCCATCTACGTTGAATTTCCCCAGGCAGTTCCATTAAAATTCAAAATAGACCGTGAAAAATGCATCGGCTGCAGAACATGCCAAGAAATATGCAAGGCAAACGCTGTGGACTACGAACAAAAAGACAGCGAAATAGCCCTAAAGGTGGGCTCAATAATTCTTGCCCCAGGCTTTGAACCCTTCGATGCAAAACTTAAAAGCGAATACGGTTATGGTCGTTACCAAAACGTGGTTACAAGTATAGAGTTTGAACGCATTTTAAGCGCTTCAGGCCCCTACGGCGGGATCGTTTTAAGACCTTCAGACGGAGAAATTCCTCGAAAAATAGCCTTCGTCCAGTGCGTCGGCTCGAGGGACGCCCAGCTTGGAAACAACTATTGTTCCGCTGCATGTTGCATGTACAGCATTAAAGAGGCAATTATAGCCAAAGAACACGTGCCCACAAAACTGGACTGCACAATATTTTACATGGACATTCGCGCTTATGGAAAAGAATTTGACGCCTACTATAACCGCGCAAAAGAAGAGTATGGCATAAGATTTGTACGCTCAAGGGTTGCAAGCATAACTGAACACCCGCAAACTGGAAACCTCCACGTGCATTATGTTGGAGAAGATGAAACCCCGAGGATAGAAGAGTTCGACATGGTTGTTCTTTCCACTGGGATGCAACCCCCAAAAGATGCTGAAAGACTTGCTGAAGTTTTAGGTATAAACCTTAACCGATACCGCTTCTGTGAAACAAGTGCCTTCACACCGCTGGAAACTTCAAAGTCTGGCATATATGTTTGCGGCGCCTTCAGTTCTCCGAAGGACATTCCTGAAAGTGTCGCCCAAGCAAGCGCCGCTGCGGCTAAAGCCATGGCCATAATTGCTCCAGGAAGAGGCAAACTGGTAACCGTTAAAGAGTTTCCCCCTGAAAAGGAAATCAGCCAAGAAGAGCCGCGCATAGGAGTTTTTGTTTGCCACTGTGGCATAAATATAGGCGGAATAGTTAGGGTTCCAGAAGTTGTTGAGTATGCCAAGAAGCTTCCGAATGTGGTTTACGCTGAAGATAACCTCTACACTTGTTCAGATGACACCCAAAAAAGGATAAGGGAGAAAATTGAGGAGTATAAATTGAACCGTGTTGTTGTGGCTTCGTGCACTCCTCGAACCCATGAGCCGCTGTTTAGGGAAACAGTTCGCGAAGCTGGCTTAAACCCCTACCTTTTCGAAATGGCGAACATCCGCGACCAGTGCAGCTGGGTGCACATGCACGAGCCGGAAGAGGCTACAGAGAAAGCTAAAGACCTTGTTAGAGCGGTTGTTGCAAAGGCTAGGCTTCTAAGACCCTTGAAAAATCCAACGGTGAATGTTACCCCCGTAGGTTTGGTTATCGGCGGCGGTGTATCAGGCATGACAGCAGCCTTAGAGCTTGCGATGCAAGGCTTTGAGGTTCACCTTGTGGAACGCGAAAAAGAATTGGGTGGGCACTTAAAGAAAATCTACTATATACTCGGAGGAGAAGATCCCCAAGAACAATTGAGAAAACTTGTTAAGGATGTTATGGAAAACGAGAAAATACACGTTTACTTGGGCGCCGAGGTTGTGGAAGTAAGCGGTTTCGTGGGCAACTTCAAATCGAAAATCCTCCATAACGGCGAGGAAAAGCTGATAGAACATGGAGTAGTTATAGTGGCAACAGGCGCCGTGGAATACACGCCTAAAGAATACTTGTATGGTGAAGACCCGCGGGTTATGACGCAGCATGAGCTTGAAGAGAAACTCGCCAAAGGAGGGATAAACGTTCAAAAAGTTGTTATGATTCAATGTGTGGGCGCAAGAAATGAGGAAAGACCTAACTGTGCAAGAATATGCTGCGGTCAAGCCGTAAAAAACGCGTTGAAAATTAAGGAGTTAAACCCTGAAGCCGATGTTTACGTTTTATACAAGGATGTCCGAACTTACGGGTTTATGGAGGAGTATTACCGCGAGGCTGCAGCTAAAGGCGTGCTCTTCATAAACTATGCAGATGAAAGAAAACCACGCGTAGTTAATGAGAATGGCAAGCTCAAAGTAACCTTCTGGGAGCCCGTGCTAAAACAAGAAGTTCAAATTGAGCCAGACCTTGTCGTTTTAAGCGCTGCCACAATTCCAAACCCAGACAAGAAAATCGCTGAAATGCTAAAAGTACCTCTGACAAAAGACGGTTTCTTCCTGGAAGCTCACATGAAACTCCGCCCAGTGGACTTCCAAACAGACGGCGTCTTTCTCTGCGGCATGGCCCATTCACCAAAGTTTATGGAAGAAAGCATTTCGCAAGCTTGTGCAGCGGCTGCCAGAGCAGCAACAATTCTCTCTAAGAAAGCGCTTGAGATGGAAGGAATAGTGGCAAGCGTAGACGAAGATTTATGTAGTGGATGTAGGATTTGTGAATATCTATGTCCCTACAGTGCGATAGAAATGATTGAAAAAGAGGGTAAAACAGTCGCACATGTAATTGAAGCCTTATGCAAGGGCTGCGGCGTCTGCGGAACAGCGTGCCCCACAAAAGCCATAACTCTTGGACACTTCACAACAGAAGAAATAATTGCCCAAGTCAGGGCAGCCTTAAAAGAGGTGGCGGAGGCAGCAGCATGAACACCCAAAAAGAGTTTGAACCAAAAATTATTGGTTTCTTGTGCAACTGGTGCGCTTATGCTGGTGCAGACTTGGCTGGCGTAAGCCGCATCCAGTATCCCCCAAACATAAGGATAATCCGTGTCATGTGCAGTGGAAGAATAGACCCTGCATTCATTTTAGAAGCTTTGAAAAACGGTGCAGACGGCGTTTTGGTGGCTGGATGCCACTTGCCATCAGACTGCCACTATCTCAGCGGCAACTTCAAAGCCTTAAGAAGAGTAACCCTATTAAAGAAAGTTCTCAAAGAATTTGGGATAGAACCTGAACGTGTGCGGCTTGAGTGGATATCTGCAAGCGAAGGGGACAAATTTGCAGCCGTAGTTCGAGACATGGTTGAAGAAATAAAGAAGCTTGGTCCAAACCCGTTAAAAATGAAGGAGATAGTAAGCAATGAGTGAAACCCGCGAGTATGTTCCATCAGTAATAAAGGCTGAAGAGCTTGACCCGAAGTTCAAGTATAAAATGAGCAAGATGCATGGCGCAGAAAAGGTGATGGTGTGTTTCCAATGTGGAACATGCACTGCTGATTGCCCCATAGCGAGGTTCAGCGATTTTTACAGGCCGAGACGCATAGCTCGCATGGTTCAGCTTGGTTTAAAAGATAGGCTGCTTTTAGACAGCGCCTTGTGGCTCTGTTCAGCGTGCTTTACATGCGTAGACCATTGTCCCCAAGGCGTTGAAATCGCGGGCATAGTAAGGGTATTGCGGAACATGGCTGTTGAAGACAAGAACACGCTTCCCTTGGTCTATAAGGAGTTGGCAACAAACCTCATGAAGACAGGTTATGTTTACGAGATTCCAGAGTCAAGGCTTCAGAAAAGAGTGGAGCAAGGGCTTCCGCCCCTCCCAAAGCCTAACATAAACGATGTTTTGAAAATTTTTGAGGTGACCGGGTCTTCGCGGTTACTTGAAAAAGTTCAGACCATTGCAAAGGTGGAGAGTTAAATGGCTCAACCAAAATATTTGATATTCCCCGGATGCGTTATTCCCTATAGGCTTTCAAGCTATGAGATTTCAGCCAGAAAAGTTCTTGCAAAACTAGGCGTAGAACTCGTGGAAATGCCCGAATACAATTGTTGCGGCTACCCCATGGACGTGATAAACCACGATTTAATGTTGACTCTTGCCGCGCGAAATCTCTGCGTTGCAGAAAAAGAAAACCTGCCAATCCTAACCCTTTGCAACGGATGTTTCTGCAGCCTAAACGAAACAAACAAAATTCTGAAAGAAGAAAAGAGGCTGAGGGAAAAAATTAACGGCTACTTGAAAGAGGTTGGCATGGAGTTTAAAGGCACAACCGAAGTTAAACACTTAATCTACGTGCTTTCTGAAGATGTGGGTTTTGAAAAGTTAAAGGAGGCTGTCACACGGCCTCTAACCAATCTTAAAGTAGCTCAACACAGCGGATGCCATGTAGTAAGACCCGCAAAATATGTGGGCCGCGACGACCCTGAAAACCCCACAACCCTTAAAAATTTGATTAAGCTCACGGGCGCCGAATGCCTAGACTACATGGATGAGACTGAATGCTGCGGAAACCCCATAATAGGCGTAAACGAGGCTGTGCCTTTCCAGATGGCAAAGGAAAAACTTGACCACATAAGAGCCGTGAAAGCCCAAGCCATGATAACCTGCTGTCCCTTTTGCCACATAATGTTCGACCTAAACCAGCCCCGCATCGAAAGGGCTTTCAACGAGAAATTCGGCATACCAGTGCTTCATTACCCGCAGCTTTTGGGCTTAGCCATGGGTTTCACTCCTGAAGAGCTCGCATTGAACGAGCTGAGAGTGAAGCCTACAGAACTTTTGAATTTAATAGAATGAGGTGAATGCGAAATGGCTAAAGAAAAATTGAAGTTAGCCTTCTATTGGGCTGCAAGTTGCGGCGGATGTGAAATCGCTGTATTGGACATAAACGAGAAAATCTTGGATGTGGTGCAGATAGCAGACATAGTTTTCTGGCCTGTCGCTATGGACGTAAAATACAAAGATGTTGAAGCTATGCCTGACAGATACATAGACGTTTGCTTCTTCAACGGTGGAATCCGCAACAGCGAACAAGAACATATGGCAAAGCTTCTGAGGCAAAAATCAAAAATCCTAGTGGCTTACGGCGCATGCGCCCACCTAGGCGGAGTTCCTGGGCTTGCAAACCTTTCAAACAAGAAAGAGATTTTCGAAAAAGTCTACGCCCAAACGTTTTCCACAGAGAACCCAAACAAGGTTGCGCCAAAACCAAAAGTGCAAGTCAAGGAGGGCGAATTGGAAATCCCAGAATTCTACGACACTGTAAGAACCTTGGACCAAACAGTGGATGTTGACTATTACGTGCCTGGCTGCCCACCAGCTGTAGAGCGAACACTATATGCCATAGAAGCCATAGCCAAAGGCGAACTCCCACCAAAAGGTTCAGTGCTTGCACCCTTAAAATCCGTCTGCGACGAATGCCCAAGAAAGAAGAAAAACAAGAAAATCTCGCGGATATACCGAGTCTACGAGAAAACACCTGAACCAGAAAAATGCTTGCTTGAACAGGGAATACTCTGCATGGGACCCGCAACCCGAGGCGGGTGCAGCGCAAGATGCCTAAACGCTGACATGCCTTGCACAGGCTGCGGCGGACCATGCCCAAACACACCAGAACAAGGCGTAGCCATGATAAGCGCCTTAGCCTCTATACTGGGCTTGGAAGAGGAGAAGGAAAAGTACACTGAAGAAGAAGTGGAAAAGCTGATAGGCCAGATAAAAGACCCCGTTGGAACTTTCTATATGTATGCTTTACCCGCTTCAATTCTTAGGAGGAAGGTGATGCGCGAATGAAGGAAATAATCATAGACCCTATAACAAGGCTTGAGGGTCACGGAAAAATAGCCTTGTTCCTAAACGAGCATGGTGAAGTGGAAAACGCTTATCTGCAAATTCCCGAGCTCCGCGGCTTCGAAAAGTTCTGCATTGGAAGAAAAGCTGAAGACATGCCGCTTCTGACAAGCCGCATATGTGGAGTCTGCCCAGTAGCCCACCATATGGCTGGAACAAAAGCCTTAGATGCAGCCTTCAACGTGGAGCCGCCGGAACCTGCCAAAAAACTGCGAGAACTCATGTATTGCGGCTACTACATATACGACCACACCCTACACTTCTATTATTTAGGCGGACCAGACTTCATAGTTGGACCAACAGCACCGCCGGAAAAACGCAACGTTTTAGGCGTCATAGAGAAGGCTGGACTCGAAATAGGCAAAGAAGTCATAAAACACAGAGCCTACGGACAACGGATAACAGAGCTTATCGGCGGAAAGGCAACGCATCCCGTTTGCGGATTGCCAGGCGGAATCTCAAAGCCGCTTAGTGAAGAAAAACGCCAAGAAATTGAAAAGATGGCTGCTTCAGCCGTAGAATTTGCAAAGTTTACGCTTAAAATTTTCCATGACATTGTTTTAGGCAACAGCAATTACGTGGACTTGATTAAAAGCGACGCCTATACACTGCGCACATACTATATGGGTTTGGTTGACGGGCATAACAAGGTTAACTTTTACGACGGAAAAATAAGAGTAGTTAATCCATCTGGGAGCGAATTCGTAAAGTTTGAGGCAAAAGACTATTTAGACCACATGGCTGAACACGTTGAAGAATGGACATACGTAAAGTTTCCATACTTGAAGAAAGTCGGCTGGAAAGGCTTCACAGACGGACCGGAAAGCGGTGCCTATCGTGTAGGCCCACTTGGAAGACTCAACGCAGCGGATGGAATGGCGACTCCTCAAGCCCAAGAAGAATACACCCGTATGTACTCGACTCTTGGAGGAAAACCAGTGCACTCAACCCTGGCTTACCACTGGGCAAGGCTTATAGAACTGCTTTATGCTTCCGAACGCGCTTTACAACTTGCATGCGACCCGGAAATAACAAGCACAAACGTCCGAAACAAACCAGGCGCACCAGGCGAAGGCATAGGCGTTGTTGAAGCCGCCAGAGGTACACTGATCCACCATTACGTTCTAGATGAAAACGCATTAATAAGGGATGTAAACCTCATCGTCGCCACGGTGAACAACGCTCCATCCATAAATATGTCTATAAGAAACGCGGCTAAAGGCTTAATCCATAACGGCAAAGTTGACCAGGGCCTGCTTAACATGGTAGAAATGGCTTTCAGAGCATATGACCCTTGCTTTGGATGCGCCACACACTTTGCCATCGGGCAAATGCCGTTAACGATAGAAATATACAACAGCGAAAGAAAACTGCTTAAAACAGTGCAGAGATAATTTCCCCTACTCCACCTTTTTATGGAGATGATTTTTGAAAGAAATGAAACGTGAAATCAGAAAAGCGTTAAAGGAATGGTTTTCAGAAGCAGAAAGGGTTGTTGTTGCTGGTATAGGAAACCCTATTCGCATGGACGATTTTGTCGGAGTCAAAATAGTTCAAGATTTGCATGGAAAAGTCTCCGACAAGGTCTACCTAATTGAGTGTGAAACGGTTCCAGAAAGTTACATACAGCGAATAGTGGATTTCAATCCAACACATGTTTTGCTAATTGACGCTGCAGTGCTGGGCATAAAACCTGGAGAAGCAAAACTTATCAAGCCAGAGGAGTTGAAAATAACCCCAGCGTTTTCAACGCATATGCTTCCCATTCGAGTTTTCTGCGAATATCTCGCTAAAGCAACGAAGGCAAAAATTCTACTCCTTTTAATAGAGCCTAAACAAGCAGATTTCGGAGAAGGCCTAACCCTTGAAGTTACGGCTTCAGCGCAGGAAATTTTGGAAATTTTGCTTTCAACTCTTCCTCGCTAATTTCATCTAGGTTTGCATTAACTTAGAAAAGTTTATTTGAAAATAAAAAAAGTTGGGTAAAGCTAAGTTGCTGGAGCAGTTTTTAAGGCTTCTTGGAAGAGTTTCTTTGTCGCCGAGATTCTCGCTTTTTGCGCTAGAACATCACTTGTTACCAAGTCTAGGGCTTCTTCTGGGCACCATTTAACGCATTGAGGGCCGTCTGGCTTGTCTTTGCATAGGTCGCAGACAAATACAACTTTCTTGTCAGGATGTAGCATTATTGCTCCGTAGTCGCATGCCTCAATGCACCATCCGCAGCCGTTGCACTTGTCTTCATCCACCATTATTGTGCCGTCAACTTCAGACTGTTTTAGAGCGTCTCTTGGGCATGCAGCTACACATGGTGGGTCTTCACAAAGTCTGCATGTAATTGAAATGTTAACTAAGGGGTTTAACCGTACAACTCTTATCCGCGATTTTAGCGGGTTGAAGGTTTTCTCCTTTGTCCACGCGCACATGTATTCGCAGACTTGGCAGCCAACACATTTATCTGGGTCGGCTGAAACGAATTTTCTTTCGTGAATTTTAACCATTCTTTTTCCCTCCGCTAGGCTTTTCTGATTTTTTCTTCAACTATTGGGATGAGATCGTCCATGCCCAACTCCTTAAGCTTCTCTGAAGTTGGTATGCCATCTCTTGTCCATCCTCTAGCCTCATAATAATCGTCCAATAGTAGGTCGAGTTCTTCTTGGCTTACATAGGCTCCTTTTGCTGGGCCTTCGTCTGGTATGGGGTAATTCATAACTTTGTATGGCAGATGGTCGTCTTTTCTGCTTAAACCTTCTCTAGTGTTTATCACTCTTGCAAGGTTGTTTATCCTTTCACCTTTAAGCCGAATCTCTTCTGGTGAAGTTTCAAACCCTGTCACCAAAGTGTAAACCTTAGCTAAGTCTTCAAATTCCTTGTAGTATGTGCCCCTTGAGAACTTGCATATGATTAGCGAGTCGATTATGGTGTAGACGTCTTCTATGTCTTTAACCATTTTTCCTCTGCCTTTTTCAGCCTTTAAGCGATTAACCTTACCTTTCACGTCGAAGGCGTAGGCTCCATGCCTGTTGTGGTCTGCTCCGCGGAATGAGACTGCAAAGCCTAAGGCTGCTGTTTTTAGGCATCTTAGGTCGTAGCCTGTAACTTCAACTCCTTTAATATGTTGGGCTAATTTTTCCGCGCCCTTTCCTATTTTCTCTGCGGCAAACTTCACTCCTTCGGCGAGGATGTCTCCTATTCCCTCACGCTTTCCCATCTTTTCAAGAAGCTTTACGAGGGCTTCGTGGCTGCCGAAGCTGGCTTCTATTCCGTCCATGTCTTTTTCTGTTAGTATGCCGTTTTCGTAGCAGTCCATAGCAAAGCCGACAATTACTCCTGCGCTTATAGAGTCCATGCCATAGTAGTTGCAGAGCTCAGATCCTTTAATTATAGCATCGAGGCGGTCTATTCCACAGTAAGGCCCTAAAGCCCATAGTGGTTCATATTCTACCCTTGCCATCGCCCCTTTGTATGGTCCTTCATGGACAACGCAGGTGTGTTCGCACCTCATGGCGCATGAGCTGCATCCAATAATTTTTGCCACATACCTTTCGTTGAGCAGTTCGCCGCTTACCTTTTCAGCGCCTTCAAAATGTGCATTGTTATAATTTCTTGTGGGCATACAGTGCAAAGCGTTATGCACTAAAACGTTTTCCGGAGTGCCCAGTGTTCGGTACTTCTTTGTTGCTGGACCTTTCATTCTTTCATGGAACTCTTTTACAAACTCTATGAATTCGTCGGGCTTTGCAACTGAAACATCGTTTGTTCCCCGAACTGCAACAGCCTTCAGATTCTTTGAACCCATAACTGCGCCTAAGCCCGTTCTTCCAGCGGCCCTTGATTTTTCGTTAAGGATGCATGCTATTCGGACAAGTTTTTCTCCGGCTGGACCTATAGCGGCAACTCGAATGTAATAGTCGCCTAACTCCTCCTTAATAGTGTCCTCTGTTTCCGCGGGGGATTTACCCCACAAATGTGAGGCGTCTAAAATTTGAACAGAGTCATCGTCTATCCAAACGTAAACAGGTTTTTCAGCTTTACCGTGGAAAATAACAGCGTCGTATCCTGCTCTTTTAAGTTCTGCTCCGAAAGTGCCGTGGGATTTGGATTCGCCTATTCCATAGCTCTGAGGAGACTTCGCGACAAACGCATGTCCGTTCCCTCCAGTGGGCCAAACGGTGCCTGATGTTGGGCCTGTTGCTAAAACCAGCGGGTTTTCTGGGCTGAATGGATCAACTCCAGCCTTGGAATTTTCAAGCCACAAGCGCATGCCTAAACCTATTCCACCGATGTATTTTTTGGCGTAATCTTCATTCAAAGGTTCCGTGTAGGTTTTGCCTGTTGTTAAATCTACATGGAGAATTTTGCCAGCATAGCCGTACAATACTTTTACCTCCATGCTTTATTGTGAAATCCATATTAATTATATCCATATATTAAGGTATCTATGAAAATTGGGCAATTCTAACAAGCATGTTTCTAGATGAAGTATTCTGCTCTTAAACATACTAAAATGAAATCATTGGGGCAATTGAAGCTTGAATAAAGAATCATTTAATGATTTTTGAAGTGAAACAGATATATAGCAATTTTAATTCAAAATACTCTAGAGATTTGTGGTGGGCGTATTTGAGGGTTAAGGTTGAATACATTGGACACGTAAGGGAGATAATCCGCAGCGGGAGAGAGGAGGAACTTGAAATTTCTGAAGGCGCTTCTCTAGGCGATTTGCTTTTAATGCTCTCTGAAAAGTATGGAGAGCCCTTCAAAAAGGCCGTTTACGAGCCTGGAGGCGCCGACTTGAAACCAAACTTCATAATCACGGTAAACGGTTACCTTCTAAACCAGCTAAACGGAGTTGAAACCAAACTTAAACACGGAGATCATGTAATTTTAACTTCCATTGTAAGCGGCGGCTAAAAGTGCCAATGAAACCTTTTGAGCATAAAATACCGTAGCCTTTTATAAAGTAGAAACACGGTTCATATTCTCTTCGAAGAGGCGAAAGTTTTGAAGCGGATAGAAGCCTTAAAACAAAAAGCCTTTGAGATGAAAAAATTTGACGGGTTCCTAATCATAAACGAGGCTAACTTATTGTATTTTGCCGGCTTTTCCGGAGCCGTATGCCTTTTAATCGCGGGAAATGGTGAGAACATGCTCTATGCTTACAATGTCAACTATGAACAGGCAAAAGCTGAAGCTGAAGGAAAAGGCTTCAAGGTTGAACTGATAAAAGGTGAAGAAAACTTGATGGCGAAAGTTGCAGCGCAAGTTAAGGCTTTGGAAATCAAAAAACTCGCCTTTGACATGCTGAATGTTGAAAACTACCGCAGTCTTGTAAAAGGGTTAAGAGGTAAAGCAAGGCTTAAGCCGCAAAATGCGCTTATCTGGGAACTCCGCAAGGTGAAAGAAGTTGAAGAGCTTAGGCTTATGCGAAAGGCTGGAGAATTAACATGCGAGGGAATGAAAGCTGCTTATGAAACGTTAAAGCCTGGCCTAAAAGAGTATGAAGTTGCCGCTGAAATAGAATATGCCATGCGGCGGAAAGGCTCTTGGGGAACAGCCTTTGAAACCATAGTGGCTTCTGGAGCGCGCTCAGCGTTTCCCCATGGCGGCTGTATAGACAGAGAAATCCACGATGGCGACTTGGTGGTTGTAGACATAGGCGCAGCCTACAAGCACTACCGTTCAGACATGACCCGAACCTTTGTGGTTGGAAAACCTTCAGAAAAACAAAAACAACTATACGAAATGGTAAAAAAGGCCCAGGAAAAAGCCGTTCAAGCCGTAAAAACACAAGCAAAAGCAAAAGTCGTAGACGCTGCAGCAAGAAAGGTTATAGAAGAAGCCGGGTACGGCGAATATTTTGTCCACGGCTTGGGACACGGCTTAGGCTTAGAAATTCATGAGCCGCCAACCCTAAATCCGCAGAGCAAAGAGAAACTGGCAGCTGGAAACGTTGTAACCATTGAGCCAGGCATATATATTGTAGGCTTCGGCGGAATCCGCATAGAAGACACGGTTTTAGTCAGGGAGGACGGCGCAGAAAAGTTCACCGATGGATGGTACACGTTAGAAACCGCCTAGTAAGGCAAATTTCCTTAAATATTACGTTAAAAATAATTATTTTGAATGGAGGAAGGAAGAACATGGTTTTGAAAAACGCTGCTGTAATAATAATTGACATGCTTAATGATTTCGTTACTGGCGATTTGAAGTCTGAAAGAGCTGCAAAAATAGTTCCAACTTTGAAAAAGCTTGTAGAAGCTGCACGTAAAAACAATGTCCCAGTAATTTACAGCAATGACGCTCACTATCCCCATGATGTGGAAGTTGTCCAAAAATGGGGAAAGCACGCCATAAAAGGAACCAAGGGCGCTGAGGTAATCCCAGAGCTTAAGCCTACCGAAAAAGACTTCGTAGTGGAAAAACGGGCATACAGCGGCTTTTATGAAACTGGTTTGGACTCGCTGCTTAGAAGCCTCTACGGCGGAGAAGGCGTAAAAACCGTGGTTCTTGGCGGTTTGCACACGCACATATGCGTTAGGCACACGGCTGCAGACGCCTTCTTCAGAGGATACAAAATAATAATAGCGAAAGACGGCGTGGAATCCTTCACCCAAGAAGACCACGAGCAAGGGTTAAAGTATCTAGAGTATGTTTACAATGCAAAAATAATGGGCGTTGACGAAATCATAAAGGAAATGGGCAAACAGCGTTAAGTGATAAGCGAGCACTCTCTAAATTTTCTATTTTTGTATATAATTCTGTACTGACATGGAAGTTTAACTTGCAATAGACGAAAAAGTTTAAAAGCATATGCGCTTTCATTATTGGAAATTGTGGGGAGGGTGGTGGAACATTCTAATTTTCTACTTTCTCTCCTTTCTCCCCCCTGAAAAACCTCCGCCCTCCCCAAAACAACTCATAAAATAATACTGTCACGCGTAAATTTGAAATGGTGAATTAGCAAAATTTAAAGTTGCAAAAGCCTATTAAGATTCACTGTTGAGATGGTGTTTGACTATGGCGAAAATTTTGGTGGTCTATGACTCCAAAACTGGGAATACTGAAAAGATGGCTTTTGCAGTTGCTGAAGGAGCAAAACAAGTGGGCGGAGTTGAAGTGGTTGTTAAAAAAGTTGACCAAACAAGCCTTGAAGATTTAATCGGTGCAGACGGTATTATAATTGGTTCGCCGACCCATTTTGGGCAAATGTCCTCTAAACTTAAGGCGTTGATAGACGAGTCGGTTAAAATCCATGAAAAGCTAGAGGGCAAGGTGGGCGCAGCCTTCACAAGCTCCGGAGGAACAGCAACAGGCGCAGAAACAACTCTCCTATCCATACTGCAAGCCATGCTCGTGCACGGCATGATAGTGCAGGGAAGAGCAGAGGACAAA
>JBNASL010000003.1:0-39089 GCA_049717905.1 Candidatus Bathyarchaeales archaeon | reverse complement strand
CGTCGTTGGAGTAGTCTTCCGTGGCGGATACTGGCTTGACGGTGTTATGCACACTAAGGTTAGAGTTGACGGAATTGAAGCCACAAATAAAATAGCTTCTATGATTCTAAATTCCCCCCACTATGAACAGTTGAGGATTACAATGCTTGACGGAATAACCTTTGCAGGATTCAATGTTGTGGATATTAAAAGGCTTAATGCTAAAACAGAACTTCCAGTAATAGCTGTGACCCGTGAAAAACCAGACTTTAATAAGATTCGTGAAGCCTTAAAAAATCTTCCAAAAAGTGAAGAAAGGTGGAACGCTGTTCTAAATGCTGGAGAAGTTTTTGAAGTGCTTGTTGGAAATAAAAAGGAGAAGATTTACATGCAAATATCTGGAATCTGCGAGGAAGACGCGAGGAAAATTGTGCAATTGACCTCCACTAGAAGCCACATACCGGAAGCACTTCGCGTAGCGCATCTAATTGCATCTGGACTTAACATCCTACAGCCAAAATCTTAATTATTATTATAAGAAAAAGTTTAAAAGACACCGTGATAAGGGAAAACAAACGAAGAGCGGAGTATAAAATAATGGAATTTTGCCCAAAATGCGGTACTCGTCTTGTGCCAAAAAAGGGTAAAGGTGAGAGAAAAGAATCCCTAGCCTTGAGCTGCCCAAAATGCGGCTATAAAAAACAAGTAGTAAGCGAAAAGACAACTCCTAAAGTTGCAAAAGTAATACAACATAATCCACAACAGCTCGTAGCGGTAATCAGCAAAGAGGAACAGAAACTGCGGACTCTACCAACAGTTAGGGTTGAATGCCCAAAATGTGGAAACAACCTAGCTTATGTTTGGCAAGTGCAAACAAGAGGCGCCGACGAATCCTCAACCCAGTTCCTACGCTGCACAAAATGCGGATACACCTTCAGAGAATACAGCTGAACACCGCTTACTTTAAAAAACGCTTGATTCAACGTCATATTTAAGTGTATAAAGTTTTATAACAGTAAAACATTACCCACTAAAAGGGAGAAGCGAGAAGCATGTTCAAACTAAAAGTTGCAGACGCCAAACTCCTAAGAGACATGGCAACAGCCATATCCATTCTCGTAGACGAAGCTACATTCCAAATAACGCCAGAAGGCCTAAAACTCAGGGCAATGGATCCCTCACGCGTCGCTATGATAGACTTTGAATGGCCGAAAACAGTTTTTGAAGAATATGTCTGCACAGAGCCAACAAAAATGTGCATAAACATAAGCGAATTACTGAAACTTTTGAAAAGAGCGGGTAAAGACGAGGTTGTAGAGCTTGCCCTAGACGAGAAAACAGGACGCTTGCAGGTAAAAATAACTGGAAAATACACTCGAAACTTTACGATGCCAACACTTGAAGCCTCAGAGGAGGAGATGCCAACACCAAAGATAACTTTTAACGTGAAAGCTAAAACAACAACTGAAGGACTGCGTCAAGCCATAGAAGACGCAGAACTCGTAAGCGACCATGTCCGCATAGAAGCAGATACGGAAAAACTTGTTTTCCAAGCAACTGGTGACCTCATGGGAGCAACAATAGAAATCAAGAAGGGAAGCGACGCACTATTAGACTTAGAGGTAAAAGAACAGTCAAAGGCAACATTCAGCCTAAGCTACCTTTCAGAAATCATTAAGGCTGCTTCCGCAACATCCGACATTGCAACACTGGAATTTTCAACAGACATGCCGATAAAACTGGACTTTCAACAGGTAAAAGAGGGAAAACTAACCTTCTACCTAGCCCCAAGAATTGAAACTGCCTAGTGAAAAAATGCAACTCGCAACTATAAAATTTACAAAAAACGACTTGGCAAAATATCCTTTCCTAAAAGATGCTGTGGAATACGTAAAATCCTTAGATTTAAAAGTTGAAGACTTAACAAGCTCTGAATACTCGAAAATTCTAGAACGCGCTAGAGAAAGGGTTGAAGAAGCAATTTTGTATGCTTTGGTAAGTAGAAAACTCCAAAACGAAGAAATAGAAATTCTATCCTTTCCAACGGCAATAATGTTGGTAGCGGCCACCGAAAACCAGTTCATAAAAAAGAGATACGCCTTGGCAGAAGCTAAACAAGCCTACGCCGACATGAAACTTGAATCTAAAGAAAAAATTTTGGCAATAGCGAAAAACTTTCAATGGGAAATAACGTCCAATGTAGAAGCAGAAACCCCCTATGAATTCAAGCTCCATTTCACGGACTATTTGAGAAACACCGCCCATTTACGGGATAAGAAATGGAAACTTGTAAACCGCCCATTAGCAGAAGGAAACGTTTACCTAAACAGAAATGAAGTTGCAAGGCTGCTAAGCGAAGAGGTTAGAAAGCATATAGAAAAGCGTTTAGACATAAAAGAACTTCCGAAACTTCCGCAGAAAATAATGGAAATTGCTGAAAAAATGAAAAATTTAACCATTGAAAAGATAGGCAAAGCCGAGATAGAAGGCATTCCGAAAACAATGACCATTGAGGCTTTTCCCCCATGTATAAAAGCTCTATACGAAGCCGCATCCAAAGGGCGTCACATATCCCACATAGGCAGATTCACCCTAACCGCTTTCCTCGTAAACATAGGAATGCCAACAGAAAACATAATAGAACTCTTCAGAAGCTCCTCAGACTTCAACGAACGCATGACCCGCTACCAAGTGGAACACATATCAGGGGAGAGAGGCTCCAGAACACGGTACAGGCCACCGAAATGTGAAATGCTGAGAACCCACGGAGTATGCACGAATCCAGATGAAACATGTAGAAATGTGAATCACCCACTAGTTTACTATAGAAAGAAATCTTCGGTAAAAAGTCGAGAGAGATTTTAAACAGTCCTTAAAATGTTAACTGTCCAAAATGTTCTGTTTTACTATCCTTCCAGCTTTTAACTTTTGGAACATACCAGCACGCGACAAGCCAGTGATAAGTGAACAATATCAGAAGCGGAAGGAAAAGCAGTCCTTTCAAACCTTTTTCCTTTAAAACGCACAGTCCAATAATAACTACATTAAACAGCCATAACCAGATCCAGAAAGGAAAGTAAAAAGAGTAGTAGTTTACGCCAAACATGTAAAGAATGGTTACGATGAACCCATAATAACATAGCGCAACGCTAAGATGGCTTATAAGTATATGCCAAACATGCGGAATTTTATGAAGTTTCAGTAAATATTTCTTTAAAATTTGTAAATCGCCGCGCAGCCATCTTGCTCTTTGTTTAAAAAATGAAGACCATTTGCAAGGTTTTTCATCATAAACTTTCACGTCAGGAGCATACCCTATCTTATACTTTTTCTCAAGCAGTTTCAAGCTTAAATCATAATCTTCAACGAGAATCTTCTCATCCCAAAAACCAACATCTTTCAGAGCAGAATATTTTACAGCTTGACCAGTGCCGCCCAGCAAAGCAAAAAGATCGAGTCCGCTTGCTGATCTCTGCACCGAATCAGTAAAAGCAGCGTATTCTAGATCAGTTAGGGCCGTTATAATGTTGACTTTGCTGTTGGAAGCCTCAATACGTGTTTGAACAGCATCATATTTTTGGAAGTACGGCACAAGCTTCTCCAAAAAGTCACTATCAATTCTCGCATCAGCGTCAAAGACAACTACGATATCGCCTTTCACATACTTTACTCCATAATTTAAAGCCACAGGCTTACCGTAACCACCATTAAACTCAAGTACCCTTATCCGGTTATCTTTAACAGAATTTGCGGCTTCATACGTCTTATCAGTGCAATTGTGGGCAACCACTATCGCCTCCCAGTCTCGGTATGTTTGCTTTCTCAAATCTTCCAAAAGATTTTTTATTACATTCTCTTCATTTCTAGCGGCAATAAGCACCGAAACAACAGGCGCATGAGGGTTAAACGGCTTAAACTTCTCCGGCTTCTTAAAAGAGAACACAAACCCTGCAACTAAATAAAAAATCCAGCCCAAGCTTATATACATGCTCAGATAGGAGATAAAATAACTTAAAAAGGTTAAATCCAAGGTAACAAACGACAAAACAAGGGTAACTGGCTTAATATTTCCAAATGTTAAATAAAAGAAGAACAAGCTGGATATAAACCAAAAGCATCCAAACAAAAAGTCTTTTCTAGTTAAAATTCCAAATTTAACAAGCACCTTGCCTAAAGATGAATTAATCAGACTTTGTTTAGTTCGCATCGCTAATCCTTATCAACCGTTTTTGTGTCATTACTCCTCTTAAATAAAATTTCTTGTAAAAACAGAATAGTAAGCAGCCAGCAAAAACCTCCAAACGTGAAAGACAACCCGCTTCCACAATTTATCTTTTCATTTTTCATTCTTTTTCCTCTGATCATATCCGCCAGTTTCATAAATACCAACAGAAAATCTAAGATTTAATACTAAGTTTTAGAACGTTTCCGTCTAGAAAATAGACACCCCAAGCTTTGAAGTAGACTTTTAAAATATTAGTTTTGACTGCTAAAAGACATGGCAACGCCGCTTTTTCCTCTTCTGTTCAAAAATCGCTGACACCCAGTAATAACCAAGGGATAAAACACTATCCATGAAACAGAATAAAGCCACCCATAATAATTATGAAAAGCCCAAACATCACCCTTATTCAACGCTATTAGAAAGATCGTCACAATTCTTAAAATGTTAACGAAATAGGTTACGACGAAACCTACCGCGAAATAGAGACCTTTTTGCCTTTTCGGCGCAGGAAGAGTTTGCAGAAATACAAGTAGTGTAAGAGTGTAAAGCAGAAGGCTCTCAACACCAGCACACGGCCAAGCTATGCTAAAACCTGCTGACGCGCCAGCATTTGGATCATAAACCCTCATATATGAAAGTGGACCATAAGTGGGGTCTACAATTTCAAACAACTGTGTCTCATACCCCATTATGCTTAAAATTGCAGCTGCCGCGGTAGCTGTCGGCCTAACCAAAGCTTGAAAAGGCGTAAAATTTCCGCCAGGATAAGCCCAGTCTAAAAGAAATATTAAGCCCATTGCCAATAAGAAAAAAGCTGGTGTTTGAAGACCAAATATCCCTCTCATTTTATAAGCTAACAAAACAACCAAGGCAAAAAGCACCGCAAAAATAATGTACTCTAGAGAAAGCGCAAAATACATTTGCCTGGCTATAGGGCTGTTTGGATAGATCGAGATTAAAAATATCTGTTCCATACCTAAATATCTTGAAATGGCAATATAAGCAAGAAGATAAATTGTTGGAAGCAGAAAAAGGGAAAAAATTAAACAAGTTCTTACAATTTTCGATTTGGTTATTTTCCTTGTTTGAATTTTTTCCCAATACAGTATTATTTCGAGGAAAGACAACCATAAAAAGAAAATGTAAGCTGCTCTGCCCGGATACATTAAGGAGAAAGATGGGGGATCTATAAAGTATAGGATTAGAATGGTGGGAATAAAGGAGAGAACAGGCAATAACTTAATTGTCATACTAGTTATTTTTTTTATTTTTACAAGCATGACAAGCTTCGACTCTTAGAGTAGTTGAATTTCCACGTTTGTTTAATAACATTTATCCCTTATTAAACATCTTTTATTAATGGTGCTCAAGTGGCAAGCAAGTTTGTTTACAAAATGTTTCAGGAATATTACAATAGAGATTTCCATTTAGAAACTGCTCCGGAGCAGATTAATTCGCGTGAATTTGGCTTTGTCCTTTTCTCCGAGGGGGTTGTTCGCCACAAAAAGTTTGAGACAAATGATGAGCTTACAGCTTTTTTGCGGAAGTTCGTTCCTCTCGATGCTTATTACTCATGTGCTTACTATGAGAATCCAGAAGCCGATATGGAAAGAAAAGGTTGGCTAGGCGCAGATCTGATTTTCGATATAGATGCAGACCACATTCCAACCACATGCGAACAGCTACATGAGGAGTGGACTTGCAGCAACTGTAAATTCAGTGGAAAAGGCCGTGTCCCCAAAAAATGCCCCGTTTGCGGCGAAGAAAAATTTGATGTAAAAACATGGCCATGTGAGACTTGTTTGGCTTCTGCGAAGCAGGAGATGATCAAGCTTCTTGAAATGTTAATGCATGACTTCGGGTTTTCCAAAGATGAGATACACGTCTTCTTTTCAGGGCATCGAGGTTATCACATCCACGTTGAATGTGAAGCTGTCAAAGAACTTGACTCCATGGCACGCAAGGAAATTGTCGACTACGTCTCCAGTATCGGTTTAGAGGTATCTCTCCATGCCCCAGATGTAAAAAGCTTGGAAAAGAAAACCAATTTTGGAAGAAATATCAAATTTTTAAGTTCCGGTTGGTCTCAACGACTATTCTTAGGGGTTCAGAACTTTTTAGCAAAAGCGAGAGAAGACGACTTAAGAAAACTCGGTTTAAAGGGGGATGCTGTCAACATCATAATAAATAACAAAGACTTAATTTTAAGGGGATTGCGTGAGCTTGAGAAATGGCCTAGTGTTAGAGGGCTTGGTTCCGAAACTTGGAGAAAAATTATGGAGAATGTGATCGTGTTGCAGTCAGCAAAAATCGACACGGTGGTGACGACGGACATTCATCGACTAATTAGGTTGCCTGAAACTTTAAACAGTAAAACAGGTCTAAAGAAAGTGGAGTTTCAAATTTCTGCGGTTAATGATTTTGATCCTTTCAGAGATGCCGTAGCTTTTAAAAGAGGCATGGTAGAGGTAAAAGTTTCAAACGCCCCAAGATTTAGACTGGGAGACGAAACCTTTGGTCCTTACACAAATAAAAAAGTTGAATTGCCGACAGCTGCAGCTTTACTGCTCGTCTGCAGAGATAGAGCAGAGGTTGTTGAATGATGTACAATGATTTGTTTGAAATTTGGAAAAACGAGCGTGATAGTGACAAGCTTGTAAAGCTTCCCCCTGATTTTTACTTGCAAATTGCTGACTACATAAAGAAGATGGGGGAGGAGGAGCGAATGCTTGATAAAAAAACGTTAAGAGCTAGCCTTTTGAGGGGAGAAGTGCGTAATGTTAAGCGCATGGTTTATGAATTAATGAATATGAGATATCAAAAATTTGTTCGAATTTGGGCAGAAGGGAAAAAAGTTCCGTCAGATGTCATAACGCCTCAAGAGGAAAAAATATTTTTAAGCAGTCCGCTATTTGCAGAAGCGTTTCAAAATTTTGCCAGCAACGTACTGCGAGGACACTTGGCTGATGTAGGCGCTGAAAGAATGCCTAGAAGAGTTATGGTTCGCTTTTTAGAAGATGTTCCAGCAATAATCGGTGCGGACATGAAGGCTTATGGGCCTTTTAAACGTGAAGATGTTGCATCTTTACCCATTGAGAATACTAAGATTTTGATTAAACAGGGATTAGCTGAAAAAATTGAGGCCTAAGCGGCATGAAAAAAGTATAAGAGTAAGCATGTTTTCTTTTATGCAAAGCTGGTCGTGACGCAAATGAATGTTCCAAAGGAGATTAGGACGTACTGCCCTAGATGTAAAACACATCAAGTTCATACAGTTTCCCTTTATAAGGCTGGAAAGCGGAGAGCCTTGGCTAAGGGAGAACGCCACCATGAGCAGGAGAAGAAGGGTTACGGTGGACAGAAGTATCCCCTCCAACGGAAGTTTGCCAAGACTACTAAGAAGCAAACTTTGAAGTTGAAGTGCAAGGTTTGTGGTTACACTAGGCATAAAGAGGGCATTCGGTTAAGGAAACTTGTTATTGCTTAAAATGTGTGGAGGTCTGTTTATGGCGGAGTGGGAGAAACTTATTCCAAGGCCAAGAAGCAGCTTTTTAAGGATAAAGTGTTTAAAATGTGGTAATGAGCAGATAGTTTTTAGCCATGCAGTGAACAAAGTTAATTGTAACGTTTGCGGAGCAGAACTTGCAGAACCCTCTGGCGGGAAGGCGCTAATTAAAGGCGAAATAGTCGCGGCCTTCGAGTGAGAGGTGAGAAGATATAGCTTTAAAAAGACCGGAGTGGCCTGAAGCTGGCGACTTGATTATAGGCACTGTTGAGACTGTTACCGATTACGGTGCTTATGTGAGGCTTGACGAGTATGATAAAAGGGGTCTTCTGCATATTTCTGAAGTATCTTCTTCTTGGATTAGAAATATCCGAGATTTCGTTCGTGAAGGGCAAAAGGTTGTTTTGAAGGTTTTACGTGTTGACGTTGAAAAGGGGCATATAGACCTATCTTTGAGAAGAGTTACTAAAAGGGAAAAAATAGAGAAGATGCTCTCTTGGAAGAGGGAAAGAAAAGCTGAAGCGCTTCTTCGAAGTGTTGCCGAAAAGGTTGGTTTATCTGTTGAAGAAGTTTACGAAAAGGCTGGAGCACTTATTGAAAAAGAATACGGATTGTATGAAGGCTTTGAAAAAGTTGCAAAGGACAGCGTAGAGGTTTTGACCAAAATAGGTGTGCCTGAAGAGCTTGCCAAAGTTTTCGCTGAAGTCGCAAAAGAGAGAATCCGCTTGCCAACGGTTAAAATCAAGGGCGTGGTGGAACTTCGCTGCCTAAAACCTGATGGAGTGAAAATCATAAAAGAAGCTTTCTTAAACGCCAAAAAATCTGAAAAAACAAGAGATTCAAAAATTCGATTTTACGTCGTGGCAGCGCCAAAATACGGCATTGAGGTTTTAGCCGATAACTATAAGCATGCGGAGGCAATCTTACAAAAGGTTGCAGAAACCGTTGTGTCAAACGTTATTAAGGCTGGCGGGCAAGGAGTCTTTAGAAGGGAGAAGTAAGTGGCTTGGCTTTTAAGAAAATGTATAAAATGCGGAAGATACACATTGAAAAAAGACAAGTGCCCATATTGCGGTGGAAACATCCATATACCTCACCCCCCAAAGTTTTCGCCAGACGACAAGTACTTAAAGTATAGAATGGCTTTAAAAAGGGAGACATAACAATGAAAGAAACTTTCATCAAAGAACTTACAAAAGTTGAGTTAAAGAACCCTATTATGGTTGAGGGGTTGCCAGGGCTTGGACTTGTTGGAAAAATCGCTATACGCTATTTAGTAAAACAGTTAAAAGGTCAAAAGTTTGCCTATCTCTATTCACCTCACTTTCCATACTTTGTACTTGTAAACAAGAAAGGAAACGTTAGACTTTTACGAGGCACTTTTTATTTTTGGAAGAATGAAAAAGGAGAAAATGACCTAATTCTTTTTACAGGGGACAGCCAAGCGCAAACTATTGAGGGGCAGTATGAAATTTCTAACCGCATATTAGATTTAGCCGAGCAATATAATGTGAAGCTGATTATAACGATAGGCGGCTACAGAATGGAAACAAAAGATAAGCCTAAAGTTATAGCTGCAGCCACAAGCCAAAACCTTCGGGACCACGCGTTAAAGGCTAATGCTGTAATAAGCCATATGGGAAGCCCCATCGTCGGCACTGCTGGATTGATTCTTGGTTTGGCACCTTTTCGGAAAATTGAAGCCCTCTGCTTACTTGGCGAAACACGGGGTTATTTGCCTGATCCTAAGGCTGCTAAAAGCGTTTTAGAAGTGCTGCTGAAGATTTTGAACATTGATGTTGATTTGTCAGGTTTGGATGGGGAAATTGCTAAGGCGGAGAGCATGGTTGACCGTTTACAGAAGATTGAGGAGAAGAGAGCTTCACAAGCAGAGGAAATACGGAGAGGAGAAGATAAGAAGATCACCTACATTTCCTAATTATTGTAAGCGTTAAAGGGCTTCATCTTTAATTATGTTGACAATTTTTTCAGCTGCATCGCCCATCCCGTATGGAGAACTTGTAGGCAACTCTTTCGGATTTTCTAACGCTTCTTCAATAGCTTTCAATATGCCTTGTTTTTCGATGCCAACAACTTTTGCGAACCCGGCTTCAACAGCCTCTGGTCTTTCAGTTGATAAACGCAAAACTAAAACAAATTTCCTTATCTGAGGTGCTGTTGCTTCTTCTTGTATGCCGCCCGAGTCTGTTAGTATTATTTTGCATTTTTTCATGAGCACTAAAAAATCCAGATAGCCCACTGGCGGCAGGATTTGCATGTTCTTTGATTTTTTGATTTTAGCATATAGCCTATTTTGTTTCAGTCTCTTTTTTGTGCGGGGGTGCATGGGATAAACAACGGGTATTGAAGCTTCTGCTAAGGCTTCTACAAAATTTTTGAGAACCCCGGGATTGTCCACATTTTCTGCCCTGTGTGCAGTTGCAAGGGCAAATTCTTTAAAGGCGATTTTTTCAAGTATTTTGGATTTCTTTTCAGCTATCAGAAGATGTTGAGCCACGGCATCTATAACAGTGTTTCCTGTAACGTAGATTTTACCCCATACGGATTCTCTCTTCAAGTTGCTTTCAGCTATTTTTGTAGGCGCAAATAGGTAAGTGGATATGTGATCTGTCAACCGCCTATTGTGCTCTTCCGGCATACGTAAATCAAAACTTCTTAATCCCGCTTCCACGTGTCCTACGGGTATTCCAAGCTTAACCGCTGCCAAAGCTGTCGCCAAGACCCCGTTAGTGTCTCCCTCAACCAGAACAAGCTTCAGCAAGGTCTTCTTCAACAAACGCTCCATATGAGTGATGATACGCGCAGTTTGTTCTCCTTGTGAAGATGCTTTGACCTTGTAACAATAATCGGGTTGGGGAAGTTCAAGTTCTTCAATAAACTGCTGGGACATGTTATAATCGTAGTGTTGGCCGCAATGAACAAATACTGATGGGATTTTGTTCTTCTGCAGCGCCCTTATCAGCGGTGCCATTTTAACGATTTCAGGTCTAGTGCCGACGGCAACCATTACTTTTTCCATTGCACCCACACATTTGCCACTTAATATTCTGAAAACGCTTTAAACATTTCCTTAATTAATTGAAAACATACTGATAAAACTTAATTCTAATATTTTGGGAAAGTTCTAACTTTTGATTCGTTATTTTAATAAAAATTGTTAGATTGCGTTAATTTTGTGACATACAAAGCATCTTACTTTTCCTCTTCATTTTAAATGCTCAATAAAAGCGTGTTTGGAGATGAGAATATGCGTCTGCTAGGGAATAAGAAGGGCTTAAGTGTTGTAGTAACTACTCTGATAATTCTTGTAGTTTCAGTGCTTCTGGCAACTGTTGTAACTTTTTACGCTATAAACGTGACAACTACACGGGTACAAGAAGAATACTTGCAGATAACGGAACTACATGTGTGGTGCACCAATGATGGAGATGCTTCAGCCGCTTTCATTGTAACTAACACTGGCGGACGTGATGTTGTTATCGACAAAATAACTGTAAGAGGACGGACAGCCGAATCACAAAATATTTACTACTGGAAACTTGATGACAACGACACTCTGCCAACAGAACTCACATGGGTGGAGAGTGGCGATGCTCTTGGAGATGATTACGCACAATTGGGCTCAAATGCTCTAATCTTGCCTTCTGGAAATCGTATGGTTGTCTACATATTCGGACTAAACCACATATCGACAAATGACATCGGTGTAACTGTAGGCGTAGTGATCTTCACTGCTAATGCTCAATATCATAAAGAAGCAAACGTGGAAGCAGCGTAGCAGCGCCTTTTCCTTTTTCTACAATCTTTAAGCAAAACTTACGTCTTCTTTAGATAGCCTTCTCTAGGTTCATAAATTGTTCCTTCACGTTGCAGCTGACCAATTAGGCGTTCCGCTTCATTCCTTGAAATTTTGTATTCCACTTCAAGTCTATTTAAGAGAGCCGCTTTTTCAGCCAGTCCCGTTTCCTTCTCCATTTCGGCTAATACTGAAAGCACTGTTTGCAGTTTGTCCCTGAGACTTTTAGGCTTTCCAGTCATTATTAGGTCGATGTCAAATTTGTAGGAGGATAAATCTATTCCAACCTCTTCAAGAGACCTCTTCATTATGTTTATGGCTGCCTCCGCGTCTTCGGCTAAAACCTCGTTTCGTAGGCTTGCACGTGCCCTAGCCTCAGCTAAACGTATAAGGGATTCAAGTTGACGGGCTGTTATAGCCACTGGAGAGCCTTCTGTTTCGCTAACTGAACGCATAGCCAAATAGAAATCTTTCAAACGCTGCAGTGCCTCACTGGTTAGAACCGGCTTTATGGCCTTAGCATAGCTTACATATTTTCGTAGAAGTTCTATTGGTATGGGTGGTTCTATGGGGCTTAAGCCCTTTCTATGTATCTCAAGAATGTGCTCTGACATTTTGCCATCTACTTCCTTGCTTGGGACGTCTCTTAAGACGAAAATCAAGTCAAACCTAGAAAGGATGGTCACTGGCAGCGAGATATTTTCAGCTACAGTACGGTGCGGCTCGTATCTTCCAAGAGACGGGTTTGCAGCTGCAAGGATGGCTGTCCGTGCATTAAGCGTCGCAACAATACCGCCTTTCGCCACAGAAACGGTGTGTTGCTCCATGGCTTCGTGGATTGCAACACGGTCTTCTGGGCGCATTTTGTCCATTTCATCGATACACGCTATTCCTTTGTCTGCAAGCACAAGAGCTCCAGCTTCAAGGCTCATTCCACCGCCCTTCTCGCGTATAACAGCAGCAGTTAGACCAGCTGCAGTTGTTCCTCTTCCAGAAGTGTAAAGCCCCCTAGGAGCCACTCTTGCCACATACTGGAGCAGTTGAGATTTTGCTGTTCCAGGATCGCCTATAAGGAGGACGTTCAGCTCTCCTCTTATTGTAATATCTGGGAGAGTTTTGGGAACCCCGCCGAAAAGAAGGTACATTATAGCCTCTTTAATATGTTCGTATCCATAGATTGAAGGTGCAATTGAACCTATTATTTTTCGGTGTATCCACGGGTCCTTCGCGAGTTCTAGAATTTGCTTCTCTTCTTCAGGGGATGGAAGCGTTGTTTCAGGCTCTTTCCCCAAAACCTCGATGGAGTTGGTATCTAAATGCAAAATAAACGTGCGAAGCTTTCCAACCCTTGGCATGGTTGGGGCTGATGCGCGCACTATTCCAACAATTGAAACGTGATCTCCTGGCCTTGCAACATCAACTATCTCGCTTCCCACAAGCTTGATATGCAATGTTCGAGGGAGTTGCCCGGGCGGAAGGTCTTCGGGTCTTTCTTGTAAGCGAAGGTCTTGCGAGTCTATGAATGCTGATTCTTCTTGTATAAAGTCGAAGGGTCCTTTTCTTCTACAAGAAGGATCTGTACATGCAAAGGGTGCTTTGAGAAATGGGCCTGCTTGGTCCACATAGGTTATGTTCCCGCATCCTCTGCATTTGAAAGCCGCCCTCATCACCATTGGGCGTACTGGAGTTGAGCGTACAACGATGCCCTCAACCATGACTAGTTTTCCGATGTGGGCTGCGCCGAGTTTCCGCAGCGGGGTTGCCTCTAACAACCTCACAACTCTGACAGTTACTTTCTGTTTCTCCGCGTATTCAGGAGCTTCTATCCCCAGCTGGTTTTGCGCCGCGTTATCCGCATGCCTTAGATATTCCTCTGGCTTGTCTAAAAGTTCATCGGCAAGTCTATGATCGAAAGTGAGAATGTCCTCAAATTCAACTACCAGAGAAGTCTTTCCTGTAACGGCTAGCTGCGAAATTCTTTGGCGGTACTTCTCAGTTTTAAAAAGTTCTAGGAAACGTTCTTGGGGGTCTATAACTTCTAATTCTGCCATTCTCCTTCGCCCTCATGTTTTAATAGCTGAGTTTTCCACTTGTTGATAAGTTTGTAAATCTTTTCATATAGAAATCTTTCCTCATCTGTTAAGTTTTTCAGAACTTGTTCTGTTTGGGCTGGGGCAGAGGCAATTGAAACAATTTTCTTCAACCTCAAATTCAGAATGTCCAACGCCAAATACTTTGCTTTTTCATATTCCCGCATTTTTTCGGGGCTCTTAGCCATCTCATCCTTTAACTCTGTGAGATATCTGCGAAGTTTTGGATAGAAATCCTTTGGAAGTTCAGATAGTTGCCCAGCAGTTTGAACACGTTCCTTCCACTGAATTTTATAAAGCTTAGTAGCATCTAAAAGTTCTTCGCTTCGGAAACGAACAACCCCAAACTTTTCAAGTTTACAAGCAACCCAATAATACACTTCATACTCATTTCCCTCTTCAAAAGGCCCAATGGTTAATCCTGCAAGCTTAATCTCTGGACAGTTTCGGTTGGCTACAACTTTTACAGGTGAATTTTGAAACATAAAGTCTAGGGCTTTAATCTTGCTGGAAATGTTAAGCTGCAAACATGCTCCCCTCTTCAAGCCGGGTTTATCACTTGGTAGGCATATAAAAAGTGTAGTCTAAAAAATGTGACGGAAATGTTTAGAATTTTCACGGTTATTCCAGCCAAAACTTCCGAATCCTTGAACTGTAACTGGTGCATTTTTAATTTTTGAACTCGAAAGTTTTGCAGCCTTCTTACAATACCATAGCGCCCAGCGAAGTAGTTCCGTTCGACCTCCAGACTTGTAAGTTTTAATGCAACGCATCATGGAACGCGGTATTCTCTGCCGTATTTAAAAGTTTGAGCAAACGTAAAAAGAAAGAAGGGAAAAATATTTTTAACCTAAAATCCTTTCAACAGCGTCTTTTTCTGCCTCATGGGGCATGCGTATACCAGTAACTTTGGCAGCTAATTCTGATAAACTCATCAAATCATTTCGGTTTATGAGCTCAAGTTTCCATCTTCTTGCACCAGCCAAGAGTTGTTTTAGTCCCACGCCTATGCGGTCTGTCAGGTACGTGTAGAGAGCCACTGCTTCCCATGGTATTTCCTTGAAGCGTTCGCCATGTTTTTCTTTCAGCTCAGGCACTGCAATGAAAAACTTGTCAGGAGTGCCGCCATATTTATCTGCAAAAATTTTTGGTAATTTTCCTTCTTCGGCCAAATGTTTGAAGTAGTTTGCCTTCATTACTGCTGTTAGTGGTGCTCGCGCCATTAACACTGCCTTTACAAATGGGCCGTCTCCGAAATTGCTCAAGGCTATGGCTTTTAAAATTTGGGTTTCGTTTATGAACCCGCCGGCCATAATCAAGTCTGGCACGTAACTTCCTTTATTCTTCAGTATTTGAGCACATTTGAGAACTATGGCTTCTAAATAGACTGTCGGAATGCCCATTTCATCCATCATTGGAACAGGACTCATGCCTGTTCCGCCGCCTGCCCCGTCAAAGTATACAGCGTCGATTTTTGCTTCTGAGGCAATTTTCAGCGTATAGGCCACAGCGGATGGTCTGTAGGCACCTGTTTTGAGAGTTACATGTTTAGCGCCTTGTTCTCTTAGCCATTCTATGTCTTCTACGAATTCTTTCCCTTTTGGTATGCCTACTCGGCTATGCCTTTCAAAAGTTTTGAAAACTCCTTCTTTGAATGCTTGCTGAACTGCTGGATCTTCTGGGTCTGGGATCACTAGGTAGCCTCTTTTCTTCAGCATTATAGCTTTGTCCATGTCTTTTATGCGGACTTCGCCTCCTATAGCTTTCGCGCCCTGCCCCCATTTTCTTTCTATAACATTCACTTCAAGCTTTGAGATGGCATAAACATCAACGCCTAATCTTTGATCTTCAACGTTTGTTTGGACGGCTATTTCACCGTATTTCCCGTCCCAGAACTTCCGGAAGGCGTCAACTCTTCGTTTTAATTCCTTTGAATAGGTTACTTTGCCCTGTGTGATTTGCGCTTCGGGGTCCATGCCGCACACGTTTTCTCCCACAATTATCATTGCACCGGATAGGGCGCTGCCTATGGCTAAGCCCTCCCAATTTAACTTTGCAACATCTGTTGAACCGAAAGCCCCGGCTAAAATGGGAATTTTTAGAGGTATGCCTCCCACTTTGGTTTCGATGTTCACGTTTGGGAATAAGGCAAGGTCCGAGTTTTCCTCTATTCCAAGGGCTTCGAATAGTCCAGCCTGTATGTTGAAGTGTGACCAGTCTAGCCCAAAGTCTTTTAGGGCTCCGGCGGTGCTGTAGCCGAATTGCACGGGTTCAGGGTATAGAGCTTCTCTTCCCCTGAAAGCTGATAGGCTGATTTCGCAGATTACTGGACAGTCGCGGATGCATATGGGGCACATTCCACTTGTGGGGCTGGTGTCTTTGACGCGTGTTGTTGTCGCGGTGGTTGATTTCCCGTTTAGATAAGCGCTGTTCTTGAAAACTCTTTCAGTCATTTTCCCTCACCCTTAGCATATGACATTTTTCCGCATAATGCGGATGATTTATACATTTAAACTTTTCTTTAGGCAATTAAACTGGCATTTCCGTTGAGAACAGCAAACCGTCCCGAAACAATAGCAATAGGAAGAAATGTCTAAGTAAGCCTTTATTAACAATTTCATCTATGAAGCTATAGGAGGCTCCCTGTTTGAGTTTTGAGATGTGGGCTGAAAAGTATAGGCCGAAAACATTGGATGAGATGGTGAACCAGAGAGAGATAGTTGAGAGGCTTAAGAGTTTTGTTAAGTCAAGAAATGTGCCTCACTGTATTTTTGCGGGACCACCTGGAACAGGGAAAACGACAGCGGCCTTATGTTTAGCACGGGATCTTTACGGTGATGGTTACAGAGAGCATATTATGGAGTTGAATGCAAGCGACGAAAGAGGAATAGACGTTGTACGTGAAACTGTAAAAACCTTTGCAAGGGTTAAGTCTATAGGCGAAGTTCCCTTCAAAATAATGATTTTGGATGAAGCGGACAACATGACCTCGGACGCCCAACAAGCCTTAAGGCGGACGATGGAGCGTTATACTGAAACATGCCGGTTCATTCTATGTGCAAATTACAGTGGCAAAATAATAGAGCCAATACAATCTCGCTGCGCTCCCTTTCGCTTCACATTCCTGCCAAGAGAAGAACACGATAAATACTTAAAATTTATAGCGGAAAACGAAGGCGTAAAACTCTTACATGAGGGGTTAGACGCCATTTTCGAAGTTTGTGGCGGTGACCTAAGAAGAGCAATAAACACTTTGCAGGCTGCTGCCTCGCTGGGTAAACCAATAGACTCAAAGGTTGTTTACTCCATTGCTGGAAGAGCCAACCCCGCAGACGTTAGAAAGCTTATTGAAACAGCCATGAAAGGCAACTTCTTAGAAGCAAGAAAACAGCTCCGCGACATGATCCAAAAATATGGAGTGGCTGGGAGCGACATAATCCGTCAAATCCACACTGAAATTTTCAGAACGGAAATTCCAGAGCCATGGAAAATAAAACTTGCCGACATAGTGGGTGAAATAGATTATAGGCTTGTAGAGGGGGCAGACGAGGAAGTCCAGTTGAGCGCGCTACTAGCTAGGCTAGTTGAAGCAGCCTACGAAATGAAATAAGCAAAAAGGTGTAAAACGTGTATTCTGCTTGGACCTTCAAACACAAGCCAAAGACCCTAAAAGAAGTTGTTGGAAACAGAGAAGCAATACAAAAATTAGCTGATTGGATAAAATCTTGGGATAAAGGAAACCCAAAAAGGAGGGCAGCCTTCCTCTATGGGCCTCCAGGAATCGGGAAAACCGTCACTGTTGAAGCGTTGGCAAACGACTTAAAAATTGAGCTTGTGGAGAAAAACGCCAGCGATTATAGAACAGAGGAAGCAATAAACCGCTTTGCTGGACTCGCCTCACAATATGGATCATTGTTTGGCACAAAACGCATAATTCTTCTAGATGAATTAGACGGGTTGACAGGTACGGCTGACAAAGGCGGAGTCAAAGCAATCACAGACATAATAAAAACTGCACAATGCCCCATAGTCTTAATAGCCAATAATGCCTACGACCCCAGATTCTCAAACCTACGAAACTATTGCCTACTAATAGAGTTCAAAAAGCCTACCACAAGCGAGGTTCTGAGTCGCCTAAAGACTATATGCCTAAGGGAAGGCATCCAAGCAGAAGAAAACGCCTTAAAGTTTATTGCTAACCGTTCAGAAGGCGACGTTCGTTCAGCGATAAACGATCTTCAAGCTCTGGCGCAAGGAAAGAGAAAACTAACATATGAAGACGTGTCGTGGCTGGGTTATAGAGATAGACAAGAAGCGATATTCACAGTTCTGCGAATGATAATCTACGGCAAGACTTGCGAAGGTGCTAAACGCGCCGTGGACATGGCGGACGTGGATATCGACATGCTTTTTGAGTGGGTATATGAAAATGTTCCTGCACACTTAACAGATCCTCATGATTTAGCGAGAGCCATGGACGCGCTTTCCCTAGCGGATGTTTACAGAGGAAGAATACGAAGCACTCAGGATTGGAGTCTAGTGCGGTATGTAATTGACTTCATGACAGCAGGCGTAGCTATGGCTAGAGTTAATACTCAAACTTCTGGGTGGACGCCGTTTCGCTTTCCAGGACGCATACAAATGCTTTCAAGGTCAAAAGCGGAAAGGGCCATGCAGTTGGAAATCGGACGTAAAATTAAACGCAGATGCCATATTTCAGCGAACAGGGCCTCAAAAGAGATACTTCCATACCTGCGGATAATTTTCAAAAACAATTTTGAAATGGCTGCTGGACTTGCAAAATGGCTGGATTTAAGTCCAGAAATGGTTGACTACTTGGCGGAAAGTGAAGAGAAGGCTGGGGGGATAAAAGCGTTATTGGGCTAAACACGTGTCTAGTGAATTTTGCTTCCTTCGATTATGTCTTTTTCAGGCTGCAAGGCTACAACGTTTCCTTTGCCATCCTCAGCAGCCAAAATCATGCACTGAGATTCCACTCCCATAAACTTTCTTCTCTGGAGGTTCAAGATGAAAGCGTATTTCTTGCCCACAAGGTCTTCTGGTTTATACCACTGCAGAAGCCCTGCTACAGCCTGCCTTTTCTCTGATCCGAAATCTACAATCATTCTTATTAGATTCCGCGATCCTGGAATCTGGTTTGCTTCCAAAATTTTTCCAATGCGCATGTCTAGTTTTTGGAACTCTTCAAAAGTTATCTCCATTTTAAACACCACGGTCACATTTCATGTGCACAAGTTCTTTTAAGTTTTGCGTGCTTTTCTTTTTTGTTTTATTTTCTCAACAGTTTTTGCCACGCCTTCCAAGCCTTCGGCAATCTTCGAATTGATTATTTCGAAGGCTTCCTTCGAATTTAATCTTTGCAGTTCTTCGCCAACAGCCTTTCTAGTGAGATACGCCGCAGCATTCAGAACTTCACCGTTTAGTCGTGAATCTAAAAGATCGGCCAAATGGCAAATTAAAGCCTCAACTGTATGTGGTCTTATGGGACCGTAATCTCCATGATGGGCGGAAACCACGTGGATCAGCTCTAATGGAAAGCCTCTTCGAACAAGTTCCGAGATAACAAGTGATAAATGATCCATGTAATCAGCTAGGCTTGTTGGACTATAACTTCCATTCTCGTTCACCGAGTATGTAACTGGCTTGAAAATATCATGGAGCAGAACGCCAGCTATAACAAGGTCACGGTTCACCTTCCCATGATAAATCTTTTCCACAGAATTGCACAAAGCCAACGCCAAATTAGTTGTTGAAACAATGTGCTCAATAAAACCGCCTGGATAACAGTGGTGATGCGATAAACCAGCCGGCGAAACATCAAGAGGTAAACCCGAATAGGCTTTACCTTCAACCTCGAAAACGGGGTTCTCCAACAGTTCAACAACTTTTGCTCGAAGCTTTTCATCGCGAATCTTAGAGGTTAAAGCCTTAAGTTTTGGATTAAGCAATCTCACCACACATCCGTATCCATGTAATAATTATCTGCTTCTAATGCTTTTTATTTATGTCTTCACAACAAACCTAAAATTAATTGCTAATTTTCCATATCTTCTCCGTTGCTATTTGGTGGGCTTTTCTTACTGGTTCAGGGATGTTGCCGTAGCATATGCAGTGCCTAACAATTTTGACGGCGGTTCCAAGCGAAACCATGTGACCGACACTTACATACACAGGTTTGCGATCCTTCACAGTTTTCAACACTGCACCTATCACTTCGCCATTATGCCTTAAGTAGACAAAATCTTTATCCTTAAACTCTTCAAAGTCGCCTACAAGCTTGCTTTTTGCAACTCCAATGGTCGGCTTACCCAAAACTATTCCCAAATGACTAGCAAAGCCACAGCGGTATGGATGGGCAAAACCATGGCCGTCTATGAGAAACACATCTGGCTGTGTCTTTAGCCTCTTAACGCATAAAATTGATGGTGGCACTTCTCTGAATGAAAGAAGCGTTGGAATGTATGGAAAAGATGTTTTGCATATGGCTGTTTGAGACTCAACGAGATTTAAGGTGGCATACTCCAAGACAGCAACAGCTCCAATAGCCAAGTCACCCGCATAGGCAACATCGACACCGGCAACGTAACGAATTTCTCTAGGTAAAATATCCTTAAAAGTAATTTGTTTGGACAACCGCAACTGTGCCTTATGCGCCTTTTCAATTGAAAAGCGTTTCCCTAATTCGGCAACACTCATTTAACTACCTTTTTGGGATTTTGCTGTTTTTGCAGCCTCTCAAAACGTTTCAAATATTTTTCAAGCGTTTGTCTCCGCACCTCATGGGTCAAGTCTCCACGGGTGGTTTCAATTATTTTCCTTGCAACATCACATTTTCTTCTAAGCCCAAGAACAAGCATGTAAGCATCATCCATAGCCATAAGTTCCGTATAAATCTCATCCATTATCTGTAAGCATTTTTCGCTCTTTCCAACATCGCCTTCACGTAAAGCGTCCAGCGCAAAACGTCTAAACTCTCCAATAACGTCAGCCAACCCCAACACGTAATCTATAGACGGCACATTAATTTCCTTAGGCGTTACAAAACGCGACTCTTCTGTTAGTTTTAGAAATATGCGGGCTTCAGAGTACTCTTGAAGCGCTATGTTGAATAAGCCTCCATGAATAATTTCTGGATACTCTTTTGCAATTTCAGTAAGCCTTAAGATAATTTCCTCAGCTTTTTCAAGAAGTTTTCCTGCCTCTTGCATTCTTTTTTGATGAATGAAAAGTATCGCTTGTTTAGAAATACTAGTGGCTTTCCGCATGTCAGCCTGAGCCTTTTCCCGCACCTTTTCTTTACCTTTAAGTTCTTTCCTGATGGTTTTCAAAACAGCTTTTAGAGATGACATACACCTGATCACTCGCCGTTTCTAAAAATAGCTTAGCTAATATTTTATTATTACCAAAAAGAGTGGGGAAAGAGATGGCAAAAACTCAATGAGTTCTCGGCTAATTTACTGTTTTTCCTGTTGCTGAGGCCACCGCTCTACAAGGAGTTTATCGTCTCCAAGCTTGAAGCTTATTTTGACGAACATGGACTCTGTAACTTTAAATGGAAACATGCTGTCTTCGGCTAGGTCCTTCGGCACATATATCAGGAATTTGCCATCTTTCCTTCTGAACAATCTTCCTCTTCCTTCACTAACCATGCTTATGCCCTCAATGTAACTTTTAGTTGCAGAAAATAAAAACTATACTATTTAAACCTTTGCCCTTGAGTCTCCTAACAGAAGACAGATTTTATTCGCTTGAAAACTTTATAGGTTTTTCAATGCGACTCAACAAAACAACTCGACTTTCCTTCGACTCGTCAACAATATTATAACCCGTTTCCCTTGCTAGCTGCAACGCAAAATCGCGTATTTCTCTGTGGCTAGGCATACTTTCATAGCCTAAGCGCAGCCTTGAAAAACCCACATGCATGTAGGCTTTAGGTTCAACATATGTTGGCTCAGCCTTTTCTATAAGTTTCGCATAGTCTTTAACATCTTTCATGTTGAGGCCGTGTACAGCGGTTATGCGAATCACTGTGGGGCAACCGAAACTGGGCAAGAGTTCTAAAGTTTCGTTAAGTTTCTCCCATGCGTTTTGGATTATGGGACGGCAAACCTTTTGGTAGGTTTCTTTGTTGGGGGCACAAACAGAAATATAGAGTTGTGTGGGTTCGTGGCTTAATCTTGCAAGTGCAAAGGGAACAGTACCGTTGGAAACAAGAAACGTGGTAAAACCTCTCTTGTGAAAGGCTTGTATAAGATCGCCTATGGGCTCATAAAGCGTGGGTTCACCAGTCAAACTTATGGCAGCGTGTTTAGGCCTTAAGGCTTCTTTGAACTTTTGGGGATTAGCTTTAGGGTTTCCCTTATACCCGCTTAAAATCTCAAGCTGCGCCTTTATGCTTCCTTCAACTATTTCTTCAGGTGACTCCCATTTTGGCAGCTTTGTCTCTTCCCAAGTTATGCGAAGGTCACCGCTTTGGGCTCTCCAGCAGAAAAGGCATTGCTGCGTGCAATAAAAGAGGGATGGAGTCATCTGTATGCATTGGTGTGTTTTTATTCCGTAAAACTTCTGTTTATAACAGGGCCTATCATGGATTAGGGTTTCATAGAGCCATCTACATCTTTTAACTGCAGAGTGCCCACCAACAATGTGGTATCTATGCTTCTTTAAGGCCTCAATTAACGGGGATGGAACAAGACTCATTTGGCATCACTTGAACGACTGCTCTCCGAAACTTTTTCAGTAAAATAGAGAAGGGGCCATTATAAAAATGCCTTTACTCTTCGAAGCAGTATCCTATCTTATGAAAATCCGAGCAAAATCTGGTAACCTCTTTCTTGACAACTTCGGGATTTTCTCCATCCAAAATTATTCTTTTCATTAACTCTGCGATCTTTAACATCTCTGCCTCTTTCATTCCACATCTTGTAGCTTCGCACGTTCCAATCCTTATGACACGATCAACGATTATGTTTGCACGCTGAAGTTTTTCAGCTATTCTTCTGCCTTGCTCATAATCCCCGAAATCCAAAAGGACTTGGTGAGATTGGGTAAAACCCAAATTTGGACATACAACAGGAAAACCATAATTATACAGGGCTTTAGCCAAAGCCTTAGAGTTGCGAATCACTTGCTCTGCGTAAGCTTCGCCAAAAGTTTTCATTTCAGCTAATGCTAAGGTTAGGGCGGCTATGCGGTTCCAGTGGGCGTTATCTACAAATCTTGGAAATATTTTCTCCTTTAGCACCTTTCCATGCTCTCTATCCGCCAAAATTATGCCTCCTTGCGGACCAAAGAAGGATTTATGCGTAGAACCAAATAAAGCATGTGCACCTTCCTTTAAAGGGTCTTGAAAATGTTTTCCAGCGATAAGCCCCAGAACATGCGAACCGTCAAATCCTACGCATGCGCCGTTTTCGCTGGCAATTTCAGCTAACTCTCTTACTGGTTGAGGAAAAAGGATGTAGCTTGCCCCAAAAATGACAACTTTAGGCTTTACGCGCCTAATGACTTCCTCAGCTATTTCGATGTCAATATTCATTTTTTCCTTTAAGAAGGGAAAATGCACTACTTTTAAACCTAAAAGCCCGGCTAAACCTGGTTCTCCTAACCCCGGATAACCGCCGTTTTTCTCAGAGACACACATAAGAATGTCACCAGGTTTTGTGAAACTAGCTAAGAAAGTTAGGTTGGCAATATGCCCAGAAAGTGGACGCAAATCAGCAGTTTCAGCTCCAAAAACATCTTTTGCCAACTCTTCCCCGTAATGCTCAATTTCATCTATAAACCTTGTGCCCATGTAGAAACGGTCTCTTGCAGTGTACCGATGCCCAAGATCGGATGAGAGGAGACTGCGCACCGCAGAGCTCATCACATTTTCAGAAGGAATAAGGTTCAAGCATTCTTTCCCACGCCATTGCTCATGTGCTTTAACCATATTTAAAATCTCATCAATCATTGTTTTTCGCTCCATGTTTAGGCAATACTTTGCGCAGTTGACTAAAATAAATTGCTATGCACAAATGTAGAAGTGCTCATTGACTTGGCAGAGAAAGGTAAAGTTTAAAATGCTCAAGCATTAGAAGTTTCTACAATACAAACAGAACGAGGCGGAAAATGTTGCAGCTGTTCACCCGAAAAATTAAGCCTTTAACGCTTACACTTCTCATATTAGTATCTGCTACGATGACATTCTTATCCTTATCCAATGTAAAGGCGGAAACCCAGATAATCTCGCTAACTCCTTCATCAGGATATGTAGGAACAACAGTTCAAATAATCGCCAACTTAACCACAGAAAACGGGCAATACAGGCTAAAGTTTGATCAAATTGAACTTCCAAGCGGAAATGCTGTTGGGAACAAGGTAAATGCTTCGTTTTCCGTTCCTCATAAGCCACAAGGCTCATATAATGTAACCATAATTGATGTTAAAACTGGTGAAAGTAGCACAACAACATTTACGGTGTTAACATCATATTCTTTCAAACCGCTTCTACCCCAACCGCCCCTTCAAATTCAACAAGGAGAAAATGTAGCAATTTCGGTAAATATAACTGGAGGCAAAGCAAACTATAATTACCCCAAAATTAAGGTTCAAACACCCACCGCTGTCATATATGAAGCACCGAATATCAACATTACCACAAATGACATTGGAGACTTTTCCGGTAGCGTCATTTACCCAACGGATTTTGCAAATGGCGCAAATACTAACTTCACGGGAGAATACAAGATAATTTTCAATGAAAATGTGGTGGGCACATTCTTTATAGGGTTAACGGATCGCAGCGAGTACCATAGAGGCGACCTTGTGAAAATTAAGGCAGTCGACTATTTAACATACAACAATAAAAACGTCACCATTACAATAAAATTTGGAAATCAAACCATAGCCGCTTTTAACTGCACTGTTATAGACGGCATTGTTAATGCAAATTGGACTGTTCCAAACACCACGTTTATTGGAAATTATGTTTTAAGCATTACACCAGTTCCAGCGTCTAAACAAAATGCAACTGACACACAAAAATTCACAATTCCAGGCTTTAAAATTGAAATGTTTCCACGCAATCTTGCTAATGAAGTTGTGCCAGATGTTCTTGTAAAAGTATATGATAAGGCGGTGAACAAGACCTATGACGCTGAGAGTGATGAAAATGGAGTGGCAAGTATTCTGCTGGAAAGAGGTGACTATAATTGTACTGCATATTTCAAAGAAGTTAGAGTTGGCACTTTCACTTTTAACATCACAGAAAGTGCGAAGTTGGATTTTCAATGTCAGCTTACGAATCTAGAGATAATAGTAGTGGATGCACAGAACATTAACGTTCAAATTCCCTTTGTTTCCATAAGCTTGGCCTACAACTACGTAACAGACTTAAATGGAGGAGAGAATAAGACTGAACCAGCGAAACTCTACCAAACTAATATTACCGGAACATTGCAGATGCATTCTATGCTCTTAAACGCAGTCTACAAGGTAAATGCCTCTCGTTACGGAGAAAACTTCAATAAAAACAATAATACATTCTCAAATCTGCAGCCGCAAGCATGGAACAAAATAGCGATACCTTGCCCTGCTAAAAGCTTACGTGTTAATGTTGTTGATGCAAAAAGCCAACCTATTGCAGATGCTATTATTGAAGCTCAAGAGGTAATGGGCGGACTGCAATACAGTGGTTCCACAAACCAGAATGGACAAGCACTCTTAAACTGCATTTTTGGAATATATTCTGTAAAGGTTTATCATGATGGGTTACTTTTAAACGAAACAGAAGTCAACTTGTTCGACCATCAAAACTTAACACTGAAATGCAGTTGCTACAACTTACCAATTTCTATTAAAGTAGTTGACTATTTTGGACAACCTATCCCAAACGCGAATGTGACTTTAGAAAGAAATAGTGTAATGCTCAGCTCAAAACTCACAGGAACCAACGGTATGGCAGGATTCACGGAAATTGGCGGGATGCTGACAATAAAAGTGTATTTCTCTGGCCAAAATCAGCCCGTAACCGCCTTAACAACCTTTATAGGCGAAGAACGAAATGAAACGAATCCAGTCGAAGTTAAAATAGGAAGGTATGTCTTTCTGGCAGGTTTTCTTATTGAAACAGCTCAATTTGCAGCAATGATCTTAATCTTAGCTGTTATAATAGTGATGCTTGCAATGGAAATTTATAGAATAAAGCGGTTTAAGCCAATAAAAACTTGAATTAGATTTTGAATATGAAGTTTGACGGGAAAAAGTTTATATCAATTTTTGTAAACACACTTGTTAGAGAAGCAAGGTAAGAGTGAAAGTTTTATAGAAACACCAAAAGGTTGTATCCACCTTGACACAGGTAAAGACATGTTCTCCCACATGTGAACTGTTTAAATGCGGGAAAAACGCTGCAGTTTACCGCAGAGACGGTGTTTGGTGCAGATGGACTGAGGATAGATGTAATGTGGCAAACTGTTCATACGCTTTATGTATCAAAAGGCGACTACTTCCAAGAGGAATATGCGGAGAAACTGTTAAACGGAAAACAGCTGAAAAGCAGCCTGAAGAAGTCGTTGGACCAGCAATAAAACTTCGAGGGAGAGCCTTCCGCAAAATAGGTGAAAAAGAAATTTTCTGAACCAAAGAGTTGACACTGAAGGCTTAGAACAGCAAATGCTTGTAAAATTGTGGTTTGCGTCTCCTTACACAGTTGGGACACGTTTAACAACTGGAGGCCTTATTTTTTTCAAAACTCTATAGCCGCAGACAGTGCATTTTATCTCTCCGCCTCGAAGTTCTAATTCCTCAGTGGAAACCTTAGCCCCACACCTTACACATTCATAAACTATTCCCGTGGTTACTTTTTCCATGAAGTTCCCCTCTTTACAAAAGATCTGTTTGCTTTTAAGCATTTCCCATGATATTTCTATACGGGATGGAAGGTGAAGAGGCGACTAAGAAAAATCCTCGCTGACGTTCTTCCCCACGAAGAACTGGTACATGTGTACAATTCCTATGACATTGTAGGAGACATAGCCATTGTTCGCCTAAATGAAAATTCTAGAAAATACGGCAAAAGCATTGCCGAAGCGATCATGAAAGTTCATGGGAATGTTAAAACTGTGTTGGGTCAAATAACCCCGGTTTACGGAGAGTTTAGGCTTCGAAAAATTGAACACCTTGCGGGAGAAAATAAAGCAACCACTATCCATAGAGAATCTGGATGTCTTTTCTCTGTTGACTTAGAGAAATGCTATTTTTCGCCTAGACTCTTTTATGAAAGACTTCGCATTGCAAAACAAGTTAAAAATGGCGAAACTGTCGTGAATATGTTTGCCGGCGTAGGTTGCTTTTCCATAATTATTGCGGCACATTCAAACGCTGAAAAAATCTACTCAATAGACCTTAACCCAGCCGCAGTCAAATACATGCATGAAAATATCCGGCTAAACAGAGTCTACGGAAAAGTTGTCCCAATGGAAGGAGATGCCAAAGAAATTATCCGAAAAAAGCTGTGCCAAACAGCTGATAGAGTTCTTATGCCGCTACCGGAGAAAGCCTTAGACTACATACCTTACGCTCTTTTAGCACTGAAAACTGGTGGCGGGTGGATACACTATTACGATTTTGAGCATGCGTGTAAAGACGAGGACGCTGTTAAAAAAGCTAAGATTAAGGTCGCTGAGAAACTTGAAGTTTTAAACGTTAATTTTGAGATTCCCTTCGGACGTGTTATTAGAACCACTGGTCCTAACTGGTATCAAATTGTTTTTGACATTCTTGTTAAGCATTGACCTTGGCAAATTTAATAAGCGCGTTTAGCATTTCTGTAAGAAAGGGTTGTTGGATGAAGAGAAAGTTGATGGAAATATTGGCGTGTCCAATTGATAAGTATCACCCGCTTGAATTGCATGTTTTTGAGGAAAAAGAGGAAATCGTTGAAGGCTTAATTGTTTGCCCTAAATGTTCAAGATGGTATCCCATCCGCGATGAAATTCCAGAAATGCTGCCAGACGAACTGAGGAAAGAAAGTGAAGACTTGCCATTCTTAAAAAAGTGGAAGGAGAAAATTCCGGAGAAAATTCTGTTTGAAGGAAAACCCTTTAACTTAAAAAAGAGGTAAACTCATTTCAGCTTTACAAGTTTACCTGTCTTAGAGGATTTTAGTGCCGCCTCAGCAATCTTAATTGCCTTAAAACCATCGATTCCAGTCACAATAGGCTTCTCCTTGCCCAAAATGCAATTCACGAAATGGCGGAGTTCAAGTTTTAAGGGTTCTTGCCACGGAATTCTAGGCTGAACCGTCTCTTTTGCATTCTCTATTGTCAATTCTTGCGTTATGTAGTCTAGTTTTGCTATAGCCTCGCTTCCAGTAACCACTAAAACCCGCGTCTTATAGGGTGTCAGCCAGTTAGACTCAATGAACGCATTCTTGCCACCTTCAAAAGTGAGCATTATGTGGGCGTAATCTTCAAACCTCTTATGTTTCATGTTCCCGGTTTTTGCATAAACAGCAACCGGGTCTCCGCCGAAGAGGTACCTCATCATATCTATGTCATGTATCGCCAAGTCTTTTACAACGCCTACGTCGCCTATTCTCTCCGGCCACTGAGAGACTCTCTTCGCGGTGGCGCACACAAGCTCGCCTATAGTCCTTTTTTCAATGCTTTCTTTAATGTATTGGATCCCGGGAATGAAGCGCATTAGAAAACCCACTGTAAGATGCAATTCTTCTTTTTCTGCAGTTTTAAGCAGTTTTTCCGCCTGTTTTGAGTTTGCCGCCATGGGCTTTTCCACAAGGACGTGTTTCCCAGCTTTTAGCACTTTTAGTGCTTCCTTTGCTAGACTTGTTGACCATGTGCAAATAGTGACAGCTTCGATGTCAGCTCTCCTCAGCATTTTTCCTAAATTGACATAGGCTTCTACGCTGAATTGTTTCGCAAGGTTTTTTGCTTTTTCAGCGTCTATGTCACAGACTGCTATTAGCTCTGTTTCATCCAACTCTTTGAAGATTCTAGCATGGTTTCTACCCCAGAAACCTGCTCCTATGACAGCAACTCCGATTTTTTTCATTTCGTCCAAACCCCCCTTCCTAAGCCACGATATATGAAGCCCTCTGCTTCAGCTTTTCCAGGATCTATAACGCCTTCGAAATCAACTATTGCTGCAGGCATTTTTACCATAAGTTTTAACTTCTTCAAGTTTAGCCGTTTAAACTGGTCGTGCCCGGTGAATATTATCACACAGTCTGCGCCTTCCACAGCCTCCGTTAGGCTTTTCTTAAAGGATGCTTGTTTCAGCTCTATCGAGGCTTTGCTTGATAAGTATGGATCATAAAGGCTTATTTTGGCGCCTTTAGTTTCAAGCATTTCACCAAGTTTCTTCATGGAGCTTTTAGGAACATCCATAACGTTTGGCGTTTGAGAGAGCCCAAGAATGGAGAGTTTTGCCCTTCGCAGAGTTTTTCCACAGCTTTTTAGCGCCTCACGGATTAGGTTAGCGGCATTTTTCAGTGCTTCCACATTTGTCTCTGCTGCGGCCTTGGAGATTTTAAGCTTCAAATCTAGATTTTCTGCTTCATCTAACAGTATATGTAATGCTTCATCGCCGTTTTCGCAGGCTAGCGTCGGCGGAGCAAGCCTGCTATTTGGGTTTGTCTTTGCCAAGTTTTGAACCGCAAGGTAGTCAACGCCCATTTTCTCGCAGAAAAGTGCAAACTCGTTGGCAAGTGCGATTTTAGCGTATTCGTGTGTGGCTTCAAACAGCACCATGGCCTCTGCTATCTTTACATTGTAAGTTTTCGCAACATAGCTTTTGGTTATTGTCCCTAAAACGGTTGAGGCCATTTCTAAACTGTTTTTGTCTGTTGCTGCAACAATTCGTCTATACTCTGATAACGTCTTTAATGTTTGCCTCTCTGGAAAAAGAACCGGGCTGTAAGCCAAGAAGAAATCAGTTCCAACCTTAAACCCAGAAACTCCTTCCAAAATCTCTTTTAAAAGCCCTTCTGTTGCACCAATTCTAACAACGCTTGCAATAATTACTAATGTTCCCTTGCGAAAGCTTGAACCTACTTGTTTTAAGGCTCTTTCTAGATTAGAATAGTCTGTCCTGCCCTTCTCATCCACTGTAACTGGAACCGCCACCATTATAATTTCGCCTTGAGCTACGGCTAACTTCAAATCGTTGGTAGCTTTTAGCCTTCCATCATTAGCGTGTTTTCGAAGAAGTGGCTCTATTTCATTTTTTAGAAATGAAACTCTGCTCTTTGAGATATTATCCACTATGGCTTGATTTGTATCGGCACATATAACGTGAAAGCCCACATCTGCGAATAAACATGCGTGGAGAACACCGATTCTTCCGCAACCAATAATGCTTACAGTGTATTTTCCACGATGCTCATTATTCTCTATGTCCATAGGCTTTATATGTATTGCTGATGACATGTGGCGTTCTCCGATTTACAAAATCAATAGTCTCTTTTGCTTTTTAAAATGTCGATTATCCTTTTAAGTTTTAAACCGTATTCTTGGACAAGCTTTTGGGCCTTTTCTTCTGTTATAGCCTCTGCATAAAGCCTATATATAGGCTCTGTTCCACTGGGCCTAACTAAAATAGAACTCTTGTCATCAAACCATACTTTAACTCCGTCTATTGTGCTTATGTTTAAGCCTTTCATTTCTTCGGTAAGTCTTTCTAAGACCTTCTCTTTAAGCTCATTTGGGCATTCAGTCTTGCCCTTCTGAATGAAGTATTTTGGTAGTTCATTAAGCATTTTTGAAAGTTTTTCGTTTTCTTCAGCCATTAGGTTTAAAATTAGGGCGGCAGCCATTCCCCCGTCTCTAACTGACTGGTGCGGGCCATAAAAGATTCCGCCATTTTCTTCACCGCCGAGTTTTGCATTTAATTTTTTCATTGTTTGAGAAACAGTTACGCTTCCAACCCTAGTCCACACAATTTCTCCACCGTAAGCGTCTGCAATATCTTTAACTAGTGTTGATGAACTTACTGGTGAGACTATTTTTTCTCCCGGATGACTTTTCAAAAAGTATTTTTCGACAAGCGCAAACGTTTTATCGCCCCAATGGACTTCGCCGTTTTCATCGACAAATATTGAACGGTCAGCGTCACCGTCGAATGCTACTCCCAAGTCTGCGCCAATAGCCCTAACTGTTAATGAGAGATCCTTAAGATTTTCCGGCCGGGGTTCAGGAGGTCTTCCAGGAAATGTTCCATCGATATTCGCGTTTATGGTTGTAACCTTACATCCCAACTCTCTGAGCAGTTTTGGAATAGCTAAGGCAGCAACACTATTTGCAGCGTCAACCACTGCGTGAAAATGCTTACTTGCTATTTTAGCGACGTCTACATGCGTTTTAATTGCTTCCACGTATTCGTCAATTATTCCAGAAAGATTTTGAAGTGTTCCTATTTCATTCCATTCCGCGTAGCATACTTTTCCATCGAAGAATATGTTTTCAATTTCTATTTCTTGTTCCCGTGAAAGTTCTATTCCGTCGTTCCACACAACTTTTATCCCGTTGTACTCTGGCGGGTTATGAGATGCTGTTATTATTACCGCACCATTTGTTCTATGTTTTTTAACTGCATACTGCAATGCTGGTGTAGGTGCCATCCCAGCAAATAAAACATTGCAACCTGTAGCGTTTAAACCAGAAATGACCGCCTTTGCGAGCATGGGGCTGCTTGTCCTGGCGTCATACCCAACTATCAGATTTCCACGCTGAAAATATGTTCCCACGGCGCTTCCAACGGTCACTGCCATCTCTGGGGTTAACTCTTTGTTGACTACCCCGCGAATTCCATTCGTCCCAAACAGCCGTCTAGAACCTAACATTAAGATGCCTCTCTTAAATAACCCATTTTGATGCAGGCATACTTTCGAAAATCTCTTTCGCCGGACAGATTGAAACACCTTTGGCGAGTGAGACATTATCACCTATAACAGCATGGTCGCCTATTACGCATTTCTCGCCAATTTTAACCCCTTTACCAATGATTACGTTCTCGCCGATTATGGCTCCATTAATTGTTGAAGAATCAGATATTGAAACCCTTGGAAATATTATGGAATCTTTTATATGGACATTTTTCCCCACTTTAACGTTTTGCCCCAAAACCGCGTAAGGACCAATAATTGATCCCTCCCCAACGGAAAATTCTTCGTCGAAAACTACAGGTTTTCGAAACTCCACTTCTTTCCTAATTCTAAATTTTTGTTCTCCAGCATATAAATCAAGTAGAATTTTATTTATTTCCATATAATCCTCTGCTTTACCTATATCTGTCCACAAGCCATCAAAAATATACCCGTAAAGCTTACCTTTTTCTACGAGTTTTGGGAAGACTTCTCGTTCAAGGGAAACTTTCCGCCCTTTTGGAATATAGTTGAGGATTTCGGGGCTGAGAACGTATACTCCCGCATTTATCAGATTTGTCGGCGCAGTCCCAGGCGGTGGCTTCTCAATAAACCTTTTAATGCAACCATCATCAGCCAGTTCCGCAACACCAAACCTACTTGGATCCTTAACTTCACAAAGAGCAATTGTTGCCACTGCCTCTTTCTTCCAGTGCACCTTTATGATTTCCGAATAATTTAAGTTAGTGAAAATGTCCCCGTTTATAACCAGAAAATCTCCATTCTTGAGGAATTTTTCAGCCTTTTTCACTGGACCGCCAGTTCCTAAGGGTTTGTTTGGTGGGTCAAATGAATAAACAATTTTCATTTCGTTTTTTGGAATCCTGGAATTTTTTATGTAAAATTCTGTTTGGCGGCTAACCGCCAGTATAGCCTCGCTTACACCGATTCTGGCAAGCACTTCAAGAGTCCACTGCAGTAAAGGTTTGTTAAGTAGTGGAAAGAGAGTTTTCGGCCTTGTGCAGCTTATTGGTCTTAGCCTAGTTCCGAACCCTCCGGCTAGAATCAAGGCTTTCAACAGTGGCTCACCTTTAAGACTGCAAGCTTATATTCAAATTACCTTATAAATAAAACAGTTTTGCGAAAATTGTGAGCCTGAAGAAGGTTTTACTCCACGAAATGAATTGGACAGAAGCAAAAGAATATTTCAGCAAAAACGATATCGACCCCCGACCTCACGGCCCTCAAAATCCCCTTGGAACAGACCATCTAATAGCTAAACACAGGGGAGTTCTCTGTTTAGGTTATTCCTTTCTGTGTAAGTGCACATCACAAACAGTTCTAGGGAAAAAATTGACATTCCCCTCTAAAACATTCAAAAATTACTGAGAGAGGTGTACTTAGCGCTAAACTGCTATGGCGTCAAAAAATTGTCATAGTAAACTGGCATGGATGAAACTTTTTCGCATTGGCTGAGTTGGCTATGGAATTGAGGGATAAGGGAATTTTCCTTTAAATATTCCAGTGGTGACCTGCCTCCAAAAACTTTTGCCAGACCTATTTAAGCCAGAAGAAAGGAGACATGCTTGCGCTGAGGAAACTTCAGTAAATTTGGCATTACACCCTCGCATTATTGATATGAGTAGAGCTGTTGACGAAGAACCACGAAAACATCTGGCAGAAGCAGAAGGCATAACCCTTCCATTGGGCACAGCAGATTACGCAAGTTCCGATGTATGAGAGAACAACAGCATCAGCTGAAAAGGTTAAAAAGGTCTTTGAAGTCGTTGTCGACGAACTGGTTAAACATGTTAACCGCCATTAAAAATGCGAAAAATGAAGACTTGGCTATTAAGCCAAAGCTGAGATTGCCTTAACTCATTCCCATTCTATTGTTGCCGGCGGCTTGTGGGTTATGTCATAGACAACTCTGACAACTTCGGGTATTTCATTGGTTATCCTCGTTGAGATCCTTTCCAACACTTTATATGGGATTCTTGCGAAACTTGCAGTCATGGCTTCGCGGCTTTCTACGGTTCTAATGGCGACGACATAGCCGTAAGCTCTAGCATCGCCCTTAATGCCCGTCGCCTTCGTGTCTGTTAAAACTGCGAAATACTGCCACAGCTTATCTTTTAAGCCGCTTTTTTCAATTTCCTCCCGTACAATTTTGTCTGCTTTTCTTGCAATCTCAATTTTCTCTGCGGTTAATTCACCCACAACTCTCACGGCCAGACCTGGACCTGGAAAGGGCTGCCTAAAAACTATCTCGTCTGGCAGCCCAAGCATTTTTGCAACTTTCCTAACTTCATCCTTATACAAGTCCCGTAAGGGTTCAACAATCTTCTTAAACCTAATATGTGTTGGAAGTCCTGCCACGTTATGATGGGTTTTTATCTTGTCTGAAAACTTCTTAAACCCTGACTCTATTCTATCTGGGTAAATAGTTCCTTGAATTAGATATTCTGCGCCAGCCTTCTCGGCTTCTTCTTCAAAAACCCTGATAAACTCTTCACCTATAATTTTCCTTTTCGTCTCCGGATCAACCACGCCCTTAAGCCTTTTCAGAAATCTTTCACGCGCATTTACCATTACAAGGTTTATTTTAAACCCTTGGAAAACATTTTTCACAAACTCAGGCTCATTCTCCCTCATAAATCCATGGTCAACAAAAACTGCTGTAAGCCTATCACCTATAGCCCTGGCGGCAACCACTGTAGCTACGCTGGAGTCTATACCTCCACTTAGGGCGATTATGGCTTTGCCTCCGACAACCTCAGCTTTAACCTCTCCAACCATTCGTTCTATCAAGTCTTCCATCCTCCAGTTAGCCTCACACTTGCAAACCTCAAAGAGAAAGTTGCGAAGCATCAACATGCCCTTCTCTGTGTGAACCACTTCAGGATGCCACTGTAAACCATAAATTGGCTTTGTCTTATGCCTAAAAGCGGCAACCGGGGAATTTTCAGTATGAGCCAACACTTCATATTCTTTGGGAACTGAAAAAACAGTGTCACCATGACTCATCCAAACCTTTTCTCTCTTATTCAAACCCTTTAGAACACCCACAGGCCTGTCAATGAAGACATATGTTGCGCCATATTCTCTTTTTTTAGCTGTGCCAACTTTTCCCCTGGCCATGTGGGCTATAAGCTGATGGCCATAACACAAACCTAAAACAGGCAATCCTAAATCCAAGATTTTTTCGTCGGGTTTAGGAGCGTTTGCGCCGAAGACGCTTGCAGGTCCTCCTGATAAAACCACGCCTTTAATGTTAAATTTCTCGTTTAAGCGTTTGATTTCTTCGGTTTTTATGTCGTGGGGAACGACTTCTGAGTAAACTCCAAACTCTCTTATGCGTCTTCCTATAAGGTGGCAGTATTGACCGCCAAAGTCCAATACAAGCACTGTGTCGTATTTCAAGTTTGCAGCCCTCGCGTGAAACGCCTTTTGCTCTTCCTTTAAAGGGTTTCTTATAAAGCTTCTTTTTTCTCACTCATATTCAATTTCGAAATGATTTGAATTTTAAAAAGAGGTGGAGTTGTTTAAGGTTTAAGAGGTGTTTATAGGCGGATGGAAAATGGAAATCAAAGTTTCTGTGTGAATAACGTTTGGATGTTGTTCCACCATTTCATAGATTATTTTTTTAAGTTCGTCTAGGCCTCCGGCTTCGATAACGATTACTGCGTCAAACCTTCCGAGAACTGAGTTAGCCATTCTAACGCCTTTTATTTTCCTAGACCTTACAATATCTTCGGATGTTCCAGGCTTCATGGTAACCATGACGAAAGCTCTTAAAACTTTTTTACGTAAATCTTTACTTGAAGACATCAAGCTTTTCTCCTTTAAACTTGTTAACTGGATAGGGCCAGTGAGGTTTCCGTGTGGATTATGTTTGGATCTTTCTCGATGACTCTGTAGAGAATTTCGTTTATGCTCTCAAGCTTCGGCGCCTCAATAATTATTACAGCATCGTATCTACCGTAAATCGAGTCTGCTTGAACCACTTCTTTAACCTTGCTCTTTATCCTTTTAACAACCTCTTCAGAAGTTCCTGGCTTTGTGTTTATAAATATGTAAGCTCTCACTCTTAATCACCCCCTCCATTTTAATAATCCAAATATTTCATAATCTCCCAAGGTGTTACGTAGAGGCAGTACTGGTTCCAGTCGTTCGTTTTATATTCTATAAACGCGTCAAATATATGACTTCCTAACGTTTGGTGTATAACTTCGTCGCTTTTCATCTCTTCCAACGCCTCTTTAAGCGATGTAGGCAACTCTCTTATTCCAAGGGCTCTACGCCTTTCCTGAGGCATTTTATAGACATCTTCGTCAACGGGGTCTCCAGGGTCAATTTTCTTTTTTATTCCGTCAATTCCGGCCATTAAGAGACAGGCAAAAGCCATGTAAGAGTTGCACGAGGGATCTGCGCCGCGGTACTCCACCCGTTTTTGATGTGCATATTTTGGCCCTTTGTAATATACTGGAATTCGCACAAGAGCTGATCTATTACGACGGGACCACATTATGTAGATTGGCGCTTCAAAACCCGGTACCAGTCGCTTATAAGAGTTTACTGTTGGGCAGCATATGGCGCTTAAGGCTCTGGCGTGTTCTAAAAGCCCACCTACAAAATATCTCCCAGTTTGGCTAAGTTCAGCATATTCATCTTCTTCATCGTACATTTCGTTTTTTGCGCCCTTCCACAAGGATATATGTGTGTGCATTCCACTTGCATTATCAAGGTAGACAGGTTTAGGCATAAACGTGGCAATCAACCCATATTTTTTGGCAACATTTTTTGCCACAAACTTATAGTATACTGCTTTGTCAGCGGTTTCCACCAGAGGCCCAAAGGTGAAATCTATTTCAATTTGGCCGGCAGTTGCCACCTCATGATGGTGTTTTTCAATTTTGAAGCCGAAGTTGTCTTCGAGAATTGAAGAAACTTCGTTGCGGTATTCTATGGTTGTGTCTTCCGGTGGAGGTCTAAAGTAGGCTTCCCTCGGTCTGAGTACGAAGTTTCCAGGAGTTATTTCAGGTGATTGGGGAACCACTCTTGGCGCGCCCCACGAGTCGCCTTCTCCTCCCTTTGGGCTGACCCAAAGATCCCAAACGAGTTTTGTGGGGTCTATTGAAGAGAAAAGGAAGTACTCCAACTCTGGGGCGAAATATCCGGTATAACCCATTACTTCAGCGGTTTTAACAGCGTTTTTTGCGACATATCCTCTGGGACACACTTCGGAAGGTCCGCCGCCGTAAGCCTCATGGACGTCTCCTATGACTATTGCGCTTTTTTGGTTTTCGTCGCTGGTCCATGGAAGTATAGCTAAGGTTTTTGGGTCAGGCATAAGGTTCATGTCTGATTCTTCTATGGGCTTGTAGCCTCTAACAGAAGAGCCGTCGAAGCCTAAGCCAGCCGTGAAAGCGTTTTCTTCTATGTATTCCCTTGCTGGTATAATCATGTCATGCATTAATCCGCGTATATCGATGAATGTGGAGTGAACCCATCTTACCTTGTTTGCCTTCAACAGCTCTATGGCTTTTTTAACGTTTTCATTGTTTTCCATTTTTTCACCTTTATTCAACAACTCTTGCTCTTTACTTCATGAAAATATATAAATGTTTCCGTTATAAGCAAAAACGTTTATATATCTTCCAAATAAATGAATAAATATTCAACATGTATTAATAGTTTGTTAGGATAGGTTTGAGGAGGAAACAGTATGGGGACGGAACCGAACGAAAGATTAGATGATGTAGATTTAAGAATCCTAAATTTGCTCCAAGAAGATTCTCGGCTTTCATATAATAAAATTGCTAGTAAGCTTGGAATATCTGTTGGAACTGCTTACAACCGTATAAAAAGCTTAGAGGAAAGGGGTGTGTTGAAGGGTTACACTGTGCTAATAGACATGGCTAAGGCAGGGTATAATTTAACAGCACTTATACTGATTCAAGCAGAGGGAAAGCACCTTTTAGATGTTGAAACTGAAGTAGCCAAAATGGACAATGTTGTATCCGTTTACGACATAACTGGAGACTTCGACATCGCCGTGATTGCAAGATTTAAGGACAGAGACAGCCTAAACCAATTCATAAAAAATTTGCTTGGCTTACCATACGTGAAAAGAACAGTTACAAACGTGGTCTTAAACGTCGTCAAAGAAGATCTCAAATTAAAAATACCCTAAAACTCTTCTAAACCAAAAAGGAAAATTTAATTCCAACTCCACAAATTAAAATACAAAGTTGGCGGTCATGCGGGGGTTGCCAAGCCTGGCCAAAGGCGCAGCCCTGAGGAGAAAAGCTGAAAATTCGCAGAACGGCTGTCCCGTAGGGGTTCGTGGGTTCAAATCCCACCCCCCGCACTAATTTAGAACTGGGTATAAGGGCTTGCCGCTGCTTTGGTATGGGTGAAAGTTTAGTCTTAGATATGTGTTTGGTGATGTTTTACGGGATGGTTCGGTGGAAAAGCTTATTAGGTAATACTTATTTTAATAAACGTATTACTGAGGAGCTATGCATGCACATACCCGATGGTTTTCTAAGCCCAGAGATCGCCGCTTTCATGTGGATAATATCCATGAGTTTTCTTGTTTGGTCTTGGAAAAAAGCCAAGTCTGCTTACAATCAATCGCTGGCGTCTTTGCTTGCTATTTCAAGCGCCTTTGTCTTTGTGGCGCAGATGTTAAACTTTCCGATAGTTTACGGAACAAGTGGGCATTTAGTCGGCGGCACTTTTCTTGCAATGGTTTTAGGTCCTTACGCTGCGATTCTCAGCATGACCATAGTCCTTTTAATGCAGGCGTTATTCTTTGCGGATGGAGGCATATTCACTTTAGGAGCAAACATTTTCAACATGGCTATTATAGGAGGCTTAAGCTTTTTCTTGGTGAAACTTCTATCAGGAAAAGCTGAAAAAAGCAGAGGGTTTTACCTCAGTGTTTTTACCGCTTCATGGCTTTCCGTTGTTTTAGGCGCGTTTGCATGCAGCCTAGAGATAGGATTTTCCCCAATATTTTCGGAAGCTGGAGGCATAGCTGTAACCGTCCCAGCCATGCTATTTTGGCATGTGCTGATAGGGCTTGGTGAGGCAGCAATAACAACAACCTTAATAACCCAGCTGTATAGGCTGCGGCCAACGGTTCTAAACGGTTTAACATTTATGAGAAGGGGAGTACTATGCGAGGACTGATTAAGGCACTTGTGCTTATGCTGATTGGTTTTGCACTTTTAACGCCATTCGCCTCACCAGAACCTGATGGACTGGAAAAAGTGGCTGAAACCCTAAAAATTGAAGAACCAGAAACCATTTGGACTGGGCTGATGCCAGACTACACCTTACCAACTGTTGGAAATCCCTATTTATCAACAGTGTTTGCAGGCTTTTTAGGCGTTTTTCTAGTTTTATGCGCCTTATTTGTCCTTGGAAAAGTTTTAGCCAAGTCTGACAATTAGCCTATTCTCTGCTGGCAAGTATCACTATGTAGTCCGCTGTGTCAGCGCACATGTCTGCGGCATGCTCAATGAATTCTACTAGGTCGTCGAATATAACCATGGAGCCACTGTCCATTTCTCCAG
>JBNASL010000002.1:0-44400 GCA_049717905.1 Candidatus Bathyarchaeales archaeon | reverse complement strand
CGCGTTAAAGAGTGGATGCGTTCAGGCTTTCTAAAACCTCCAGACCTTGCCCGAAAAGCGAAAATTACTGAAAAAAACTTGAATTACCTGCCTTTCTGGGTTGTATCCGTGGATGCTGAAAGCACCTATAAAGGAGTGTTTGAACGTATAAGCCCCCCAGTTGTTAAGGAGGGAAAAATAGCCAAGAAATATGATTGGCTTATCCTTGCAAGGAAAGCGGCTGATTTCCCAACAAAAGAGTATGATGTGCCCTTAGAGGGGAAGGTTCCATACAACTTTAGAAAAATTGAGGCTTTCGCCAAGGTTCTGAACAGTGAAATAGATAAGGATGAAGCGGTAGCAATGGCAAAACAGGAGATTGAGGAGCATCACCGCTATTTAGCCCAGCAAGATGTTGACAGAATCATTGAAATTAAAAACGAGTTAAAAATAAACCAAACAGTCTACTTGCACGCGCCTGTATGGTTCGTGAAATATGATTATAGAGGCAAAAATTACATTTTGTTGATGGACGGCGCAACTGGAACAGTCATAAAAGGCGACATTCCCCCAGCAAAATTCGGAATATTCTAAGCAGTGTTCAAGTTTGGCTGGCATTTCTAAATGTTTTTTATCTTCGACTGTGAAGTACTCTTGAATAGAGAGGCTTGGAAGCGTAATGGGTGAAAAAATAATCGGTCGCGGCACATGGTATGACAAAATGGCCGCAAAGGTTATTGAAAGGGAGAAGAAGCTAGGCAGAAGCCTAGACATGATAAGAACTGAAATGGGACTTGGAGCGTCTGGCTTCCCCCATATTGGAAGTTTAGGGGATGCTGCCCGTTCATATGCTGTGACTTTGGCTTTGAGGGAGCAAGGCTACCATTCAGAGCTTATCGCCTTCTGCGATGACAAAGATGGACTGCGCAAGGTTCCAACAGGACTGCCAAAATCCCTGGAGAAATACTTGGGTTTTCCAGTCACCAGCATTCCAGACCCCTTCGGGTGCCATGAAAGTTACGGTAAGCACATGAGTTCCCTGTTGCTTGAGGCTTTAGATAAATGTGGAATAGAATACCGTTACATATCAGCAAAAGACGCCTATGAGAAAGGAATGCTAAACAATGAGATTCAAACATTGCTTTTAAACGCAAAAAGAGTTGGCGAAATAGTCAAAGAAGAGGTTGGACAAGAAAGGTATACTGAGGTTCTTCCATACTTTCCAATATGCGGGAACTGCGGGCGAATATACACCACCAAAGCCCTAGAATATCTGCCAGATGAAAGCAAGGTTCTTTACATATGCGAAGGAATGGAAATCAAAGGCAAATGGATTGAAGGTTGCGGATTTAAAGGCGAAGCCGATGTGACAATGGGCGAGGGCAAACTAAGCTGGAAAGGCGAGTTCGCAGCACGGTGGAAAGCTCTAGACATAAGATTTGAAGCCTACGGCAAAGACATAGCCGACTCAGTTAGAGTAAACGATAGAATTTGCCGCGAAATACTGGGCTGTGAACCGCCGTCCCACGCAAAATATGAAATGTTTTTAGATAAAAGTGGAAAGAAAATTTCAAAATCCACGGGCAACGTGTTCACTCCCCAGGTCTGGTTTAGATACGGTTCTCCCCAGTCGCTGCTTTTGCTTATGCTTAAACGGTTTGTTGGAACCCGCACCCTAGACGTAACAGACATACCCCTCTACATGAACGAAATGGACCATTTAGAAGACTTGTATTTTGGAAGGAAAACGCTTCTAGACAAAAAAGAGTTGACTAAACTCCGCGGGCTCTACGAATACTGCTGGGTTCTCAAGCCTCCAGAAAAGCCCAGCATCCACGTGCCATACAACCTCCTGACTTTTCTGGCTAAAATTGCACCTAAAGAAAAAGAAATAGACTTTATCGTTGAAAAACTTAGAGGTTATGGGTATTTACCGAAGAATCAACAAGCAGACGAAGACTTGAAGAAAAGGATTGAGTATGCCCTTAACTGGGTGCGAGACTTTGAGGAAATACGCGAAACAGCAATAAGCCTCAACGAAAATGAGAGAAAAGCAATCTCAGAGCTCATCGAAGTTTTAAAAGCTGAAAACGAAGCGGAGAAGATACAAAACGCTATATTCAACACCGCTAAAAAACATGGTCTACAACCGTCTAACTTCTTCAAAACCTTATACACCATCTTCATAGGAGCGCCACAGGGTCCAAGACTTGGACCGTATATTCTGGCTATGGGAAAGCAAAACGTAATTGATGCTTTGGAAAGGGCGTTAAAAAGTTAAAACCTGACGGATGGTTACCTTTTGCTGTTTTTTTAACTGGAAATCTGGAGAGGTTTATTCAATTTAGCAACACAATAAACCAAAAATTGACATTAAAAAAGTTGCATAAATTTTGACAAACGAAAATCATATAAAAGTGCTATATCAACCTCTAAACGACTTATAAAAGGGGAGAATAAATTATGAGTTTAGATTGGTTGTCGAGAGACAATACCCCAAAAGACCATCTGTTGCACACAGATGTGCATTGGAGCAAAGAGGCTCCAGGCGTAATATACGAAAAACGACCTTTGACAAATCCTCAAGGAGAGCCTGTTGAAGACTTGTTTGTTTCATGGATTATTCTGAACAACCCTCAACAGTACAATTCCTACACAACCGAGATGGTGAAAGGTGTTATTGCCGGTTTTGAGAACGCCTCTCTAGACCGAAACGTTGTGGCAGTTGTTTTCACCGGTGTAGGAGACGCTGCGTTCTGCACTGGAGGAAACACTAAGGAATATGCTGAGTATTACACCAAAAGACCCCATGAATATGGCGAGTACATGGAGCTTTTCAACCACATGGTGGATTCCATCCTCATGTGTAAGAAGCCTATAATAAACAGAGTTAACGGCATGCGTGTGGCCGGCGGACAGGAGATCGGAATGGCTTGCGATATCGCCATAGCCTCAGACCTCGCAGTTTTCGGACAAGCAGGTCCAAGACATGGCTCCTCCCCGGACGGAGGTTCATCAGATTTTCTGCCATGGTTCTTAAGTATGGAAGACGCTCTTTGGAACTGCGTTTCCTGCGAGTTGTGGAGCGCCTACAAAATGAAGCGGCTGGGTTTGATTTACAAGGCGGTTCCGGTGATCAATGATGGAGGAAAGTGGGTTCGCAATCCAGCTGTCATAACCGACAGATACATCGAGGACGGCGAGATTGTCTATGGCGAGTTTAAGACTGGAGAAGAGTATGACAAAGCTATGGCTTACATTAGAGAAGCGAGACAGCAAAACAAAATAAACTTTGAGCTCTTGGACAAAGAAGTAAACAAGGTGGTTTGGCATCTTACAAATCTCTTTCCAGGATGCACTATAAAGGCGATTGACAGTGTAAGGTCAAAGAAGAAGTTCTTCTGGGACTTCGCCAAAAACTACAATAGACATTGGCTTGCAGCCAACATGAGTTATGAAGCTTTCCTAGGATTTAACGCTTTTAACACAAGAAAAATAACAGGCAAAGACACTATTGACTTCATTAAGTTCAGACAGTTAATCGCAAAGGGCAAACTCGCCGATGACGAAATGTTCGATGCTGTTTTACCTAAACCGAAAACGCAGCCCACAAAACAAGAAGGTTCAAGTTGAAAAAGTGAAAGATCATGAGCGGAATGCCTGAAAAAATATTAACCTGGCAGATGAAGCAGCCTTGGACTAAAGACCCTAAAACAGGCGAGAGTATTGCTGGGGTACTTGAAAAAACAGAGATTTCAGTTCCATCTCTTCAGCCAAATGAGGTACTAGTGGAAATTGCGGGTTGCGGGGTTTGCCACACCGACCTAGGATACTTTTATGACGGGGTTCCAACCGTGACAAAGCCTCCGTTAACTTTGGGGCACGAAATAAGTGGCACTGTTGTGGCTGGTGACAGTAGCCTATTAGGCAAAGAAGTTATCATCCCAGCGGTTATGCCTTGTAACAAATGCGAAATCTGCGCTTCTGGAAGGGGCAATAGATGTCTAGCCCAGAAGATGCCTGGAAACAGCCTTGGTATATATGGTGGTTTCGCCAGTCACATTCCTGTTCCCGCTGACGACTTATGTGTGGTTGGAGACCGCGGTGAGTTTCAACTGGCTGAACTTGCAGTTATAGCTGATGCCGTGACTACTCCCTATCAAGCTTGTGTGAGAGCTGGCCTAAAACCAAGAGACAATGTTGTTGTGGTAGGTGTTACTGGTGGCGTAGGGTGTTATGTGGCTCAGATGGCGAAGGCTTTCGGAGCTAAAACTGTTGTCGGCATTGGGCGTAACCCAGAGAAGCTTGAAAGAGCCCTAAAATATGGCGCCGACTTTGTAATAAACTCTGCTGGTAAAAACGAGAATGACGTTCGCACCGAATTTAGAGAACTCTGCAAAGCTCATGGGCTTCCAAGCCACTATGGCTGGATAATCTTTGAAGTTACGGGCTCTCCGGCTGGGCAAGCTATAGCCCTTAATCTTCTAGGCTTTGTAGGAAAACTCATTGTTGTAGGCTTCGGCATGCAGAAAAACGAATTCAGCATTTCAAGGTTAATGGCTTTAGATGCTGAGATCATTGGAACATGGGGCTGCCTGCCAAAATACTATCCTAAAGTTTTGGAAATGGTGCTGAATAAGACTATTCAAATAAGGCCTTTCACCGAACTGAGACCCATGAGTCAAATCCGAGAAGTGTTTGAGGAAGCACATCAAGGGAAACTGACAAAACGGGTTGTCTTAACACCAGACTTCTAAACTTACCCCTTATTTTTCATGGTTCCAAACGTCTCTGGTGTTTAAGGTTTATTTTTGGCGTATTGCACATGAATAATAACAGTTAACGGCGTTATTCTATTTTCCTTTCCACTGCGGTTTCCTTTTCTCGAGAAACGCCTTCAAACCCTCTACAGCATCTTCGGTCTTTATAAGCGAGTTAAGATAGATTTCGGTAGCCTTTTCTAGGGCTTTGCCGAATTCCAAGTCAACTCCTTCATACAAGGCTTTACGCGTAAGCTTAAGCACCACAGAACTTTTGCTTCTCAACTTTTCCACAAACTCTTTTGTTGCCTCTTCAAGCTTCTCGGCAGGTGCTACTTTATTAACTAAGCCAATTTGTTTAGCCTCAACTGCGTTTATCATGTCACCAGTTAATATTAACTCGAAAGCTTTTTTTCTGCCAATTAGCCGCGGCAAAAGCGCTGCGGCAACTGGGGGCATCGCACCCACAGTTACTTCTGGAAGTCCAAACTGGGCGTCCTCAGAAGCTAAAATCATGTCGCAGCCTATTGCCAGTTCACAGCCTCCTCCTAAAGCGTAGCCTTTAACAACAGCAAGCGTAGGCTTGTCAACATCCTTTAAAGTGTAAAAAATCTTGTTGAAAGCATTAAGGGCAGCGTTAATTCTGTCTGGAAAATGATCCTTTATGTCAAGTCCTGCGCAGAACGCCCTATCACCCACGCCGGTGATTGCTATCACTGCTGCGGAAGCGTCGTTTTTGGCTTTTTCTAAGGCTGCTTCTAGCTCTAAAAGCGTTTCAAAGTTAATGATGTTCAATGGAGGTCGGTTAATGCTGATTCTGGCGCATCCTTCGACGTTTTCGTAAATAACATTCTTAAAATTCAACCACTTCTACCATCCACTAAACACAGTATAACCTTTCGTGTTCTGTTAAAGCTTTTTTATTCTGCAGCGCAGAGCCTTAAGCTCCGGATACCCTGATATAGGATCCCGCGCTTCAATATCTGTTAGAAAGTTGACGTTGGCTTGTTCCCATCCATGGGGAATTGAAATAACGTCTGGTAGAATGTCCTCAGAACACTTGACTTTTATTTTTATTCTGCCCTTTACCGTTTCAACCATGACCGTTTCTCCGTCTGTTATGCCATATTTTGAAGCGGTGCTTGGGTGAATTTCAGCTATGGGATCTGGAACTCGTGCACGTAGCTGAGGTATGTTGCGCATTTGTGTATGAGTGTACTCTAGCACCCGCGCTCCAGTGGTTAGGATCAGTGGGTATTCCCTTGTAATTTCCGTGCTGCCCCATGGGGAGTATGGCGATTCTCTAGGTGTCGGCAGCGGGTCATAACCATACTTTTCCAATGTTTCTGAATAAAGTTCAACCTTTCCAGACAGAGTTCCAAAACCTTTTACGCCGTACTCTTTAGGGGTGAAGAAGAAACCAGAAGGCTCCGACTTAAGCTGCTCCAAGGTTATACCTGTTCCCTCTAACTGGTAATTAACTACGTCTTCATCCGTTTTCCATGGAAAGCGTTCTCCATATCCCATTTTTAGGCCCAGTTCAGTCCAAAACTTCCACTCAGGCCAACATTCCCACAACGGTTCTATTGTCTTCTTGCGTAATAGGACATATGGCATGCCGTGGCAAACTCCATAGTCGTAAGCTATGCCGGTTTTTTCGAGAAAACTGCAAGCAGGAAGAACGATGTTAGCGAGTTCAGCTGTCTCACTCATAAAAAGATCCATGACAACGAGAAAATCCAACTTTTTAAGGGCTTCTCTAACTTTTTCTGACTCTGGCATTGTGAGAGCTGGATTGCCGCCAGTTACTATAAGCGCCTTAACGGGATACGGGTTGCCCGAGATCGCCAAGTCTGGAAAGACCATTGCTTGGCCAAAGGCGGCAGTTCTGCCCCAAATTTGGTAAAAAAGCGGATAAGCATCAGCCCCCATGGGTTTTCCCACCAAGGCAAGCTTAACTCCGAAGCGTAGCCGCGGAACCCTAGTCCATCCGCCTGGAACTTGAATATTACCTGTAACAGTCTGCAAAATTGACAAAGCGCGGGAGTTCTGAATACCGTTTATTGATTGATCAAGGGTGTTGATGCCTTGAACGATGCATGCAGGTTTGGTTGTTGCATAGATTCGAGCGAACTTTTTGATGTCGCTAGCGGGTACCCCACATATTTCCTCCACTTTTTCCGGGCTGTAGTTTTTAACATGTTCTTTTAATTTGTCAAAGCCTACAGTCCACTTATCCACGAACTCCTCCTCATACAAGCCTTCATTTATGATGACATTTAATGTTGCCAGCGCCAAGAAACAGTCGGTGCCAGGCTTAATTTGAAGGTGTAAACCCTTTTTTGCAAGAGGTATACGTCTGGGATCCACAACAATGAGTTTAACGCTGCCCTCGTCAGCTGCCTTGTGGAGATATTTGGCAAGGGGCATGTTAGAACTGTCAGGGTTATGACCCCAAAGCACTACGCACTGAGCTTTTTCCGGTTCTTCCACGGGGTACATTCCAAAAGTAATCATTCTGGCAAGGATTCTTGCACGGAAACAAATACTTTCAACAGATATATAGTTGGGTGAACCATAGGCAGCGAGGAATTCATGCGCGAAGGTTGACAGTTCTAAGTTTTCGACTCCAACCGAACCACAGAAGACTGCTAAAGCCTCCGGCCCGTATTTCTCCTTAATCTCGTTCAGCTTGACAGCTATTTTATCTAGTGCCTCATCCCACGTAATTCTCTTCCAGCCACTCTCTGTTCGCTCCATGGGGGATTTTAGACGGTCTGGCGAGTACACAAAGCTTGGAATTGCTTGCGCCCTAGGGCATATGTCCCCTTGGTTTAGCGGATGCTCTGGCATACCCTCCACTTTAACGATTTTGCCATCTTTGACATAAACATTCAATCCGCAGCTGTGGTAACACATCGCACAGTCTGTTTTTACAACTTTTTCTTCAACTGCCAAGAATAACACCCTTAAACTAGAAAACACCACATGATAAATTGGCTATATAATGCTTTCCATTCCGAGTTTTTGGGCCTTCAGCCCCCATTTTAGGGGCTCTGAAACACAATTTAAGGTTCCCAAAAGCCTTAAATAGCGATAGACTTTCAGAAATCATTCTAAGTTTGGGGTTCGATAATTATGGCAAAAGTTGAAGAATTGTCCACAAGTGAAATGATGTTGTTCTCACCAATAAATGTAGGCCCAGTAAAATTGGAAAACCGTCTAGTATTTGCGCCAACAGATCTCGAAATGACCCCTAATGGTTATGTAAGTGATTTATTTAAGAAGTTTAATCTTAGAAGGGCTCGTGCAGGGCTAGGCTTAATAATCCTGGGAGGTGTTGCAGTAACTCCCAGCAAAAGCGGAGACGTTTGCCGAATAAACTCTGACGATTTCGTGCCGGGGCTAAAGGAATTCGCAGACTTAATCCATTCAGAAACAAGCACCAAACTCTTCGTACAGCTTACCCACTTTCTAAAATTATCCCGCTCAGGATATAGACAGAAAGTTGAAGACTTAACTTATGAAGACTTACAGGTTATTAAATCCCAATTTGTAGCTGGAGCCATAAGGGCAAAGCAAGCTGGTTTCGACGGTGTTGAGCTTCATTATGCTCATGCGTATACGATGGCTTCAATTTTATCTAGGCTAAGCAACAAGAGAACGGACATGTATGGTAGAACCCTTGAAGGAAGATTAAGGTTCCCGCTAGAAGTTCTTAAAGAAGTAAGGGACGCTGTAGGAAAAGACTTTGTTGTAGGTGCCAGAATAAACGGCGACGAATTTATATCCGGCGGCAACACCCTTCTGGATTCAATACCAATTTCCATAAGATTAGCCGAAGAGGGGCTTGACTATCTAAGTATATCTTGTGGTGGCAAATTTGAAGACGCAGCAGTTTTCCACGGGAAAACAGAAACCACGCCTGGGGTTCCAGATCCCTATTCGGGATATAGTGGTCAACGCAGTTTTCCATGGTATTGGATGCCTGAAGCCGTTAATGTTTACTTGGCAGAAGCTATAAGGAATGCGCTTAGAGCCGCTGGGCACAATATACCAGTTATGACTGCAGGGAAGATTCCCACACCCGATGTTGCAGAAGAAATATTGAGAGCGGGTAAAGCTGACCTCATAGGGTTATGCAGACCTCTTGTCTGTGATCCCGAGTGGCCTAAAAAGGCTAAGGAAGGAAGATGGAAAGACATCATCGAATGCGAGTATGGTAACCACTGTTACAGAAAGTGCACTGGACCAAGGATTTCGCCAATACGCTGCATTAAATGGCCTAAAGGAAGCGACGACCAAGCGCCCTATGAATAAATCTCATAAAGGGGTGACGTGTTATGGTTGATTTAACTGTAAAATTAGATATCTTAACGTTTAAGAACCCAATTTTAGTCGGACCCGTAATAGTAAGTGAATATCCAGAAATGTTGGAGAAATGCCTCTCTTATGGAGTTGGTGGAGTAATAACGCCAACATACACTGATCAAGAGGAAAACATCTTTAGACCAAGACCCTACATAGTGAGTCCCCAAACCATCTTTCCAGATCTAGACATGTTCTTTACGTTAGCTGAATTTTCAGTCGTACCATACGAAAAAGCCCTAGAGAAATATGTTCCTTCAATGCGAAAATTATGCACAGATGCAGAAGTACCTTTAATCGTAAGCATTTCAGTATCCGCCGACATCGACCGCGCAACGAAATTGGCGGCAAGTTTTGCCTCAAACGCTGATGCGTTGGAATTAAACATGCTTCACTTGGACAAAAAGAGTACGCTTAAGATTATAGACGCCGTGAATAAGGATGTAGGCATCCCTCTAATAGCCCGGGTAAACACATGGAGCTACGACGCCAAATACGTGAATGATTTAATGCAAGCAGGTGTAAAGTCCATAAGCCTATACACACAAATGCCTAAAGGCATACTAGTAGACACCGAGCTTGAAGAACCATACGGATTCAACTGGCCATGCAGCGTTATGTTTGGCAAATCCATGCTGCCAGTAAGCCTTGCATTAGCAACTACTATTATGCGTTCTTATCCAGAGGCAAACTTAATAGCGCTTGACCATGCAACAGAGTCGGAGGATGTCATACAATATCTGCTAATGGGGTGCAAGTGCGTAAGCGTTTGCTATGGAATACAACGCCACGGGTTCAAGCAAATAGAAAATATCCTTGAAGGCGTAACCGCTTGGATTGAAGGTAAAGGCTATCAAGGTATTGAAGACTTCAGAAGAAAAGTCGTTAAGCTCGTTAAAAATCCAGTGAAACTTGGAAATCCTTTTAAACCCCCAGACGAGTTTGGCGCAGAGTACATGCCTGTCATTGACAAAAACTTATGTAAACCAAGAGAATGCATTCGCTGCGAAGAGTTCTGCTTGCATGAAGTATTCAAGGTTGTTCCTGAAGAAGCGAAAGTCAACGTAACAGATGAAAACTGTTATGGATGCGGAATCTGTGCAAGCCTTTGCCCAGAAGGCGCAATAACCCTTGTCAACAGATGTACAGAAGAAACAGTGTTGGAGAGCAGAGGCACTTGCAGAACTTTTGTAGATCGTAAACGCCAACGTTAAATTAATGAAGAAGCATTTGGAACAGAAATAGCCTAACTCTTAACAGTCACCGCTTTAAACGGACACGCAAGCATACATGTCTGGCAATTTTTATCACCTGTAACCCTTCTACATTTATCCACTCTATTTGCTGAAAGGTCGCCGTTGATGATTCTAAGCACATATTGGTCCGTGGTGAAGGGTTCATCCCAATTTGTTATTAGCTCATTGAGTGAATTTCCAGGGCATGCGGCTACACAATTATAGCAACCATTGCATAGGTCGTTGTCAATGTCGAATTGCAACATGATTTTCCTAACTCCAGGTATTCTTCTAACTATTCTTTGGGCTTCTTCTCCGTTGGTCACACTTACAAGTATTGAAGTTCTGTTAAGCGGCAAAATATGGACATTACTTCCAAGGCGTAACCTTTCTGCACTCCTTGAATCGAATACGCTTGCATATATGTAGGTGCGTTTAGCCATAACCATCATCTTTTCTGTTCAATATCACTTATGTCACCATGTTTTATTAGCTTTAACTTAGGTCCTATGAAATTGACGTTGTGTCAATTTTTATTTCGCTTGATAGAGGAATATATGCCTCTTGTACTGGAAAGTTTGCCATAGTCACAGTATAGTATTGGGCGAAAGTGCGCCGTACATCTCGTAGCATTGTCCGCCCAAGATTCTCGTCAACCTTTGGATTAACCCAGAAGCGTCTGCCTCGGCTTTCCCTAACAACTTCTCCATGTTTCACCACAATTTCTCCGCTCTTGATTGTATATAAGGCACGTGAGAAAGCCTTCTCGATTCCTTCCGGGGTTAAATTGTTTGGGTCTAAGTCGTAAACGGCTATGTCTGCATCAGCGCCCACTCCGAGGTGTCCCTTGATGTCACTGATCCCTAACGCCACAGCTTGTCCAGCCCTGGTAGCTATAGTTATTTCATAAAGGGTGTACTCTCGGTTTATCGTTCCTATAATTGAGCGCTTCCCTGTCGCTGCATGAAGTTTTTGAAGCTCGCTTTCTCTTGCGCGCTTGCTTATAAGCCAACTAATTATTTTAGGGTACCGAATGAAGGGGCCAGCGTTAGGGTGATCTGTGCTTAGATATACTTGAAACGGATTCTCAACTAGTAGGGCAAGCTCCAGTCCCGCTGCCCACTGAACGGAGTTAACGGGGCTTGTTCTGCTATAAATAAAGGGTACAAGCCCTCCGCCTGTTTCAACTTCTATACCTTGGTTTATCCACTTCAAATAGTTTAAAGAGTGTAGGTTGTATTCGAGGGGACCGTCGGCTGTCATCGTTGTTGTCTCGCCGGGTACTACTTGTCCAATGTCAATTGTTACGTGTGGATTGCTGTTAACATATTTGGCGACTACGTCTGCCTTTGATTCAAAATTTTTCCATGAATCGCCTCCATAAGATGAAAACTGTGCATGCGTTACGTGAATGGATTGTTTCCGTTCTCCCTTTATCGGGTTAGCTTTCACGTCTCTTGTAAGGTCAAAAGATCCTAAGGTAATTTCAATGTTTCCAGGCACTCCAAGTTGGTTGGTGTGAAGGTGTATTGAATGGGGCAGTCTAAGCATTTCATTTACAATGCTTAAGCCGCGTATGAATTCTGCCGGGGTTATACCAAAGTGGGGAACAGGGTCATTTAAATCCTTGACGTTGCTTCTCCAAGCCCAAGCTTCCACCCCACCGGGGTTAACCATTTTTATACAGTAGCCTTTTGTTGCGCGGAGCATCCAAGCCACGAATGCGGCACATTTTTCATATTCGACCTTTTTAAGGTACTGGGCCACTATCCAATTATTTCCAAGCAAAGTAAAGGCAACAGTATCCACTATGGGTATATCGTTTAGTTCCTCGTGGGTGTGGCGGGCAAGCAAAGGAGGCATAGCCGGCTCGCATAACATCGTATAGCCCATTCTGGCATACCTATATCCTGTAACAAAAGTTGAGGGGACGCTGTAGCCTGACCCAGAGCGACGCACAGAAACACGTGGTTCAAGCAGCGAGTGCCCATCTTCTGGTCGGTAAAGACGACCAGCGTTTATGGCGTAGCCAGCTATATGCGTGTGAATGTCTATTCCGCCTGGCATAACAAGCTTGTTTGCCGCGTCGATAACCTCTGCTTCAAGCGGGTTGATTTGGCTCTCCTCGACTATTTTCCCATTTTTTACGGCTATGTCGACTTTTTCTCCATTTATCTTGTTGATAGGGTCGTAAACGTAACCGTTTTTTATCAATAACGGCTTCATTGAGCTTCACCCTTCAGTTTTCTAACATTTTCCAGTATCCTTGACAAAATCTCTCTGTCTGGCAAAACCCCTTGAGGTGGTTCTAGTATTTTTCTCAATCTTATTGGAACATGGTCCATTCTATAAGCTGTACCGTCAACTTCGATTCCTGCTATGGCTGCCGGAATCACCACGCTTGCAACTTCAGTTGTTAAGCTTTCATGTGAGTCTATAGCCACGATTGGTATGCTCATCAAATGCTTTGTAGCCTCTTTTGGGAAATGGGCTATTGGGTCAGAAGCAACTATTAACGCAGCGTCAACTTCTCCTCTTAACAAAACTTCTATTGTTGATGTTTCGCCTGGGTTATACCTTGGGTATCCTCTGCTGAAGTCAACAGCGTAGGGAAAACCTGTTTCCCATGTTGAAACTTCATTGAAGCCCGTCACATTATAGTGGCCTCTCATAGGCATTATGACGCATTTTGTGAACTTGTGCAGATCGCGTGTAAGCGATAAAATGTTGTCGACTGTGCGGTTTTTCGCTCCGCTCATCGTCACGCCTAACCCAAAAAATATGGCTATGAACTGGCTCCTCTTCATTATCCCTGCAATTTCTTCTATTTTTTCTCGAGGAACCCCGCCCACGAAGTCTGGCACTTTGTAACCTTTAATTGCCAATCTAAATGCGCTAATCAATTCGTAGTCGTAATTGGGTTTAACTTGTAGGAAATGATTTGCCAATTTGGCTGTATCCGTTTTTCTAACATCAACCACAACTAGTGTTCTGTTTTCTTGGCCTCTTTCTCTAAAGAATCCCCTTGGAAAAGTTGTATAACGGCTGAGATGGCGAGGATGAGCTTGCATTGGATTACATCCCCAGTAAATAACCAGATCAGCCCTGTTTTTTACGTCACCCAAGGTGCAAGTTGAAATTCCAACTTCTTGTAACGCTAAAGTTGTTGGGCCATGGCAGACTGAGGTTGTGTCGTCAAAGACGGCTCCAAGTTCCTCAGCCAACTCAACGCCTACTTTTATAGCATCGCATTCTGTGGAGCTCCATCCGTATGAGAGAGGTCTTTTGGCTTTAGCCAGAATTTCAGCAGCTCTTTGAACAGCCTCATCCATGGGCACTTCCTTAAATTCACCATTAACTCTGATCATCGGTATCTTAAGTCTTGTAGAGATGTCTGAGTCAAGAAACCTTTTTGTTCCCAACTCGCAGTTAGAGCGAGTTTCAACAATCTTGTTGTCTTCGACGATGACCTCTAGATCGTCACATAAGCAACCGCAGTAGGGGCACACCACGTCAGTTATGATTTTTGGCATGTTGCTTGCCTCCCCCTTATAAGAGTTAAAGCGTCAAGAACTGTTTCATTAGGCGCCGGTTCAATTTCGGCGGGGATGCTTTTAAACGATGGCATCCCGATGCTATCCGTATCGGAGCCTATGGTCTCATTTGCCCAAGGACCTAATGGAATAAAAACTATTCCTAAATGGGGGGCTTGAGTGGAAACCTTTGCGCGAACAACAACAGTTCCATAGCTGGTTTTTATCCTAACCGTGTCGCCCTCTTTAATTCCCAATTTCCCCAAGTCTTCAGGGTCCAACTCACAAACAGCGGCGCTTTCCACGTACTCCCTTAACTTTTTCTTCCCCTCGCGAGTAGTTCCCTGAGAAATTGTACGCCCAGTAATCAAAATTGCCTTTAGCGTCTCCAAATTTATATAACCTCGTGTTTAGTTTCACTTAAAGTTATGAAAGTTAATTCGATCAATATGCTACTATAAAGCTTTTTGCCGTGGTATAAATCGGTGACTGAAGCTATATGCGCCCATACTATATTAGATGCTGATTTTTCTCGCTGAATACGAAAAGGTTTCCTTCCCCATCCTCGGCTAAATCGCCTACAAACCTAAGAAATGGACCTTTTATGTCTTCGTCATCGATTTTCACATAGTCAACAGTATCCCTGTAAGAGAATCCTGGAAGTATTTCCTCCAATTTTCCAAGGACTATTATGTTTCCGCCAGTCATTTCCGCTCCAATTCTCGTCCCAGCGTTTCCTTCAACAATTATCGTTCCGCCTTTCATGTGAACACCTGCGAAAGAACCGACATTGCCCTTTACATGTATCAATCCTCCAATCATCCATGATCCTGCCTCTCTTCCAGCATTGCCTTCCACAATTATACGGCCTCCCCTCATCCCCCTCCACTCTCCTCGATGGGCTGATCCTAAATAGTCTTTTGCGGATCCTTTGACGATGATTTCCCCTCCCCGCATGGAAAGGGCTGTGAAAGAGTCGGCGTTTCCCTCTATCACAATTCGGCCTCCTCTCATTTCATCTCCAGTGTGCATGTCAACATCTCCTTTTACAAGGATTTCTCCTGCAGTCATTCTTGCGCCGATATACTTTATTCGGGATGCATCACCGTTAATTATTATTTTTAAATCTTCGAGTTTTTGTGTAACTTCACCTTCCACATCAAAAAAGTCGCTTAGTTTCCGTTTTGTTTTTCCCTCCAAAACTGGCAAGTTAGCAATTTCCTCTAAGCTTTTCCCCACAAATATGTCTGTTGTTATAACTTCAGCTTCGACTGATGTTGTAGGTCTAATTTTTGGAAGCAACAACATTTGGGCACCCTCTTTTTTCTAGTGAATTTTAGAGTGAGTATTTTTAGGCTTTATAACTTTTCTCGTTTACAGCACACATGAAACTTCACATTAAAGTTTATATATATTGCAAGTTCTTAGAACTCGTTAATCCATTATATACGAGGTAATTACCATGCGTGTTGCAATCGTAGGAGTCGGTCAAACTCCATTTTCCAGAAGCTGCGGAATGAGTATACGGGAACTCTGCTTCGAAGCTTTTAAGGAAGCTATGGAAGATATAAACATCACACCTAAAGAAATAGAAGCCTCCATAATATGCTCAGCCCCAGAGTATGATAAACAGAGAAGTCCCTCAGGACTAATCTCTGAATATTTAGGTTTGACACCTAAGCCCACGTTTTACGCGGAGTCTATATGTTCTTCAAGCACCACAGGCGTAAAAGTTGCCTATAGCTTCATAAAGTCTGGGCTTCACGACGTAGTTGCAGTTATCGGTTTCCAAAAAATGTCAGAGCTATCTTCAGCAGAGGTTCAGGAGAGAATGGGTAGGGGGGCTGACATACAGTGGGAGACGCCTTTCGGCAGTATGATGCCGGCTGGTTATGCCCTTTACGCTCATGCCCACATGCAAAAGTATGGAACCACCGAAGAACAGCTGGCTAAAGTTAGGGTTAAGAGCGGAAAATATTCAGTTCTAAACCCTTTAGCCATGTTCCAAAGAGTGTTAACGCTTGAAGAGTGCTTGGCTGCCAGAGTAATAGCAAGCCCATTAAAGCTTTATGACTGTTGCGCAAATGCTGACGGCGCGTCATGTGTGATTATGGCAAGTGAGGAAAAAGCCAAGAAAATAACGGACACTCCGGTTTGGGTGGCAGGTATAGGCTCTGCAAGTGATACCCTATCTACAACAAACAGGACAAATTTGGCAGGGCTCACATGCACCCTTGAAGCGGCAAAACAAGCTTACAAGATGGCTCAAATAGAGCCTAAAGATGTAGATGTCGCTGAAGTACATGACTGCTTTACAATCGCTGAGATAATGGCTTACGAAAACCTGGGCTTTTGTGAACCAGGCGAGGGGGGCAAGCTGATAGAAGAATCTCAAACATACATTGGCGGAAAAATCCCTGTGAATGTTGACGGGGGACTACTTTCTAAAGGGCATCCCATAGGCGCAACAGGGGGTTCACAAATCAGAACTATTGTTCTTCAGCTTCAAGGAAGAGCTGGAAAAACACAGGTGAACGACGCTGAAATAGGCTTAGTTCACAATGTCGGAGGAATCGGCGTATACGGTAATGTTATAATCCTCAGAAGGTGATGCTCATGAATTTCAACGTGTTTGGGAAAATAAGCTATATTTCTGAAACTAAGGTCGCGGATTTTGTAAAGTATCTAGAAGCAGGAAAAATAATGGCAACCAGATGCAAAAGATGTGGGAAACTTTACTTCCCCCCAAGAGCTGACTGCCCAAACGATTTGTCAACGGACATGGCGTGGGAAGAACTTAGTGGGAAATGCAAACTGCTTACGTATACAACCCTCAACTTCGCGCCAACAGGATTTGAGGACGATGTGCCCTACACGCTTGCAGTGGCTCAATTGGATGAAGGCGTAAAAGTTTACACGCGTTTAAGCAAGGACATAAAGGAAGATGAAATCAAAATAGGCATGGATCTAAAGCTAACGCCCGTACGTTTGCCCAACGGCAGAATCACATATGAACTGAAAAAGTTTGAATCTTAACAATAAAGGAGGAAAAACATATAATGGGCACATCTGAAGCCATAAAATTTGGTGTTGAATGCCCAAACTATCCATGGGAAGCCATACGTGAAATTGCCTTGTTCGCAGAGAAAATCGGTTTTGACTCTTACTGGATGCCCGACCACCTAGTAGCTACTGGCGTCAGACGTTGGGATGCGCTACATGCTTGGTGTACCCTCTGCGCCCTTGCAATGCAAACAAAAAAGATCAAGCTGGCTAGCGGCGTAAGTGACACTTACAGGCATCATCCCGCTTCTCTGGCTCAAATGGCAGCAACATGCGACATCCTATCAAACGGGCGAGCAATCCTTGGAATAGGCATAGGCGAAGCAATGAACCTTGTGCCCTTCGGCATAGCTTACGACAAGCCTGTAGAAAGAACCCTTGAGGCTATTCAGATTATTCGGAGGTTGTTCACCGAAGACTTTGTAGACTTCCAAGGGAAACACTACAAGTTGGAGAAAGCCTTTCTACAACCTAAGCCAGCAGTGCCAATATCTGAAACCCGTTATAAGCCAACCGTTCCCATGTTTATTGCTGCAAGTTCTCCGAGAACTATGGAGATAACTGCCCAGTACGGTGATGGATGGTTACCCGCAAACTTGCTGCTTGAAGAATATAGGAGTAATTTGGAAAAAATACGCGAAATGGCGAAACAGTGCCAGAGAGATCCGTCGGAGATAGAGCCTGCCCACTTTATGTACTCTGTTGTTGCTAAGGATGCAGAAGCCGCCGAGAAGGCTATTATGCTGACTGGCAAAATGCTGCTGCTGACGAGACCTAGAATTTTGGAGAAAATGGGTTTCACGCCGCCAACATATGACTTTGAGATGACTTTTAAACTTGTTTTCCCAAGGGATGCGGAGGCTTGGCTTGCTAAAGCTAAAGAATTGCCAGATGAAATTGTGGAGAAGGCGCCGTTTGTCTATGGAACACCAGATGACGTTATAGAGAAGCTTGACAAATTTGTCAAAGCTGGTTGCCGCCACTTTGTCATGAATTTTCAAGTTCCGCCAGCAACTCTGAAGGAAACATGTCAAATTTTCGCGGAAAAAGTAATCCCCTACTTTAAAGAGAGGCAAGGCTAGAAGAAAGCACCCAGGTCACAATCTCGTCCTTTTCGATTTTCAGATTTGACCTAACGTTAAAACTGCATTGCGTAAAATTTAAGTAAAGTTTCTCCTAAGCCTCAACTCTAAAAGGAGGCAGTTAAATTGGAGGTAAAAAAGGTAACCGTGATTGGAGCAGGATTAATGGGTCATGGCATAGCCCAGGTTTCAGCTCAAGTGGCGAATTTTGAGGTAAGCATGGTGGACGTTAAACAAGAGTTTATTGACAAGGGTATGGTAATGATAAAGGATAGCTTACAGAGATTTCTTAAAAAAGGCGTAATTACAGAGGATCAGGCTAAAGAAACCTTGGAGCGAATTCATCCAACTTTGAATCTGAAAGAGGCTGTTGCTGATGCAGACCTAGTCATTGAAGCAATTTCAGAAAATTTAAAGCTTAAGAAAGACTTATTCTCAGAAATAGACAAAATTTCTAAGCCTGATGCAATTTTCGCCTCAAACACCTCTTCAATAAGCATAACTGAACTCGCTTCATCTACCAATCGCCCAGAAAAATTCTGCGGTATGCACTTCTTTAACCCCCCACAGCTAATGAAATTGGTGGAGATAATTCGCGGGGTAAGAACTTCAGATGAAACAATTAGCACAGTGATCGGAGTTGTCAAAAAAATGGATAAAGAGCCGATAGTTGTCAAAAAGGATTGCCCAGGCTTTGTAGTCAACAGAATCCTAGTACCGGCTTTAAATGAAGCGGTCTCTCTTGTTTGGGAAGGAATAGCTGAACCAGAAGAAATAGACAAGGCAATAAAATTGGGATTAAACTGGCCCATGGGACCCTTAACTCTTCTCGATTATCTTGGATTAGATACGCACCTTGCCATAAGCGAGGTCTTTCGTGAAAACCTCGGTGAGAAATATGCCCCACCGCAGTTGCTAAGGCAAATGGTCCGCGCTGGTCTTGTAGGAAGAAAAGCAGGAAAGGGCTTTTACGACTGGACCCAAAAGAAGTAAAGGTTTGTGAGGTTTATGGAATTAAAGAATACGCTGTACGAGAAAAATGGCGGAATAGCAACCATCACCATAAACCGTCCGGCAGTTCTAAACGTTATCAATGAACAAACCATGATGGAAATTCTCTCAGAGTTAGAAGATGCAGAAAAGGACGAGAAAACAAAAGTTGTGGTGCTAACCGGAGCCGGTGAAAAAGCCTTTTGTGCTGGTTTAGACCTAAAGTCTGTTAAAGAAATTAGTCCTGTAAAAATGTGGGAGCTTTCAAGGCTTTTACATAAAGTAACTCTTACTATTGAAGAGAATACAAAACCGGTAATTGCAGCTATTAATGGTTTCGCCCTTGGTGGAGGATTAGAAATTGCAATGGCATGCGACATCAGAGTAGCTTCAGAAAATGCTAGGGTTGGACTACCAGAAGTAAACGTTGGTTTGATTCCTGGAGGCGGAGGAACCCAGCGTTTACCCCGCTTAGTTGGAAAAGGACTGGCAAAAGAACTCATATTCACTGGAAAAATAATTGACGCCAAAACAGCTGAAGCAGTAGGACTAGTTAACAAAGTAGTTTTCCCAGATAAACTCAAATTGAGTGTGGAAGAAATGGCTAAAGAAATTATGAGCAAGCCTCCAATAGCCATAAAATTGGCAAAGCAGTTAATTAACGCAAGTTGCGAGGTTGATCTGAGAACTGGACTGGCTTATGAAGCTGAAGCTGCAGGAGTAATATCCTCAACTGACGACTTCAAAGAAGGCGTATCAGCCTTTATAGAGAAGCGAAAACCAGAATTTAAAGGAAAATAAACTGTTATGCGCATAAAGCGTGCTAAACTTTTCCTTTTTTCTAATATTAATGCATACGAAGGGTGTGCCTTAGAGGCTTAAGTTTGGATAACGCTGAGAACGTTATTTGACCTTGAGATTTCCATAAGTTTCCTCACAGCCGACACTAATAAATTGTTAATGATTACCTCTGGTGTTGTATCTAGTTTTTCAGCTAATCTCTCTAAATTGACGTAAAACCGTTTCTCCAACATAGCTTGAACAAAATTCACATTAGCATATTTTTTAACTGTTAGAACTTTTTCTACGGGCTCTGACAGCAAAACCTCAATCTGAAAAGTTGCAAACCGTGCAACTTTCCCTTCATACAAGTTTCCTTTTACTAAATTAAACCGCTTGGAAGGTCCTCCTATACCAGGTCTCTCCTTAAACTCATCTGGGAGATACTTCATAACCCACCTGTAACTCATGCCTGTTTTTTCCGAAATTTTGTTGGCCAGTTCAGCTCCAGGCTTAATTCCAGCTTTAACATATAATTCTCCCAATTCCTTTAACATCTCACTTTTCTCTTCAGCTGGAACGCTTCGCCTGCAAACATTAGCTATCAACCTTGCAATAATCCTGTCCTCATCAGACTTAATATGGTCTATTTTCATTTTTGGCCAGTGGGGATCTGCCTCCAACCTATGCAATCCGTCAACAATATTGCCGTAACGGTCCAAGAGAACCGGATAGAGCCTCCCTATATGTTTAGAAGAAAGCTTCAAACCAAGAGTTATTTCTTCTTCATTCACCTAAATCTCCCCCATCACCATCTCAAACGATCCCTCTACCATACCATCGAGCAGATTTACTGAGGATAGTGTATCGCCTACATTCAGGACATAGCATCAAGTATTCTTCGTCCACTTTCACTTCTTTTGGAAGCGTTTTTCCAGCAAACTCTAAAATTGGTGTGGTTGTGAAAGTTTTCCCACAACGTTTACAACGTAATATATACTGGGTTACGCCTTTTTCTATCAGTGCATCCCTAAGGGCTTCCATGAACTCTTGAAATTTGACGCCGGCTGGGCATATTTTTGTGCAAGCTTGGCAGGTGAGGCAGCGCCAGATGGTGTCGGAACTTAAGATCATATCTTTCAAACCCAGTGATACTCCCTTCACAACTTCTATTGGCGAATAATCCTCCCTCAGTCTTACGAGGGGGCAAATGGCTGCACATTTTCCACATTGAATGCAATATCTTGCGCTTTCTGCACCTATTTTTTGTGTAATTTTGTATCCGAGTTTCAAGTCTGGGATTGCACTCATTTTTCATTTCTCATTTTAGGCTATGTGAAAATGGTCTTGGAAGCTTTAACGGCCAACATGATGCTTCACCTTTCACAGTGTACCCAGCAAGGTTTTTACCAACTCTGATAGGCGTGTTGCTGCGTTAAGTCGTTTTATCATGTTTGCCTTTGATGCGTCAACGTACTGTATTGCTTTTGGCTCGCAGAATTTAACACACACTGGATCACCGTTGCACAAGTCGCATTTTAGTGGCTTTCCGTTCTTAGGATTAATTCGTGGACCTGCAAAAGGGCAATAAAGGACACATAGCCTGCACCCTACACAAATGTCTGTGTCAATTATGACAGCCCCTGTTTTATGGTCACGTTTTATGGCTTTAACTGGGCAAACATCTTCACAGATTGGTTTTTCGCATTGCAAGCAAACAATAGGTATGTATAATCCCGAATGCTCCATTTTCACTATATGAATGTGTCCGAGAGTTGGGTTTAGTGATTTCTCGTGATACAGCGAGCATGCAGTCTCGCAGGATCGGCATCCAGTGCACTTTTCAGGATCAACTAGCAAAATTTTTTCCATTTTTCCTCTACCTCTATTACAGTATATGGGTTGGTTCTTTGTCTAATTCCAGTCTTTTCAGAGTCTCTTCTGTTGGGACGCCGTTTTTATCCCACTTGTGGAGTTCATAGTATTCGTCAAGCATTTTTTCAAACTGCTCTCTATCAATTTTTTTGCCTCTCGCTATTGGCAACCCTATTGGGGTGGGTTCTTTAAAGTAGCGTTCAGGCAGAGTGTCATCTTTTCTTGTAAGGCCTTCGCGTAGATTGAACATTCGCTCTAAGGTGTAGATTCTTTCTCCTATATCCATCAGCTGGGCTTTTGAAAACTCCATCCCTGTTGCCAGATAAAGTAGCCTTGAAAACTCTTCCCACTTTGGCATGTTGAACCCAAGGAAGACTGTTTGGAATTTACACGTGCCGAGCGAGTCACAAACTGCATAGAGGAGTTCTTGATGCCAAACCATGCGGCTTTTACCCACGTAAGATGTGTAGTCAGATGAGACAGGGCCTCCTCCTAAAAACTTCTCTAAGACTTCTTCCGGCAACCCGTAGAGATCGTAGGCTGGGCGACTCCTTAGGTGGTCTGCGCCTCTGGTGGATGTGGCAATTCCCAACGCAAAGCTCGGTGTAGCGCGTTCATCTGATTGAAGATTAGCCATTCCCTTAATGTGAATAAAGTAGTATGCAGATTCGGGGCCTATTTTCTCTATAGCCCTTAAAGGTCCTTCAGCGAGAATATCTCCAAGGCCTTCTCTATAAGCAATTTTTCGAATAATCTCAAATACAACTTGTTCGTTTCCCCACTCCAATTTTAAGCCATTAGTCATTTTTTCATCAATTATTCCTTTCTCGTAGAGTTCCATAGCCCATGCAATCATGTTTCCTGTTTCAAGTGTGTCGAGACCATATCTGTCAACGAGATGGTTTGCAATCAAGAGGGTTTCCATTTTTTTGCAGTACACCATTGTTCCAAAGGCACCTTGCGTAGTATATTCTGGTCCTTCGTCGTAGAAGGGGCCGAAGGGGCTGTCCCTTAAAACGTAGCGGTGCCTGCAATGAACCGAGCAACCGAAGCAACCAGCCACTCCTATGGAGTAACGTTCTATGTTTTCCGCCTCTATGTCTTCGCTTTCTTCAAGCTTGTTTAACTGGAAATTCTTTGTTCTCACTAAACCTGTGGTGTTAGTGTTGTTGAAGATAATCATGGTGCCCCATCTTTTCTCCGCCTGCGCCCATTTAGTCCTCAAAACCATTTCATTCATTTCTTTACAACACTCAAGCAGTTCATCTGGATGGGCAACTTCTAGGCTTTCCGTTCCCCTCGCCGCTATGGCCTTCAAGTTTTTTGAGCCCATAACTGCGCCCATGCCAGTTCGGCCGCCTGAATTCTTTATTCCAGTCATAACATTAGCAAATCTGACAAGTTTTTCACCTGCCACCCCAATTACCATACATTTTATTTCTTCATCTCCCAGATCGTTTCTGATAATGTTTTGAGTTTCAACAGTATCTTTTCCCCATATGTGCGCCGCGTCTTTAATCTCGATTTTGCCATCATGTACCCACAAATAAACCGGCTTTTGCGCTTTACCTGAAATAGCTAGGTGATCAAAACCTGCAAATCTCAACTCTGGTGCAAAAAAGCCGCCCATGCTTGTACTTCCAACCGCTCCTGTAAGGGGCGACTTAGCTGCAACATCGGTGCGTGCAGCCCCTAAACATGGAAGTCCCACTAACAAGCCTGCGCCCACTAGAAGAACGTTTTCTGGGCCTAACGGGTTAATTTTTGGCTCTATGAGGTTGTAGCGAAGATAGGTGTTGATCCCTCTACCACCTAAGTATAGTTTTCGCATTTCTCTTGGAATATCTTTTACAGCGACTTTCCCGTTTGTTAAGTCTATGTAGGCAATTTTTCTTTTCAGAACCAAATTTTTATCTCTCCGTTTAGGCTACTCCTCGAATCATGGCTTGAGTTGGTGTAGGCCATGAAATTCGAAACTTGGTTTTGCAATGGGGGCATTCGGCAGTTTCAGCGCCTAATGGAACCTGGAATCTTTTGAGACAGTTTTTACATCTAACTTCACTCATGATTTAGCCTCCTCCAATTGGGACCCCTATATACACGACATCATCGTTATTCAATGCGATATCGGTTTTTCTCACACTTTTCCCGTTCACCAAAACCCAAACTTCAGTGCTTATCTCTCCTGTTTTAGGATCCACTATATCGTTAAAGTCTCTTCCATAATTTTTTGCAAGTATGTCCAACAAATCTCGCAGGGTATGTCCATTGTTTATCTCTTGAATTATCTCCCTGTTTCCAGCGATTTCTCTGAACATAGCTTGGAACATCACTTTCACCCTAGCCATGTTTCAGCCATCTCAAGAGTATATAATTCGTAGGCTTTAAATATAAATCTTTTCAAAAAATATTTATTAGCCGATGAGTATAAATTATATATAGAAACATAGCTTATGTATACTTATAGAGGGCGTCACCATGGAAACAAGAAAACTTCAAAAACTTAAAGGTGGAAGCTACATCATCTCCCTGCCAAAAGAATGGATTAAGAAATACCAGTTGAAGAGTGGTGAGCAAATAACGTTTTCAGAAGAGGAGGATGGTTCATTAAAGCTTCTTCCCACACTAGAAAATTTTGAAAAGCCCTTAGAAGCAACGCTATTGTTGGAGGACTACCCTGATCTGCGTGCACTCAAATACTGTTTAGTAACCTATTATATCCAAGGAAGTGATCGAATCAAAATAGTGTCAAGAGAAATAATTCCAGCTGAAAAGAAAAAGCAGATCAAACAGTTAAGAGCTGAACTGCCCGGTGTGGAAGTAGCTGAAGAAGAGGCAAATAAACTGACTTTTCACGTACTAATTGATCCAACAGTGTTTTCTCTTGAATCTTTAATTGAAAGAACCTTTGCTTTTTCACTTAAGCTACAAGAAGACGCAGTAAAGGCGTTGCTTAACTTGGACATCCCACTAGCAATGGAAGTTCTAGAAAGAAGTAGCGAAGCACAGAGACACTATCGCTTCACCATACGTCACGTAGCCCTCGCCGCCTTTAACCAAAAAGTAGGTAAAAAGATAGGTATGAAAAACTGTCAAGACAGCATTCACTTCGCCCTTGTAGTCCGTGATCTCAGTAGGCTTATTTATCACTCCTCAGCGATTGCCAATCATGTATTAAGCTTAGAAGGAAAAAAGGTCGATCAGGAAGTTTTAAATTTGTTTAAAAGAATGTCTGAGGCTGTTTATCAGATGCAGAAAAATGCCATGGAGGCATTCTTAAGGAAAGATGTTAGACTTGCTCTAAATGTTTTTGTTGGAATGGATCGCATAAGAGAAATGGAGAAGGCTATTCTTAAAAAAATAATGGAAAAAACAACAAACATAGACTTGGCTGTAACATTAAGTATGATTGCGCGCGATACCCGAAGAATTGCAGGCCACACAGTAGCCATAGCCGACGACGTTATGAACCGCGTATTAAGACCATCCGTTCAACATAGTTAAGTTAAAATTGAAATTGAAACAAGGGTTGTTTAATGTTTAGATATTTTCTCCAAGATTCTTTCCACAGGGCTTTTGTTCAAATGTAACCCCAATTCCTTTGTTTCAATTTGCAGAGCTAATCCTAATAGTTGAGTATAATAGAAGACTGGCAGAGAAAGCTTGCTGCCGATTATTGTTGCTGCTTCCTCTTGTTTCGTGTCAAACATCATATGGCCAGCTGGACATGAGTCAACAATTCCATCAAGTGTGGATTCCTGCAAAGCTTTTAATTTAGAGCCAGTAAGGCTGAGGCCTGCTTCTGGGTGGGAAAGCATTAAGGCTGCACCGCAGCAATCTAGCTTTTCAGTGTAATCTACATTTTTTGCTCCTAAAGCCTCAATTAGCCTATCTAATTTTTGAGGATTTTCATGGTCGTCCACCCTTTTCATGTAGCTTGGCCTAATAGCTTGGCAACCTATATGGCTGGCTAATCTTAAACCTTTCAAAGGAGTCTTTACATTACCTCTAATTTTATCTACTCCTACAACATCGTGCAAAAAATCTACCATATGCCAAACTTTAATATCCGAGGGATAAGTGAGTTTTTCTTCCGCAAGCAATGCCGTAACTTTTTCCTTCAGCTTTTCGTCTGTGGCCAACAAACGCTGGGTTTCTGAAAGTGTAAAATGGCATCGACTGCATGGGACGAGCAAATTTTTAAGGCTTGTTTCATTTGCAAGTGCAAGAACCCTTGCAGCCATATAAATTGATGCAAATCTGTTCACACTTTCCACAACGTTTCCGCAGCAATGGTTTTCTTTCAAATCAACGAGTTCAACTCCAAGATGGGGTAAGACTTGGCGTGTTGACATTTCATAAGCGTACTGAGAGGTGAGTATTCTGCAACCCCAAAAAACTGCAAGCTTCATTTTATATTCCCTCTAGGGCTTTTAGGAAAATGGCCTTGAATTCTTCGCTTGGGCATTTTATTTTTGGCAAGTTCAGCTTCTCTCTATCCACCGTTTCCATCTTTTTAGTTATTACTTTCTCCACGGGTTGCATGAGACCTGTTTCAAGGATTTGGGAAACCGCTTTCAAATAGGCCTCTGGAACCTTCGCCTGCCGTTCTACAGCCAAATTTCTTAAAGATGTTATGACATGATATGGTGAAGCCCTTTGGGGGCACCTTTCCGTGCACTGTAGGCATGAGACACATGTCCAAATTATTCCAGAGTCGATAAGGTTTTCTATAAAGCCCAGTTTAACAAGCTTCATTATTTCGTGAGGAACCAGCTCTAAAAGCTTGAAAGCTGTGCAACCACCAGTGCATTTTGAACATTGGAAACAGTCTAGGAGTTCTGTTTTAGTAAGTTTCCCAAGAACTTTTCTATATAATTCTCCATTTGATTTAGTCATTAATGTTAAGTCAGTTAAACTCATTCCAAACCCTCAACTAGAGTTAAGACCCAATTCGATTTTAGATAAGAGCACTATGGCTTTTGCAGCTGCTCCACTTGCTTGTGCGATGCTTTCAGAGATGCCCTTAGGTCCTTGGCATGTTCCAGCTAGAAAAATTCCTTCTACTGGACTTTCAAACGGTTGCATTTTTGAGTGGGCCTCTTGGAGAAAACCATCCTGGCTTCTTGGAACATGGAATAACTTGCTAATTTCAGCGAACTCTTCCCTAGGTACAACACCGTTAGTAAGCACCACCAGATCCGCGTGTAGTTCCAATAATCTCTTCAAGGTTTTTTCGTAGACGCCCACGTAAAGCGTTCCATCCAAAGAGTTGCGAACTTCAGCTGGGATCCCAGCCAAAAAGTTTACGCCTAAGCCTCTTGCCTTTTCATAAAACTCTTCATAGCCTTTACCAAAAGCGCGGACGTCATTAAAGCATATGTATATTTCAGCATCATCTCCGAGTTTTTCACGTGCAGTGATGGCATGCTTTAAATTGACCATGCATCCAACATTACAACAATGCTGGTAGAAGCGTTTATCTCGACAACCTACACATGATATGAAAACTATTGTTTTTGGCGGTTTTTCGGATTGTGGGCACAGAATTCTTCCGCTTGTAGGGCCAGAATCATCCAGAATTCTTTCAAATTCTATGTTCGAAATTACATTTTTGAAACGATCATAACCCATTTCAGGCATTTTTGAAGCATCAAACACATCAGCACCTACGCATAGGATTATGACGCCAATTTTTAAATCGACAACTTCCGGTTTTTGTTCAAAGTTTATGGCGTTTGCTTTGCATGCTTTTATGCATTTGTCGCAGTTTTCCTTGCCGCTTAGCCGTAAACATTGCTCTGGATTTATTGTCGCTACTTTTGGAACTGCATAGGGCGAGTATAGGGATATAGCGCGTGTTTGGCTTAAACCCTCATTAAATCTGTCGGGAATGTCAATTGGGCAAGCTTCAGTGCATGCGTGGCATCCATTGCACTTGTTCTCATCGACGTATCTTGGTTTCTTTATAGCTGTTACCTTATAGTTTCCGACAACTCCATTAATGTCGAGAATTTCTGTGTTAGTTAACAATTTTATGTTGGGGTTTTCTGCTGCTTCAACCATTTTGGGCATTAACAGATTGACACTGTTATCAAGTGTTGGATAAATTCTATACAGTTGTGCCATGCGCCCACCTATACTTGGCGTTTTCTCTACAAGATAGACTTTGAATCCAGCGTTAGCTAAGTCAAGCGAAGCTTGTATGCCTGCTATTCCTCCACCTACCACTAGGACGCTTTTCTCAGCACTTACACTGCGCTTGCTTGCTAGTTCGCTTTTCACTATCTGCGTCATTTGTTGAGCATCCATAACCAGCACCTTAACCGCCCTTTTCCCAGCGCAGTCTCTTAAGTTTTATGTGCTTAATGCTTCGGTGGCGCCAACCACTTAGCTTTTAAAGCCTAAAAAACTTCATGTAGAGAAGAGTTGCACGCCATGCAACTTAAATTTGCGTGCCCTAGCTTAGGTTCAATTAAAAAGTGTATATCTCAAACTTTTGCTAAAAACTGGTTTACTGAACTTTGGTTAAGTTGTAACCCAAGCTTTTCCTTTTCGATTTTCAAAGCTAATCCTAACAATTGGGTGTAGTATATTACTGGAAGGTTAAGTTTTGCTCCCACAATGGCTGCTGCCTCTTTCTGTTTTGAATCGAACATTAACCCGCACTCTGGGCAAGAGATCACCAATCCGTCTACGGCTAAACCTTGTAAAATATTAAGTTTGATACCCGCCAATGAAAGAGCTGCGTCTGGGTGACTACGCATTAGGGCTCCTCCACAGCAGTCGAGTTTTTTAGGGTAACCAACAACTTCTGCCCCGAGAGCGTTTACAAGTTTGTTAAGTTTCTGCGGGTTCTCAGAATCGTCGATTCTTCCGAGGTTGCTGTAACGAATAATCTGACAACCCACATGTGTTGCCAATTTTAAACCCTTCAAGGGTTTCTGAACAGCTCTTTTGACTTTATCTATACCTATAAAATCGTGGAGAAAGTCAATTGTATGCCAAATCTTGATTTTAGAGTTATAACTTAACCCTTCCTCTTTCAAAGTGTCAATAATTTTCTTGCTAGTTTTATCGTCTTTGCGTAATCTTTCCATAGTTTCTGAAAGTGCAAAGTGGCATCGGTTGCATGGAACAAGCAAATCGCTTAGGCCTGTGACATTTGTCAATGCCAAAATTCTTGCAGCCAAGTAATCTGCTGCTGATTCTTTTATGCTTTTAACAGGTTCTCCACAGCAGTTGGTTTCTGGCAAATCCGCAAGTTCCACATTGAGCCTCGGAAAAGTTTCTCTAGCCGATATTTCATAAGCGTATTGACTTGTTAATATTCTGCAGCCCCAAAAAACAGCAACTTTCAAGTTCATTTCTCCTCTAGGATTTTAATAAATGCTACTTGAAAACCGCCTTTTGGATTAGCTATTTTGGGCAGTTTTAGGCTTTCACGGTCAAAAGTTGCAGTCTCTCTTGTCACAATTTTCTGAACGGTCTCAGCCAGTCCAGTTTCAAGAATTTTGGAAATCGCTTTCAAATAGGCCTCTGGCACTTTAACTTCTTTTTCAACCGCAATATTCCGCAATGCCATTATTGTATGATATGGTGACGCTTTCTGTGGACACCGTTCTGTGCACTTTAGGCAAGTTGCACAAGCCCAGATGATGTCAGAAGTCACCAGTTCCTCTAGGAAACCCCACTCAACAAGTCTCATAATCTCGTGAGGTTTTAACTCCAGAAGCTTCAGCGCGGTGCATCCGCTTGTGCACTTCATGCATTGAAAACAGTCTGTGACTCCTCTTCCCGTTTTTGCAAGCACTTTTTCTCGCAATGTTAAATTGGGTTTAGACATGGACATTAGGTCTGTCAAGCTCAAACTTCTTCACCATTTTACCTTTATCCAAAACAAGCCGCATGCACCTGAACGAGAATCTGTTCGCTGGTGTAGTGTTGCACTCTTATGGCACCAGAAGGACATGCAATTGCACAAGTCCCACAGCCTTGGCACATCTCTTCTACAATTTCTGCTCGGGATTTTTCAGAGCCATTTATCTTCTCAGTCTTAATCTCTATAGCGATGTAAGGGCAGACTGACTTGCAAAGGCCACAACCACTGCATAAGTCTTTGTTAACAACAGCTTTTAACGGTTCAAGCTCAATTTCTCCTCTTGACAAAAGGTCTATGACCTTGGCTGCAGCACCACTTGCGTGTGATACTGTTTCTGGAATGTCTTTTGGTCCTTGGCACATGCCTGCGAGGAAAATTCCTGGAACCACGCTCTCTAGCGGGCGTAATTTCGGATGGGCTTCTAACAGGAAACCGTCAAGACCCTTGGGAACATGGAAAACAGCACTTACTTTTTCTGCATCATAGCTTAAGGTAAGACCATTCACCAGCACTATAAGATCTGGGCGTATTTCCAAGAGTTTGTCAATATTTTTGTCAAAGACATTTAAACTAATCGTGCCATCGGGTTCTACATAAATTTCTGAAGGTATCCCTGCGACGAAATTTATATTCATACTTCGTGCTCTTCTATAGAGTTCTTCATAACCTCTGCCAAAGGCACGTATGTCAATATAGCAGATATAGATTTCTGCCTCTTTGCCCAATTTTTCGCGCGCAAGAATCGCTTGCTTTAGCGTGTTAGTGCACCCTATACGGCAACAATATTCATTAAAACGCTTATCTCGAGAACCTACACACTGAATAAAAACTATACTTCTAGCCCTTTTATTGGTTTGCGGGCAGACTATTTCCCCGCCTGTGGGGCCTGATGCACTAGTTAATCTTTCAAACTGAAGATTTGTAATAATATTTTTAGATTTCCCAAATGCAAACTCGGAAACTTTAGAAGCATCAAAAAGTTCAGCGCCTATGGCTATTACTATTCCTCCAACTTTAACTTTTATTCTTTGAGGTTTTTGTTCAAAATTAACCGCCTTGGCTTCGCAAACTTTCTCGCATATCCTGCAAACTCCCTTTGAAAAATATAAGCAGTTTTCCTTGTCTATGGTGCAGATTAAGGGAACTGCTTGGGGGAATTGAATGTAAATAGCCTTTCGCATTCCTAGTCCTACGTTAAATTCGTCAGGAACCTTAACTGGACACTTGGTTACACATACCCCGCAACCGCTACATCTATCTTCATCCACATATCTGGCTTTTTTTAGGATTGTAACTTCATAATTGCCCATATATCCTGAGACGCTTTCAACTTCAGCATAAGTTAACACTTTTATCTTTGGGTGCCTAGCCACTTCAGTCATTTTAGGCGTCAATATGCATGCGCTGCAATCAAGAGTTGGAAAAGTCTTATCCAAAAAGGCCATTTTACCGCCGATACTTGGAGATTTCTCAACCAAAATAACGTTTAAACCCGCGTTGGCCAAGTCAAGCGACGCTTGTATGCCCGCTATTCCGCCACCAACTACAAGAACACTTTTCTCTACACTTACCTTTCTTCTCTGTAAAGGCTCCAATAGTCTTGCTCTCGCCACGCCCATTCTTATAAGGTCTTTAGCCTTTTCAGTAGCTTCTTCTAGCTCTTCAAAATGAACCCAAGAAACATGTTCCCTCAAATTTACCATCTCAAGCAAGTAAGGATTCAGCCTAGCTTCCGCAACTGTTTTACGAAAAGTCTCCTCATGCATCAGTGGTGAACATGCCGCAACCACTATCCTATCAAGATTTTCAGTTTTAATATCCTCTTGAATCATGCGTTGGCCAAGTTCAGAGCAAGTATAGGCGTAATGTCTGGCAACCACAACGTCTTGCAAGGTTTTTGCATATTCAGTAACCTTTTCAATATCGATTACGCCTGCAATATTCAAGCCGCAATGGCAGATGTAGACACCTATTCTAGCCGTTATTCGTCCCCACATAATTAGTAAACTCAGCTTCTCTCTTATTATTTGTAATCTTTTAGAAACTGAAAATTAATGTAAGAATGTAATAAATGATTATGGCTTTAGCAAAATTTAATTTCTCTAACTCATTTTAGTTGAGCGAGATGAGGTGTGAACGTGCCTGGTGTTAGAGACAAAGTTGCAATAATAGGTATGGGATGTACAAAATTCGATGAGCATTGGGATAAGAGCGTTGGGGATTTAATTGTAGAGGCTTGTTATGAGGCTTTTGAGGATGCTGGGATAGAACCAAAGGATATTCAAGCAGCATGGTGGGCTACGGCTTGGAGTGGTGAACTTGGTCGCAGTTTAGCCTACCCTCTTAAGCTTGGGTATATCCCAGTAACAAGAATTGAAAATAGATGCGCCAGCGGTCATGATGCGTTTATTAATGCTTGTTATGCTGTTGCTTGCGGCGCCTTTGATATTGTTCTGGTATGCGGTGCTGAGAAACTCAAGGACACAGGACTACCTATACCCGGCGATTATAATCCCACGCAGCTTTACACAAGCAGAGTGGATACTGGTTTCCTGCCAGTTACCGCTTGGGCGATGCTCGCCCTGAGGTATTTTCACCATTATGGCATTTCCATTGAAGAAGGCAAGAGGATTCTGGCGAAAATAGCAGTTAAGAACCATTTTAATGGTTCTATGGCTCCTAAGGCTCAGTTTCAGCGCAGAATAACTTTGGAAGAGGCATTAAATGCGCCGGTAGTCGCATGGCCTCTTGGGCTTTACGATTGCTGCGGTATAGCTGATGGAGCCGCAGCGGCAATTATAGCCAGAGCAGATCTTGCCAAAAACTATAGAGATGACTATGTGCTCGTTAAAGGCGTTGGCATGAGTTCCGGCATGTATCAAGGTCAAGTGCAAGATGATTGGAATCTCGTACATGTTGAGGAAAATGTTAAAGCTTCTAGAATGGCTTACGCTGAGGCTGGAATTAAGGATCCGCGAAAAGAATTAGACTTAGCTGAAGTGCATGATTGTTTTACAATTCATGAGCTTGTGATCTACGAGGATTTTGGCTTTAGCCCTAGGGGTAAAGCAAAACAGGATGTGAATGCTGGAACCTTCGAGTTGAAAGGCGAGTTGCCAGTTAACGCTGATGGAGGCCTCAAATGCTTCGGCCATCCGCTTGGAGCCAGCGGTCTCAGAATGATATATGAAGGTTACAAGCAGCTTCAAGGAAAGGCTGATCAACGTCAAGTGGAAATAAGAAACCAGAAAGTTTTAACCCACACGTGTGGAGGAACACCAGTTGACTCTCACACCGCTGCTATAGCCATATTGGGGCTAAAGTAAAGGCGGTCTTGAAAATGGTTGGAATAGCATCCTACGGCGCTTATATTCCAGTATGGAGGATGAGCCGAGAACTATTAGGCAAAGGCCTTTCGGGCGAAAGGTCTGTAGCTGGGAAAGATGAAGACAGTCTAACAATGGCTGTTGCAGCCGCCATAAACTGCATAGATGATGCTGAACGTGAGAACATTGACTGCGTGTTTTTCGCCTCCACAACTTCACCCTTCAAAGAGAAATGCGCAGCCAGCACCATAGCTGCCGTTCTGGATCTTCGCCGCGATGTCTTCACAGCGGATTTCGCTAATTCTCTTAGAGCTGGAACCAGCGCCTTAAAAGCTGCAATTAACATGGTTAAATCTGGAGCGGCTAGGCAAATACTTGTTACGGCGGCAGACTGCCGTCTAGGCGTACCCAACTCCTTTTTTGAGCAAACTTTCGGCGACGGTGCAGCAGCCCTTTTAATAGGAAAGGCAAATTCGATTGCAGATATAGAAGATGATTATTCCGTTTCAGACGAAATATACGATATATGGCGCAGGGACATAGATACATATGTAAACTCTTGGGAAGAACGGTTTATCCATTCATGTGGATACTTGAGAGTTGTAAAAGAAACGGTTTCGGGATTAATGAAAAAGGTTGGGGTAAGTCCTAAGGAAATAGCTAAGGCAGTGCTCTCAACTCCTGAAACACGAAGAGGCGTAGATTTAGCTAAAAGTTTAGGCTTCGACCCTAAGACTCAACTTCAAGATCCATTAATCAACAATGTTGGTAATACAGGCACAGCTCAGCCCCTACTATTATTTGCTGCAGCATTGGAGGAAGCCAAACCCGAGGATAGATATCTGCTTGCAAGTTATGGAAACGGCAGCGACGCCTTCATATTCAGAATTAAAGAAGGCATAAAAGAACTTGAAGGGAGAAAGCGCGGAGTTAAAACACATCTTAAAAGGAGAAAAATGGTGCCAGATTATGCCACGTATCTTAAATGGCGAAATCTCGTCAGAATGCCAAAGCCTAGGGTGCCCATGTCAGTTTCTTATCCCACCGCTACAGCCATATGGAGGGAGCGTAAACGCATATACCCCTTATATGGAGTAAAATGCAAAGTATGCGGTACCATTCAATATCCCCCTCAAGGAGTCTGCATCAAATGCCACTCTAAAGACAACTTTGAAGAGGTTAGACTGTGCGGGAAAAAAGGGAAACTTTTCTCCTATTCCTTTGAATTTATAAAAGGAAACGTGCCCATAGGCTTGGTGAACCTGGAAGGTGGAGGTAGAATTTTCGTAGAGCTCACAGACGTAGACCCTGATGAGTTAAAAATAGACTTGCCTGTCGAGTTAACCTTTAGGAAACTTGACTTGTGGCGTGAGGATGGGATGTACGGTTACTTTTGGAAAGCCACACCAATGAGAGCTTAAAAACATGAGAGCTTAAAAACATGTCAGGTTTAGTCTGCTGGAATTTCTAGCTTTTCCTCTTAGGTCGCCTTTTCTTTGGCTTGGCCAAAATTCCATAGATTAACAAAACTAATCCTAAAAATGCCGTTAATGTTCCCAATCCTAAGTATGGGTTTGATGTCTTCTGAATATCTCCTATCTTTTTTATGTTGCCAGAGATATTGACTGGCCTTCCCCCTTCATTTTTGATTTCAAGATAAGAATTACTGCCTATTCCAGCAATTGAAACTCTCTGAGTGAAGCGCGTCCCTAAGTTGTCAAATAACAAGTCTTTGAAGACTGTTCCCCCCGTCGCATTCGTAGTAAGAGTTCCTATTCTCACCCTCACAACATCTGAAGCTGAAATGTTCAGTTGTAAGAAGGTTCCATTTGGTATTTTAACCATAAAAGCCCAACCCGTGATGTTTTGCGGATGCAATATTGAAGGCTTTATGGGATCCCATTCATCTATTACGCCTTCTTCGGTGTGAGCCTCCTGTATTGAAAATGCTAAAAAAACTCCTCCGATGATAAGCACTGATGCTAGCATGACAATTACTTTTTTAATTTTGCCTGCCCCCATCCGCATTTGCCTATATTTTGGTGGTGCTTGCAATAAATTTTTCCAAGGCTGTTGTAAAACAGTTTTATTGCCGCCATGATTAGATAATATTCTACAAGTTTAAGGGTGCTAAACTTGTCTCTGGTTACGAAGTATGGACCGCCCAAAGAGATGTGGCCGAGATTCAACCTAAATTTCCCAGAGGCTCAAGCATGGCCATCTAAACTTAACATAGCTGAAGCCTTTGTGGACGAAAATGTTAAGATGGGTAGAGGTCAAAAAGCATCAATTCTGTGCGAAGACCAAATGATTACCTATGCTGAGTTGCAATCCATGGTGAACAGTTTAGGTAACGCATTAAAAAGCTTAGGTGTTAAAGTTGGGGATCGTGTGTTGCTAAGATTGTTTAACACGCCGGAGTTCATAGTAAGCCACTTGGCCATTCAGAAAATAGGTGCTATAAGTGTTCCTTTACACCCTTTATGGCGGGCAAAGGAAGTTTCCTATATAGCTAATGACTGCGAGGCTAAAGTTCTCATCACAAACTCACAATTGGTTGAAGAGACGGAAAAGGCTAGAGATGAAATGGAAACCGTTAAGCATGCAATATTAGTAGGTGATGAAGTTAGCTCTAAATACGTTGCATTTAACGATTTAATGGAAAGTTTTAAAGAAGCCACAGATCTGGATGCAGTCCGCGTGGATCAAGACGAAATCGCCCTTCTCCAGTACACATCAGGCACAACAGGTCCTCCTAAGGGTTGTATACATACGCATAGGGATTACTTGGCGGTGGGAGAGTGTTTCGCCAAAAAAGTGTTAATGACTAATGAGAATGATGTATGGGGAGGGCCGGCTAGTATGGTATTTTCTTTAGGGCACAACGCGTTAATAACCGATCCATTTTACTGCGGAGCAGCATCATCGTTGATCGGAAGTAGAAGATTTGAACCTACTTTCATGTTTGAGCTTATAGAAAAACATAGGATAACGATTCTTTGCGCAGTTCCCACAGCCTACAGAGCCATAGTAGCCCAGAAAGAAGAACGTGGAAAATATGACTTCAGTTCTCTTAGGGCCTGCGTAACTGGAGGAGAACACTGTCCCCCCTCACTTTATTGGGAAATAAAGAGGTTCTTTAGCTGCGAAGTCTTAAACCATATAGGCTGCACAGAATTACATCACGCCTTCATATCAGCAAGATTTGGTATGGTCAAACCCGGATCTCTTGGGGTTCCTGTACCAGGCTACGATGTGAAGATATTTAGTGACTATGGAAAAGAGTTACTTCCAAATGAGATTGGGCATTTAGCAGTGATAGGGCCTACTGGAACAAGGTACTGGAAAAGACCAGAAAAGCAGGCGGAATCCGTCAAAAACGGATGGAACTACACTGGCGACTTGGCTTACAAAGACGCAGATGGCTTCTTCTGGTACGTTAGTAGAAGCGATGATATAATAAAAACGGCAGGATACCGGGTGCAGCCTTATGAGGTAGAGGATGCGCTAACAAAACACCCAGCCATAGCGGAAGTTGCAGTAATAGGTGTGCCTGATCCAGAACGCGGTCAAATAATTAAGGCATTCATTGTGCTAAGGCCAAAGTTTCAATCAAGCGATGAACTGAAAGAAGAAATTAAAAACTTCGCCAAGGCTCATTTAGCTCCATATAAGGCTCCTAGAATTGTGGAGTTTGTTAAGGAATTGCCAAAAACTGAAACAGGAAAAATCAAAAGAATTGAGCTGAGAAAAAGAGCTTGAAAAGTGAGAATAGCTTTTTCAATGTTGCCATTGAAAGGGTGTTGCGCGAAGTAAAATTAAGTCTTCAGAAGTCAACTTTTCTTCCTTCATATATGTAGATGAGAAGCTTTCTGGCTTCCTCTGTGTTTAAAGCTCGTGGGTTTCCTCGAAGGACTACTGAGCTCATGACTTTTTTAACCAAATCATCCAGTTTATTTTCGAAATCTTCTAGCGATATTCCCGCCTCTTTTAGGGATGCTGGTTCCCCAAACTCGCGTTTCACCTCATCTATAGCCCCCACAAGTTTTTCCAAGGCCTCGCTGTCTGTTTTGGCTTCAATGCCCACCGCTTTGGCGATATCTACGTATCTTTCTAAGGCTGTTTTTGCATTGTACTCTATTGAGTATGGGAGGATAATCGCCATGAGCCTGCCATGGGGGATATGAAAGACTCCACCAATCATATGGCCTAAAGCGTGTACTATGCCTACTTCAGAGTTAGTAAAGGCCATTCCAGCCATGGTTGCTGCGTTATGCATTTTCCCCTTTGCCTCTTTGTCCTCAGGGTTTCTATATGATCTTAAGAGGTATTGGAAAATTGTTTTTATTGCTTTAATTGCTAGAGCGTCTGAGAAGTCGTTTCTCATGGGGGAAACATACGCTTCTATAGCGTGGGTTAAGGCATCTAGACCTGTTTCTGCCACCAGTTTTTGAGGCATAGCCATGGGGAGTTCGGGATCAAGTATGGCTATGTCTGGCACGAGTTCTTTGTTGGCCAGTTCCATTTTCCGTTCCTCTTTTGGATTGGTTATCACGGTGGCCCAGCTTACTTCAGAACCTGAGCCGCTTGTTGTTGGTATGCAGATTAGCTTGGCTTTCTTTCGCATTCCAAGTTTTATGAAGGGATTTATTGATGCAACTTCCAAGTCTGGGCGTTCGTAAAGGACCCATACGGCTTTTGCCGCGTCTATATTGCTGCCTCCGCCGAGTCCTATAATCCAGTCTGGCCCATATCCCCTAGCTAATTCTGCTCCTTTCACTATGGTTTCTGCAGAAGGTTCTGGTTCCACCTCAAAAACCTCTACTTCAATCCCAACTTCTTTCAAATAATTTTCAACTTTATTCACAAAACCTATTTTTTTAACCACTTTGCCGGTAACTATTAAAGCTCGTTTTCCTTCAATTTTTTTTAGATGCTCAAGTGCACCTTCGCCTGCCACTATAGTTCTGGGAAATGTAATTTCCCACATATGTTGTCCCCCCAGAATTTCTAATAGTGGTTACCCTCCGAATATAAAACTTATGGGATTTATAAAAACTGCATTTGCAAGAATAATTATCTATTAGTAAATTGCAAACCATAAATTTTATGCATAATTCCAAGACTTGGTGAGTCAAAATTTGGAAAATATTAGCTATAGCATTGAGCATTATCTTGATTTCAGCAATAATTCTGCCGATTTCGATTAAAACTGTTTCACCGTCTACCGTCAGTATAGCTTCATCTCTTATCTCCACCCAGATTGGCTAAATGCTAACTTTGATTTTACGATATCATCGTGTTCGATGTTAGAAATCCGGATTTGTATAATGTTGGGCCACTTCCAAGAACAATAAACGTTCCACAAAATTTGGGTTAAAGCATAAACAATGTTATTACGTAATGTTTGACGCTTACAAAGTGAATAGAAACTCCAGTTTCTCCAGAATTGCCGGAAACTTGTAGTTGAAGAAACACATATATATCAATCTGAATTACCCCCTTATTCACTTGGTGACTAGTTATGTACGGCTATGCAGGATCCATACTAAGAGTTGATTTAACCAGCAAAAAAATTGTGAAGCAACCGTTTCCGCTTGAATGGGGGGCAAAATTTCTAGGAGGTAGCGGAGTTAACGATTGGATCCTATGGAACGATGTTGGCCCTGAAGTAAACCCCCTTAGCCCAGATAACGAATTAATTTTTGGTGTTGGTCCCCTTGCGGGATCGGGACTTCTCCTAGGCAGTAAGATAAGGGTTACAACCAAATCTCCTTTAACTGGAATATTTGGAGATTCAAACGCAGGTGGTTATTGGGCATGCGAACTTAAATACGCAGGTTACGATCACGTCGTGATACGTGGGAAAAGCGGGAAACCCGTCTACATTTTAGTAGATGACGATTCCGTTGAGATTAGGGATGCTGTTGATATTTGGGGATGCGACGTTTACGAAACTGACGACGCAATTAAAGGGGAACTTGGAAGAGATGTTCATGTGGCGTGCATAGGCCCAGCTGGCGAAAACATGGTGAAGTTTGCCTCCATAATGTTTGAAAAGTATAGGGCTGCCGCAAAAACTGGCGTTGGCTGCGTTATGGGTTCTAAAAATCTTAAGGCTGTTGCAGTAAGAGGATCAAAGCAAATTCAAGTTGCAAATCCGGAAAAAGTTAAAGAAATAAATGAAGAGTTGAAGCGTAGCCTTACATCAGCTGGGGTGCGTAACTGGGCTAAGTATGGGACAACCAACCTATGTATATTGTATAACGAAATTGGTTGTCATTCTGTTAAAAACTATCAGGATGCTGTGGCTCCTGAAATTTCAGATTTTCCAGATATCTTTATCAGCAAATATGCGACTGGAAGCGTTCCGTGTAGCTACGGGTGTATAGTTGCCTGCGTTCACCCTTGGCAGATTAAAGAGGGGAAATATGCCGGAGAAAAAGGTGGAAAAATCGACTATATAATTATATGCTCTTTAGGATTGCATTTGGGAATTTACAACGTTGACGAAATTCTCCATCTGCAAAACTTTGCGAACCGATTGGGGTTAGATGCCACAGAAACTGGAACCCTAATAGGCTTACTTATGGAGTTAAAACAAAGAGGCATGCTAAATCCCAAAGTTAGCGAAGGCTTATCCTATGAGTGGGGAGACATTGAGACAGTTGAGGAAACAATGCGAAAAACAGCCTTTAGAAAAGGCTTGGGCGATATTTTCGCTGAAGGAACCCTTTCAACAGCAAGGAAACTAAACGCGGAAAAATATGTGTGTCACTCGAAAGGGTTAACTGAAGTTGAGGATGTAAGGGGTTTTCCCCACTGGGCTCTTGCTTACGCCATATCAACGCGTGGTGCCGACCACCTAAAAGCTCACTGCCAAATAGATAAGCAGCAAAGAGCTGACACCTCGCTGAAACTTTTCGGTGCGCCGGACGTCGGCTACCCCACCACATTAAACCTTAAGGCGAAAAGTGTCAAGTACCATGAAGATTTCAATGCAGTTATTAACTCTCTTGGAATATGTCACTTTCCAGCCTTATCCCTTATGCTTAAAAAGCCGAAACGCGCCCTTTACATGATCGACTATGCTCCAATGTTTTCAGCTGTAACGGGTATTCAACTCAGTCCGGAAGAATTTGCAAGATGCGGTGAAAGAATTGTCTGCCTGGAGAAAGCATACAACGCCCGTCTCGGTATTTCTAGAAAGGATGATTACTTGCATGGCAAATGGATGTATGAAGTGTGCCCCTCAGGCTTAGGTAAGGGAATGAAATGTGAAGATTACCTGGAAAAACTTCTCGATGAATATTATAGGGAAAGAAACTTTGATTCGGGAACAGGGCTTCCAAGGGTGGAAACTCTGAAACAATTGGGCTTAGAAGACGTTGCCACAGATCTTACGAAGCGTGGAATCATAGGTGGTTAACCTTAAAATAAACTTGCTACATTTAAGACCAATGAAGAGGCAAATTTTTGCGCGTGAAAGTCTTCTAGCTTAAATTTCTTTAACTTTTTAAACTTGCTTTTTACATTAAGGTTTGTTCTATAGGGTGCGGGTAAGTATGCGCAAGTTTTAAATAATGAAAATATTAAACAGAGTAAACGCTGAAAATGGAGGATTTCTTATGTTGAAAAAGGCAGCAATTACTAAAATGCAAGCAGTAGTTATCACCGTAATCATCGTCGTTGCAGTTGTGGTAGGTGCGGTCTACTACTATTATATTTATGCACCAGCCCCTCCACCTAAAGATAAAATAGTTATTGGAATTGTGCAGTCTCTGACCGGGCCTAACTCTGCTGGCTGTTCACTGCATCATGTCTATTACGATTGGATTATCGAGGACTACAACAATGAGGGCGGGCTATACGTGCCTGAGTATGGCAAGAAGTTACCCATTGATAAAATAGTATATGACGATGAGAGTAACCTCGATAAAATGCTTACCTATACTGAGAAAATCATAACCGAAGACAAGGTTGATCTTATTTTTGCACCTTGGAGCACCGCCTTCAACTTTGCAGCATTTTCGCTTTACGAGAAATATCATTATCCGGTGATTGCTTTAACATTTGGTTCAGACATAGCCGCTGAAAAAATGAGGAGCGGCGAATTCAAATACGCGTTCAGCGTGCTTGGCTTGCCTGGTGAAACAGGTATAGAGGTGGCTAATCTCCTCGACTACATAAATAAAAATAAGACGCCAATCGCTAAGGTGGGCATTATACATCACGCAGACCAGCATGGCGTGGAGTATGCTGGGGCTATAGCCTATCACCTCATGGATAAAGGATTTCAAGTTCCAGTTCAACAAAGTTATACCTTGCCCGTTGCTACTTTTGCTCCGATAGTAAGCACTCTTAAAAGTGCAGGTGTCGATGTAGTAATTGATTGTGGCTATAATGAGGGTGCGGACTTAATACGTGAAATGAAGGCGCAAAACTTCAATCCAAAGCTTGTATTCATCGGTCCCACCATGGAGGTTCCAGCCTTGGTTTTCGGTCCCTTCGGGTTCACTCCACAAGATCTTAAAGGAGTATGCTATTATGATGGTTGGCCAGCTGCAGCCTACAAAACAGGGGCTTTAAAGGACTGGGCGGAAATGCATAAACAACGTCTTGGTGCCTATCCATTCCCTGCATCAGCTACGTTCTATGCTGCTCTACAGTGTCTTTTCAAGGCAGTTGAAAAAGTTGGCCTTAACCGAGAAAAGATACGGGATGTACTTGCAACTGAAACCTTTGACACCATTGTGGGAAAGACTAAGCTTCGACAAGGCTATAGTATGCAATGTGAATTAACTGGAACAATAACCCAGTGGCAAGGCGGAGAAATGATGGAAGTCATTTGGCCGCGAGAAGCTGCATCGGCAGATATAATTTGTCCAAAGCCAGCATGGCCTTAAGGTTTTAATCCATGAATTCCCTTTTTCTTTTTTTAAAATAGTGAGGGTTTGATTTATGATAGACATAATCATTGGTGGTGCAATTTTAGGCGCAATATTTTCCCTAATAGCAATAGGTCTTAACCTTCAGTATGGTGTTACTAGAATACTTAATATTGCTCACGGAGAGTTCCTCATGTTAGGCGCTTACGTAACCTACCTTTTATTTACTTATTTTGGTGTTAATCCCCTTGTTTCCCTTGCAATAAGTGGACCTACAGTTTTCGTTATAGGTGTTTTAATTCAATTAATCGTTTTCCGTAAACTGGTTAATCTGTCTAAATCTGCCGAAGAGCTTGAATTTAGATCGCTTCTAGCATGTTTCGGTCTCCAATTCATTCTTCAGAATGTAGTTAGAATCATGTTTGGTGCAACTCCAATAGGCGTCGCTTATCTCAATGAAACCATACCCATATTTGGAGAGCTTTTCAAAATAAACATGATAGTTGCTGCATTTATATCCATAACCATTAGCATAGCCCTATACCTCCTGCTACGTTTAACAAGAATAGGCTTAGCTATGCGAGCTGCAGTCGAAGAACCTACAGGAGCCCAATTAGTCGGAATCAACATCTTGAAAATCCATTCATTGTCATTTGGCCTAGGTGTTCTTATAAGTGCCTTAGCCGGTTCAATGATATGTATGATTTACACTAATACAACTCCTTACATAGGACCTCAGTACACTTTTATCGCTTTAGCAGTCATCATTCTAGGCGGTATGGGGAGCTTTATTGGCAGCTTGCTGGGAGGTTTCCTCATAGGGTATATTTATTACGCTTCTTTAACGATAGATCCTTTAATAACTATGGCGGTTGTCTACGCATTTCTTATCGTAATGCTTATACTCAAACCTAAAGGGCTATTAGGGCGGTAGATATGCTGAAAGTAAAAACACTAAACTTTAAAAAAATTCTTCCTATCCCTCTAATTCTTATAGTATTAGCTTTTGCCCCATATTTTTTAGGAGATTACTATTTATCATTAATAAGAACAGTTCTCTTGTGGGCCGCTCTCGCAATAAGTTGGCATTTCTTCTCGGGTCTTACAAGATATGTTGCGCTGGGATCAGCCGCCTTCTTTGGAATAGGATTATATTTCACTGCAAAGTATCTGCAATTTAGCATCAATTACGGCTATTACCCGATTTTGCCATTGCCGGTTATCGTGCTTTTAGCAGGGCTAATAAATTTTGCGTTAGCTTTCATTATTGGTTTAGTAACTTTAAGACTCAAGGGCATATATTTTGCAATACTCACTTTCGGAATTAGCGAGGTTTTTAGAAATATTTTCCAATGGTGGGAGATAACAATTACGGGCACCCGTGGAACTTATCTTCCTATTTTCTTCGACCCTCAAACATCGTATTATGCAATTTTAGTGACAGCAATTGCGATATTTCTGTTGACCGCTTTCTTGCGTATTTCCAAGTTTGGTCTTGCGTTAAGAATGGTGGGAGAATGCGAGGATGCTGCCATCCATGTAGGCGTAAACACTAGCCTATTTAAAACAATAGGTTTCGCAGTCAGCGCTATGTGCATTGGTTTAATGGGAAGCGCCTTCACAACAAGATTCACATACATAAACACGGACATCGCCTTTGATGCGGACTACTCCTTCTTGCCGGCTATAATGACATTGCTCGGCGGAGCTGGAACAGCTTACGGTCCTTTAACGGGGGCAATAGTGCTCTCCTTGCTAAGTCACTATCTTGGAGTTGCTTATACTCAATACTTTAAGATAATTCTCGGGGTAATTCTTTTAGCCATTGTTATTTTTATGCCAAACGGAATGATGGGGGTGGTTGAAAAGCTAAAAACAACAAAGCTCGTTGGGAGAAAAGGGCTAGCTAAAGCCCCAAAAATGCCTCCTTAATCTGCTTATTTTTTAGCAGTTCTTCACCTTTACCTTTCAAAGTTATTTTGCCTGTTTCCATCACACATGCTTGATCAGCGCACTTTAAAGCGCAATAAACGTTTTGTTCAGCCAGTAAAATGCTTATTCCGCGACCTTTAAGCTTATCCACAGCTTCAAATATTTCCATGGTTACTTTAGGCGAAAGCCCTTGTGAAGGCTCATCTAATATTAGTAATTCTGGGTTTGACATTAGACCTCGCCCTATCGCCAACATTCTTTGCTCTCCACCGCTAAGCGTTACCGCTAGCTGATTTTCCCTTTCCTTCAACACTGGAAAGAGGTGGTAAACCATTTTAAGCGTCTCATCCTTCGCAGTTCTCCCTCTAGAACTGTAAGCGCCCATAAGTAAGTTTTCGCGCACAGTCATATGCGCGAAAAGTTTTCTATCTTCAGGCACGAACGATATTCCTAAATCTACAACATGATAAGGTGATAGACCATGGATTTCTTTATCATTAAAGAGAATGGTGCCCGAACATGGTTTCAATAGTCCCGCTATTGTGCTTAAAAGCGTGGTTTTCCCAGCGCCATTCGCGCCTATTAATGCTACAATTTCTTTCTTCTTAATTCCGATAGAAACATCCCATAGAACCTGCAATCTTCCACGTAACACGTTTAGGTTTTTAACTTCAAGCATAAGCTTCACCTAAATATGCTTCAATAAC
>JBNASL010000001.1:0-105409 GCA_049717905.1 Candidatus Bathyarchaeales archaeon | reverse complement strand
AACAGCTCCAGGCCAAATGACAATCCAAGAGCTGAGAACCGCCTACCAAGCCTTAGGAGCCAACTAGAATGGAGATTACAGGAGAAACAAAAGTATGCTGCGTTATAGGAGACCCAATAGAGCACACACTAAGCCCCTTAATGCATAATGCTGCCTTCAAACATTTGAAACTCGATTTTGTTTACGTAGCTTTTAGAGTCAGAAGCGAAGAACTGAAAAACGCGGTAAAGGGCATGCGCAGCCTAGGCGTCCATGGTTTTAACGTCACCATGCCCCATAAAAACGCCATAACCAAATATCTAGACTCGCTAGATTCAACAGTGCAGTTCATAGAATCCGTCAACACTGTGCTTAACGATGGCGGCAAGCTTATCGGATTTAACACAGACGGTGTAGGCGCCCTAAAAGCCTTTAAAGAAAATCAGGTGCCTTTAGATGGGAAAAAACTTCTACTTTTAGGCGCAGGAGGAGCAGCGCGAGCCATAGCGTTTCAGCTTGCATCTGAAGTGGAAAAACTTACAATACTAAACAGAGATGGAGAGAAAGCTAAACAATTAGCCAAGGTTTTAAAGGAAAAGTTTGGCAAAAAAATTGTTGGCGACACACTTTCAGCCTCTGCTATAAAAAATTACCTTAAAGATGCAGACATACTGGTTAATGCTACTTCTGTAGGCATGCACCCGAACACGGAGCAAACTCTAGTCAACCGCGAATGGCTGAAGCCCGACATGGCAGTGATGGATATTGTTTACAACCCAATAGAAACTAGGCTAATAAAGGATGCAAAAGCTGTAGGTGCCAAAGTGGTGTACGGCACGGAAATGCTTTTCTTTCAAGGAGCAGCTTCCTTTGAAATCTGGTTTAAACGCCCAGCCCCAGTAGAGGTTATGAGAGAAGCTATTCTAAGAAGTATCACTCACGGAGGAAACGCGTCGGTTGAAGAGTCAAGCTAAGGCGATAAGCCACGGAGCCGCCACCATAGTAAACGCCATTGCAACTGGCAAGGGGGCAGCTTTCGGCGTAGACCTATGGACGAAGGCTGAAGTCCAGTTAACCAGCAACCCCAACATAATTGAAGGCGAAATCATTTCAGATCCAACTGAAAAGCCAGTGCTTATTGAAAAAACAGTGGAAAGAGTGTTGAAACATTTTGGAGTTGAGGAAAAATTTGGGGCAAAAGTGAAAACGTGGTCTAATATTCCAGTTGCCAGAGGCCTAAAAAGCAGCAGTGCTGCGGCAAATGCCATAGCCCTAGCCACAGTGGCCGCCTTAAACAAGGAGTTTGAAGACTTGGCCATAGTTAATCTCGGAGTTGACGGCGCCTTGAATGCAAAAGTTACCATCACTGGCGCCTTTGACGACGCTTGCGCCTCATACTTTGGGGGCATCGTAATAACAGACAACGCCAAAAGGCGAATTGTTAAACGCTTCGAAATCAGCGAAGACTTGACTATTCTGTTTCATATACCGCAGGCGAAGGCTTACACGATAAATTCGGATGTTGCCAGAATGAAGAGCGTGGCACATCTTGTAAAAATAGCTTATAGGGAAGCTTTAAAGCGGAATTTTTGGTCAGCGTTAACCCTTAACGGGCTGATTTATTCTTCAGCTTTGGGATACAACCCCTCTATAGCATTAGATGCGCTTATGGCTGGGGCGTTGGCGGCTGGACTTTGCGGCAAGGGTCCCTCTGTAACCGCTGTTGTTTCAAACGAGAAAGTTGATTCGGTGAAAGACGCGTTAGAGGCTTATGAAGGGGAAATTCTGCAAGCAAGAATAAACCATGAAAAAGCCAAGGTTCTGAGTTGATTAAATGGTTGAAGTTGTTATTAGGCAAACTGAAGTTTTAAGCGGAGAGGTCAAGGCGCCGCCCTCTAAAGCGTATACGCATAGAATATTAATTGCCGCATTACTATCAGACGGAGTTTCGAAAATAGCCAACTACTTGGTTTCAGACGACACTTCCGCGACTTTACGTGCAGTTAAGGCTTTGGGGGCAAGGGTAAAACAGCAAGGAACCCTTCTAGAAATTGAAGGTGTAAAAACTCTTAAAACACCAAGAAAACCGATAAACTGCGGGGAGTCTGGAGCCACACTGCGTTTCATGATACCAGTTGCCGCTCTCGCTTCTAAGCCAGTAACATTCCTCATGGGACAATCACTAAGCAAGAGACCAGTGAAACCACTTCTCCAATGTCTTAAACAGTTAGGAGTAGAAACCCACCACAGCGAGGAAAAACCCTCACGGGTAACTGTTAAAGGCGGCGGAATCGAAGGGGGAAAAACCGTTTTACGCGGAGACATAAGCTCCCAGTTTATTTCGGGACTTTTATTTGTATGCCCCATGGCTAGAAAGGATACAGAAATAACTGTCACCACCCCACTTGAGTCTAAAAGCTATGTGCAGATGACAGAGGAAACCCTCTGCAAGCACGGCGTTAAAGTTTCAATATCAGAAGATTTTAGGCGGATAATGGTGCCACCTGACCAAACTTATATTCCGTGCAGCCACACAGTTCCAGGAGACTTTTCTTCTGCCGCCTACCTTTTAGCCGCTGCCGCAATAACATCCTCTAAAATAAGAGTCGCTAACTTAGACTATAACACTAGACAGGGGGATAAAGCAATTTTAGACATATTGAATCTGGCTGGTTTAAAAGTGCGTGTCGGCGAAGGTTTCGTTGAAGTTGAAGGCAAACTTCAAAACGCCATCGAAGTGGACGCCAAAGACTTGCCCGACCTTGTTCCGGCATGCGCAGCCATAGCATGCTACACGAAAGGCATATCCAGAATATACAATGCGAAAAGGCTGAAATACAAAGAGTCGGATAGGCTGGCTTCTATTTATGCTGAGCTAAAGAAAATGGGCGCAGACATATCCATAGGCGAAGACAGCTTAAAAATTAAAGGGCCGTGCCAGATGCATGGAGCAATCATAGACCCACACGATGATCATAGAATAGCCATGGCTTGTGCAGCTGCAGCCTTGGGCGCAGAGGGTGAAACAAAAATTTTAAACGCAGAATGTGTGGGAAAATCTTATCCGAAGTTCTTTGAAGACTTACAGTTGTTAGGAGCGAATATTGTTGGCGTCAAACTCCATAGGTAAGGAATTCGCGGTAACCTTTTTCGGCGAAAGCCACGGCAAATGCGTAGGAACGGTCGTAGATGGCTGCCCAGCGGGTTTGCTGCTAACAAAGCAGGACATTCAAAAAGAAGTGGATAAGAGGATACCGCCCAAACCGGAAATCGTCTCGGAGAGAATTGAAAAGGACGTTGTTGAAATTTTGTCAGGGGTTTTTGAAGGCTACACTACGGGGGCGCCTATATGCGTTCTGGTTTGGAATAAAGAGGCTATTCCCTCCGATTACAACACTATAAAGGATTTGCCGAGGCCCGGCCATGCAGACTACGTAGCCCGCGTCAAATACGGCGGATTCAACGATTACAGAGGCGGAGGAAGATTTTCAGGCAGAATCACAGTTGCTTTCATCATGGCTGGAGCCATAGCCAAAAAATTGCTTGCCACCTTAGGAGTTGAAGTGTTGGCTTACACAACTGCCATAGGCGACGTTAAACTGGACAGGGCACCCGCCATAGACGAAATTCGTAGAAACACTTACAGGAACGCGGTAAGATGCCCAGATTCAAAGTGCGCAAAAGCCATGGAAGAAGCCATTTTGAAGGCGAAAAACGAAGGCGACAGCCTAGGCGGCATAGTAGAATGCACAGCCCTAAATGTTCCAGTTGGAGTTGGAGAGCCCATATTTGACTCTCTAGACGCCGACATCGCCAAAATTTTGTTCACTGTGCCAGCTGTTAAGGGAGTTGAGTTTGGAGCAGGATTTAGGGCCGCTGACCTCAAAGGCTCTGAAAACAATGACCTATACGTTATAGATAAGGGAAGAGTGGCAACATTGACAAATAATGCTGGAGGCATTTTAGGCGGCTTGTCAAACGGCATGCCCATAACAGTCAGAGTTGCCATAAAACCAACACCTTCAATTAGAAAAGAACAGAAAACCGTTGACCTTTCAAAAATGGAGGAAACCACAATACAAATCAAAGGAAGACACGACCCATGCGTGGTTCCCAAAGCTGTTCCAGTCATAGAATCAGCAGTGGCAATTGTTCTAGCCGACCATATGATCCGCGGAGGCTTTATCCCAAAAGTTTTAGGGAGGCAGAAATAACTTGGAAAATGTTTCAAATTTGCGGAGAAAAATAGATGAGATTGACGAGAAGATTCTCTTACTCTTAAGAGATAGAATTGAAGTTTCTAAACTTATTGGGAAGATTAAAAGAGAAAACGCGGTTCCCATAAGAGACTTGCAAAGAGAAGAGGAGAAGTACCGCCATATTATGCAACGGGCATCTGAACTGAGACTAGACTTGGACGAGGTTAAAAACATCTACAAGAGCATAATGACTATGAGTATACACGCGCAGGAAAACAGCTTGAGCAAATAACGTGTAAATTCTTAAATATTTTCGCACCTTCATAAAGTAGGTTAACATGTTATACGAGATAAGCGAGAAAGTAATAAAACTTGAAAATGAAGGAAAAAAGATAATAAAATTCAACCTAGGAGACCCAGATCAACCCACCCCCACAGAGATAATTGAAGCTGCTTATGAAGCTATGAAAAAGGGAAAAACCAAATATTCCTCAGCAGCAGGCGAAAAGAAGCTCAGAGAAACCCTAGCAGAAATTCACGGGGTCTCTGCGGATAACATAGTAATTACTGCCGGTTCGAAGTGGGCGATTTTCGCTGCAATGTATTTACTGTTAAAAAAGGGAGAGAACGTAATAATTCCCACACCCCACTGGACAGCTTATGATTTAACTGCCAAAAGTTTAGGAGTGGAAATCAAATTTTTACGAACGGAGCTTGAATCAGACTGGAAAATAGACTTAGGAAAACTTGAGGAGTTGATTGATGATAAAACCCGGATGTTGATACTGAACAATCCTAACAACCCCACAAGCAAAGTGATAGATGAAAAAATTGTCGAGAAAATTGTCAGCATGGCAGACGAGAAGAAAATCACAATTTTATCCGACGAAGTTTACGCAGACATAAGTTTCGTTAAAACAAAAAGCGTTTTAGACTTCAGCCCCAACCACTTAATCGCCAAAAGTTTTTCAAAAACGTTTGTAATGACTGGGTGGAGACTAGGTTACCTCATTGTGAATAAGGAGTTGGTTGAAAAAATTGTGAAGCTGAACCAAATAACTTTAACAAACGTGCCAGCGTTTATTCAAGAAGGCGCCTTAAAAGCTTTGGAGTTAAGGCATGAAATTATCCGGAAGATTCGCGAAGAATACCGTAGAAGAGCAGACTTGGCCTGCAAGCTCCTGTCAAAAACCAGTTTAAAGTTTTCAAAGCCTGAAGCGCCTTTCTACCTTTTCCCAAAACAGGAAGGACTGGATTCTGAAAAATTTGCCTTCGATCTGCTTGACAAGGGAGTTGCCATAGCTCCAGGCACTGCCTTTGGAAATTACAGAGAACATTTTAGGTTGGCTTTAACAGTTCCAGACGACGAAGTTGAGCTAGGCCTAAAAATAATTTCTGAGGCTTTTAAATGAATGTGGCAGTAATAGGCGCAGGGAAAATGGGCAGATGGTTTGCAAAATTTTTTCTTGAACAGGGCCTAAGCGTGGTGGTTTCAGACACGGATCAAGGCAAGCTTGCCATAATAAAGGAAGAGTTGAAAGTGGAAACTGCCAGCAGCGTGGACGCGGTAAAAAGCGCGGATAAAGTTTTAGTATGCGTGCCCATTGAAAACTTTGAAAACGTTATAGCGGAAATACATTCGCATATTCGCCCAGAGCAAACAGTTATGGACATATGCTCTGTAAAGGAATACCCGGTGGAAATAATGCATAAGTACATAGTGAACGGAACTGTTTTAGGCACTCATCCAATGTTTGGACCAGGTGTTAAAAACATAAAAAACCAGAATTTCGTTCTCACACCAACAAACGCTGAAGAGAAAAAGTTAGCTGAAGAATTTGGAAACTGGCTAAAAGAAAAAGGAGCAAAAGTTTTTGTTATGTCTCCAAGGGAACATGACGAGCTAATGTCCGTCGTATTAGGGCTCCCATACTTTTTAAGCCTAATAGCATGTGACACCCTCATAAGTTATGGTCGTCTTTCAGAAACCAAAAAGGTTTCAGGCGCCAGCTACAGATTTCTTTTAACACTGATTGAGGCCATAGCCTCTGAAGACGCGGAATTCGCTACAAGTCTCCAAATGAATTTGCCTGAAAACGACAAGGTAGGGGAACTCTTCCTAAGAAAGGCTGCCGAATGGTTAGAGTTGATAAACAAAAGAGATAGAAAAGCCTTTTTGGATAAGGTTAAACGTCTAAAGGCTGACTTAGAAAAGATAGATCCCAATTATTCAAAGTCTTATGAAAACATGTATAAAATGCTTGAAATTCTTAAAAGCGAAAATTAGAATTCTCAACAGACGCAGCCTTATAAGATCCAAGAATCTTTACGAAGTTTGTCTTATCCTTTATGGCTTCTAAGGCTTCTTGGCAGTGTTTTTCAGTTCTGTGCCCTTCGAAATCAAGGTAAAAGTTGTATTCCCAAGGCGTCTGTTTAGTGGGCCGCGACTCGATTTTTGTCAAGTTTATGCTTCTCAAAGCAAACTCGCCTAAAACCTTGTATAGGGAACCGGGAAAAGATTTTATCGAAAAAATTATTGAAGTTTTATCTTTTCCAGTGTAGGGCGCATCTGTTTTGGACAACACAAAGAATCTTGTGTAATTGTTGGGGGAATCCCCTATATCTTTGGCAAGGATTTTCATTCCATGTATTTTTGCAGCTCTTTCGCTGGCTATGGCTCCAGCATCTTTCAGTCCTTCATCTTTTATAATCTTAACGCTGCCTGCAGTGTCAAAGGCGGGGATTATTCGGCAGTTAAGTTTCTCAAGGAATAAGCGGCACTGTGCCAAGGCTTGAGGGTGAGAATAGACACTTTTTATTTCTTCCAGTTTTGTTACAGGATGCGCTATTAGGCAGTGGATAATTTTGACTATTATTTCTCCGCAGACTTTAAGGTCGTGGGTTAGGAAAAGGTCGTAGGTTTGATTTACGCTGCCCTCCAGAGAATTCTCTATGGGAACAACGCCGAAATCGCTTTCGCCGTTTTCAACACTTCGGAAAACATCTGAAAGATATCTGCAAGGTTTCAATTCTGCTGAAGGGCCGAAATACGCATACACTGCGTTTTCGCTGTAAGCACCTATTTCTCCCTGGAAGGCTACACGCATAATTTTACTTCCTTAACGCTCGTTTCTTCAGCAAGCAACGGTTTATTCCTTCGATCATGGCTTCTACGCTTGCCCTAACAATATCTTCGTTTACCGCCCTTGCGGATACAACGTTTCCATCTTTGTCTTCAACCTTTACCAGCACCTCAGCGACGGCGTCGGAGCCGCCTGTCAACGCTTCAAGGCGATATTCGCTTAGCTTGATATCGGCAAGGTTGCTTGTGACTTTCTGTATGGCTTTTATTGCAGCGTCCACTGGGCCGACGCCTGTTTCTGCAGACATGTATTCTTTGCCGTCGATAGTTAGTTTTACAGAAGCCATGGGAACTATGTTAATTCCTGTGACAACAGCCAAATCGCGTAAAACAATGATTTTCTCTTCTGCGACAACTTCGCCCATGACTGCCCGGGCTATAGCCATTAAATCGGCGTCGGTCACGATTTTTCCTTTATCCCCTAGCTCTTTAACCCTTTTAACAATGGTTTTAAGCTGCTCTTTGTCAGGGTGTATACCAGCCTCTTCCAACTGGGCCTTTATTCCCTGTTTTCCCGCTAATTTGCCTGCCTCAAATCTCCTCTTTCGCCCAACCAGTTCAGGGGTTATAGGCTCAAAGGTTAAAGGCTCCACAGTTACCCCGCGCGTGTGAATGCCGGACTTGTGGGAAAAGGCGTTTTCACCCACAATTGCCTTGTTAGGCTGTACAGGAATCCCAGTCAGCCTAGAAACCAGCTTAGAGGTGCTGTAAAGGAGGCTTGCGTTTATTCCTGTTTTATACTTGTATAAGGCGTGGATGGCCATAACCACTTCTTCGAGGGCGGCGTTTCCAGCTCTTTCGCCTATTCCGTTAACGGTAACATGCACTTGAGTTGCTCCCGCTTCAACTCCAGCTAGCGAGTTGGCTACGGCCATGCCGAAATCGTCGTGACAGTGAACACTGAGGGGAACCTTTACTACAGTTTTTAAGTCTTCAATTAATTTTCGCATACTCCAAGGAGTCATCACACCTACTGTGTCGGGAATGTTTATTCTGTCGGCTCCAGCCTCTTCAGCTGCCTTGCATATTTCCCTTAAAAAATCCATGTTGGCTCTTGTGGCGTCCATGGGTGAGAACTCGCATACCAAACCATGATCTTTGACGTATTCTATGGCTTCAACCGCAGATTTGAGCACTTGTTCGCGGGTTAGGTTTAAAGCGTGTTTAATTTGGATGTCTGAGGCTGAAATGAAAGTGTGAACCGAGTCCACATCGCATTGAATGGCTGCATCTATGTCTTCCTTGGTGGTTCTGGCGAGCCCGCATATTTCAGCCTTCAACCCAGCCTTTGCTATTGCCTTTACAGCCTCTTTCTCACCTTCTGAAGACATGGGAGAACCGGCTTCGATAACGTCTACCCTAAGCATGTCCAGTTGACGGGCAATCTCAAGTTTTTCATCTATGCTTAAGGATACTCCTGGAGTTTGCTCCCCGTCGCGAAGGGTAGTGTCAAATATGCGTATATAAGAGGGTTTTTGCGTCACCTTCGGTTTATCCTCCCTTGAGGGGCAGTTTAAGAATTTCATCTGCGATAGCCTTTCCCATTTCTATTGTCGACATGGTGCCCCCTAGATCTGGAATGGTTAAGCCTTTGCGCAGCGTTTCAGAGACAGCGTCCTCAACGGCTTGAGCAGCTGCTAAACATTTGGGGTCGTTGTACCGTTCGCCAAGCCAATCAAGCATCATTTTAGCAGCTAAAATCATGGAACATGGATTAGCCGTATGTTTTCCAACCCTTGTAGGAGCAGACCCGTGAATGGGTTCAAATATGGCAAAGTCGTCGCCTATGTTTGCTCCAGGCGCCATGCCTAAGCCTCCAATTAATTGGGCGGCCTCGTCGGATAGGATGTCGCCGAACATGTTTGTAGTGACAATTACATCGTATTCGTGGGGAGCCTTGATTAAGCGCATGGCAGCCGCGTCCACATACTGCTCCTCAAAGGTTATGTCGCTGTAACGCTTAGCCATTTCTCGGCAAACACTTGCAAAAAGTCCGCAGGTAACCCGCATGACATTTGCTTTGTGAATTGCTGTAACCTTCCTTTTTTTGTTCCTTCGCCTAGCAGTTTCAAAGGCTTTTTTGGCTATTCGTTCTGAACCTCGCCGGGTAATGACGCGCATGCATAGGGCAGTATCGTTTATGGAAAATTCTAGTCCGCGGTACACGTCTTCAGTGTTTTCCCGAACAAACACCATGTCAATGTCAGGCCTTAAAACTGAAGTGGAAGGATACGATTTTATTGGGCGTATGTTTGCGTAGAGATCAAACATCAGCCTAAGCTTAACTATGACGTCGGCGGCTGTTTCACCAACAGGTCCTTTTAAACACGCATGGGAATTTTTAATCTCTCTTATGGTTTCCTCTGGAAGGGCTACACCTCTTTTATTGAAACATTCATCTCCAGCCTCAGCGTGGACAAACTTAAGCTCTAAGCTAAACTTTTTCTGGACTGCATCTAAAACCTTCAGCGTTGCCTCTGTCAACTCTGGACCTATGCCATCCCCTGGGATAACAGTTATTCTATAGGAGTTCACTTCTTTCCAAGCCTCCTTTGCAAATTTTCTATAAGACCTCCATTTAAGAGTAAATCCAAAATAAACGGTGGAAGCTCAGTTGCACGCAAAACGGTGTTCTTTGACTGGTTTTTAATTATTCCCTTTTCCAAGTTCACAGTTAACTCATCACCCTCTTCAACTTTGCTTGGAATATCTGGGCATTCAACAGCGGGCAATCCTATGTTTATGGCGTTTCTGTAAAAAATTCTTGCAAAGGACTCGGCAAGCACACATTTAACGCCTGCATATTTAAGCGCTAAAGGCGCCTGCTCACGGCTTGAACCGCACCCAAAATTTTTCCCAGCAACCAATATTACACCATTTTTTGCTTTCGCATTGAAAGTCGGGTCTAAACCTTCCATAGCGTGGCGAGCTAGCTCATTCGGGTCTATAAAAGTCATGTATTTAGCTGGCAGAATCACATCTGTGTCCACATTGTCTCCAAATTTTACAGCTTTCCCAGAAATAATCATTTATTATGCCTCCAAGTCTCGGGGGTCGGTGATTTTACCCGATACAGCTGAAGCGGCAACAGTGGCGGGAGAAGCCAAATAAACGTAGGATTTAGTGCTTCCCATCCTTCCAATGAAATTTCTGTTTGAAGAGCTTATGCAAACTTCTCCTGGAGCCAATATGCCTAAATGACCGCCAAGACATGGTCCGCATGTGGGGTTACAGACGACTGCCCCGGCTTTAACGAAAGTTTCTAGAAGGCCCTCTCTTAAAGCTTGTAGATAAACTTCTCTTGAAGCTGGAATCACAAGCAGTCGTGTGCCTTTCTTTACTTTTCGGCCCTTGAGAATTTGGGCGGCTAACCGCAGATCCTCAATTCGGCCATTAGTGCAAGACCCTAGGAACGCTTGGTCAACCTCAACCCCTGCTATGTCACGCACGTTTTTTGCGTTGTCTACGGAGTTGGGACAAGAAACTTGAGGCTCCAGATTAGAAGCGTCTATCTCCATGATTTCCGTGTATGAAGCATCAGGGTCACTTTTCAGAAGTTCAGCTTGTTGCATATTTAGGTTAAGATAGTTTAATGTTTTTTCATCTGGTGCTACAATGCCGTTTTTGGCACCCATCTCAACAACCATGTTGCAAAGGGTCATTCGTCCATCAACACCCATGTTGCGAATAGTGGAGCCAGAAAACTCCACACTTTTATAGAGAGCGCCATCAGCGCCAATTTTACCAATGATAAATAGAATCAGATCTTTTGGAGTGACGAATTTTCTGAAACTGCCTTCCACGTTAATCTTTATTGCCTCTGGAACCTTCAGCCATATGCATCCAGTGGCGAAGACCGCCGCTGCCTCTGTAGAACCTATGCCCGTTGCGAAAGCGCCTAAAGCCCCATACATGCACGTGTGAGAATCAGCGCCTACAATGAGTTTGCCAGGCGTCACATAACCCTTTTCCACCATAACTTGGTGGCATACACCTTCGCCTACATCGTATAAGCCTTCTATTTCTTGTTCCTTGGCGAAGTTTCGCATAATTTTATGCAACTCTGCAGCTTTCTCTGAGCTTGCTGGGGCTAAATGATCCAACACTATGACTACGCTATTGCTGTCCCAAACATGGGGAACTCCGATTTTTTTGAAAGCTTCAACGGCTAAGGGACCGGTTAAATCATTAACCATAACCACGTCGACTTTGGCTTCCACAATCTCTCGGGGCGTTACCTTCTCTTTTCCCGAAGCCCGCGCCAAGATTTTCTCAGTTAAGTTCATGGCAATTCTCCTAAGGTGAAAAGTAGAGGTTATTTTTCGATTCCAGCCATTTTCCTTATGAACTTGCCAACGCTTTCGATTTGATGACTTTCAACCTCTTTTATTAACGCATCCAGCACTTCTTTAGCTTTGTCGCCTTTTCCCACCCACTCCCTTGAAAACTCTCCACTTTGAACCGTTTTTACAGCTTTCTCCATGTTTGCCTTCACATGATCATCAATTACCTTAGGGCCTACTGTTAGCCCTCCATACTTGGCAGTGTCCGAAACCGCCCTAAGCATTCCCACAAAGCCTTTTTGGTAAATCAAGTCCATTATTAGTTTAGCTTCGTTACACACTTCAAAGTAGGCAAGTTCAGGCTGGTAACCCGCCTCAACAAGAACCTCAAAGCCCTTTTTAATTAGCTCAATTAAACCGCCAACGAGCACTGCTTGCTCTCCAACGAGGTCTGTTTCCGTTTCCTCTTTAAACGTAGTTTCTAAGACACCGGCTCTTGTACAACCAAGGCTTTTTGCAATAGCTAACGCTGTTTCCATAGCTCGTCCAGAGGGATTTTGGTAAACCGCGACCAACGCGGGCACCCCAAAGCCTTCAAGATAGGTTTCTCTAAGCCGCGGTCCAGGTGATTTAGGCGCCACCATTATCACGTCAACATGGAGCGGCGGAACTATTTGTTTGAAATGAATGTTGAATCCATGGGAAAAACAGAGTGCTTTGCCATCCGCCATGTAGGGTGCCACTTGACTTTTGTACACCGCGGGCTGTTCCAAATCGGGAATCAGCATGTGCACTATGTCAGCCTTTTGAACCGCCTCTGGCACAGAATAAACCTCAAAGCCATAGTCTGTTGCAGCCTTCCAAGAAGAGCCGCCTGGCCTCAGCCCCAATATGACGTTTACGCCTGAATCTTTCATGTTTTTGGCTTGAGCTTGTCCTTGGCTTCCATAGCCTATAACAGCGACAGTTTTGCCCTTTAAAGGTTCTAAGCTTACATCCGAATCATAATATACTTTTGCCATTTTCACATCTCCGCAACGTCTTCATCAGTTTTTATGTTGATGGATTTTGATCCTCTGGAAAGGGCTGCTATACCAGTTCTTACAAGTTCTTTTATGCCAAAGGATTTCATTAATTCCAAAAAAGCGTCTATTTTGTCAGGTCCACCAGTAACCTCTATAATCAAGGTTTCAGGGGAAGCGTCAACAACATGCCCCCTAAATATATCCACATAATGCAGTATGTCAGCCCTGGCTTTTGTTTCTGGAGCGTGAATTTTTATAAGTGCCATTTCTCTTGCCACTGCGTTAGCGGTGTCCAATCTGCTAACTTTGACTACCTCTATAAGCTTTTTTAGCTGTTTAACCAGTTGCTCGACAGTTTTCTCGTCTCCCTTTATTGTTATGGTCATCCTAGCAAGGTCTCCACGGTTTATAGGCCCAACGGTTATGCTGTCTATGTTAAAATTTCTACGTCGAAACATGTTCGAAACACTGTACAGCACGCCTGGCTTATTTTCCACAACAGCGGAGATCATATGCATTTTCTCTAAGCCCATTTATACTCACCCAACTATCATTTCGTTTAATCCCCTGTCTGGGGGAATAATTGGAAGGACATCTTCCTCCGAGGAGATAGGCACGTCTATGACTGTTGTAACATCACTTTTCATTGCACTTTTAACAGCCCTTATAAACTCCTCAAGAGAGCCTACACGAATACCTTGGGCGCCGTAAGCCTCAGCCAACTTGACAAAGTCGGGAACACGGCCAAGCTTAGTGGCAATATAACGCCTATTGTAGAATAGCCTCTGCCACTGGGCAACCATCCCAAGCACTGAATTATTCAAAATTATGACTATAACAGGAATGTTTTCCTCCACTGAGCATGCAAGCTCTTGCTCGGTCATTAGGAAGCTTCCGTCTCCAGCTATATCCACCACAACTCTGTCGGGGCATGCAACCTTTGCGCCGAGCGCTGCTGGAAAGCCGAAGCCCATGGTTCCCAAGCCTCCCGACGTGATATACGTTCGGGGTTTAAACACTTTATAGTGAAGAGCTGCCCACATTTGATTCTGCCCAACCTCTGTTGTGATTATAACATCTTCTGGAATTATTTGTCTAAGCGTTTTCAGCAAAATTTGGGGTCTTAGGCTTGCACTGTTAGCAGAAGCATTATTCACACATTGTTCCTTTATCTCTTTGACTCTCCTAAGCCATACAGAATCTTCCTTTTTCTTAACCTTCTCGGCTACTACTGTGTAAATTGCCCTAAGAGCCTTTTTTGCATCCGCCACAATGGGAACATCAACATCCACGTTCTTTCCTATTTCAGCGGGATCAATGTCTATGTGGATTTTCTTCGCGTCCTTGCAAAATGTGTCCAGTCTTCCGGTGCTTCTATCCGCGAACCTTGTTCCCACAGCCAACAAAACATCAGCTTCTAGGATTAGTTTGTTTGCCACCGGGTTCCCATGCATACCAATATGTCCTAACGATAAGGGATGGTTTTCTGGGAAACATCCTTTACCCATCAGCGTGGTTGCCACAGGAGCCAAAAGAAGTTCGGCTAGTTCTAAAAGTTCTTGGAACGCATTGGAGATTGTAACTCCGCCTCCGGCTAGAATAACAGGCTTTTCCGCTTTCAGCAACAGTTCAGCTGCTTTCTTAACTTGCATAGGATGAGGGTCAGTCACGGGCTTATAGCCCAAAAGCTTAATCTCATCTGAAAAATCCATTTCCGCGGTATCTAACTGAACATTTTTGGGGAGGTCTATCAAAACGGGCCCAGGCCTTCCAGTGGTTGCTATGTGAAAAGCCATTTTTACCGCTTTTGGAATTTCAGCAGCGCTTCTCACTTGATAGTTGAACTTGGTTATGGGGGTTGTTATTCCAATTATGTCTGCTTCTTGAAAGGCGTCCTTGCCTATGACATATGAAGAGCTGTTTCCATGCGTGCTCACCTGTCCAGTTAAGGCTATAATCGGAGAAGAGTCCATGTAGGCGTTAGCAATTCCCGTGACAAGGTTTGTGGCGCCTGGGCCTGAAGTTGCCATACATATTCCAGGCTTTCCACATGCACGTGCATAACCGTCAGCTGCATGGGCAGCGCACTGTTCATGCCTTGACAGAATATGCCTTATATCCGAGTCGTACAGAGCGTCGTAAACGGGCATTATTGCTCCGCCTATTATGCCGAAAATCACCTTCGCGTTTTGCCGCTTTAAAGACTCTACGAGGGCTTTGGCGCCAGATATTTTAACCATTTAAACCATCTGCTCCTTTTCGCAAATTATATACAATTCCTTGAATATGTTGCAAAAGCTTTGAAGAGAAACCAAAGTTTCTATATCTGCCAAAACATAACGGAAACAATTTATACTTGGAGGAAGCGATCCCTCATTTCTATACCTCGTTGAATAGCTCTTCAAGCCTTAGCCATTCTCCTTTAAAAAGCTTTCGGTTTATTATTAGCCACGGTTCCGGAACATGGATTATTGCATAATTTGTCGTTGGCAGTCATCAGCACGCCCATACCGTTTAGCATAGCTTCAACGCTTGCCATAACTATGTCTTCTCGAACTCCCATGGCCGTGGCTGTTTTCTCGCCTTTCCGTAGGCGCACAAGAACCTCCACCATGGCATCTGTCCCTCCAGTTATTGCTTTAACGCTATAATGTTCTAGATGAATTGGTTCAACTGCTGAAAACGCGTTTCTAACCGCATTTATAGCAGCGTCTACGGGGCCAACACCGATTCCTGTTCCGATAACATGTTTGTCGGCGATCTTAAGCCTAACAGAGGCTGTGGGAGTAACTCGGTTTCCAGTGACAACTGTTATTTCCTCAAGCTGTATTGGCCTAGCCCTTTGTAAACCCATAACAGACTCTGCAACCGCCAACAAATCCGCATCCGTAACTGTTTTTCCTTTGTCGCCCAAGTCTTTAACCCGCAGGAAAATCTCTTCAAGCTGTTGATTGTTGGGGTATAAGCCCATCTGTTCGAGGGCTGATTTTACGCCATGGGTACCAGCGTGTTTTCCTACAACCATGTGCCTTTTTGCACCTACAAGCTCCGGCGGCATAGGTTCATACGTTGAGGGGTGGGAAAGCACTCCATGGGAGTGTATGCCTGCCTCGTGTGAAAAAGCATTTTCACCCACAACCGCCTTATTAGGCTGCGGGAAAATACCTGTCAACCGAGCAACTAAACGCGAAGTGCTGTACAGAAGCTCTGTTTTGATGTTAGTTTCTAAGCCATACAAAACTTTCAAGGCGGCGACGATTTCTTCAAGGGAAGCATTTCCAGCTCTCTCACCTAAACCGTTGATGGTTGCATGCACTTGAGTGGCTCCCGCTCTTAATGCTGCTATAGAATTGGCGACGGCCATGCCAAAATCGTTGTGACAATGGACGCTTACGGGGATACTTGGGAAAGCATCTTTGATTTCTGAGAAAAGCGGGTATGCCCTTTCAGGCATTAGTATCCCAACGGTGTCGCAGACGCAGATTCTGTCGGCGCCAACTGAGACTCCGGTGGCAAAAACCTTTTTTAAGAAGTCGATATCGCTTCTGGTGGCATCTTCAGCTGAAAGTTCAACAATTAACCCATGGTCTTTGGCATATTGGACACAGTCTTCGACAATTTTTAAGACTTCTTCACGGGTTTTCCGAAGTTTATATTGCAGATGTAAATCTGATGTTGGGATGACAAGGTGTATGCTGTCGGCTTCGCTTTCTACAACGGCGTCTATGTCACTTTTAACGCCTCTTGAACAACTGCATACTTCCGCCCTAAGGCCTTCATTTGCGATGGCTTTTATTGCCTCCATTTCGCCTTGGGAAACCGAGGCAAAGCCAGCCTCTATAACGTCTACTCCAAGCTTGTCTAGTTGTTTAGCAATTCTCAGCTTGTTTTCAGGTGTTAGGGAGACTCCAGGTGTTTGTTCTCCGTCCCTTAAAGTGGTGTCTAAAAATTTTATTTTTTCAGGAAAGCGGTTCGATAAAGCAATACCCCATGTTGATTCCTCATAGCTTAGGATGCATTTGCGATAATTAAATATAAAGCTTTTGGTTTCATTTGTGGCACGGACACTGAAATTAAGAAGGCGGTAAAATTGAGAAGCAACGAAATAAAACATGGAGTTGAAAGAGCACCCCATAGAGCACTGCTAAAAGCTTTAGGATTAACGGATAAAGAAATAGAAAAGCCATTCATAGGCGTAGCAAACAGCTTCACAACCATTGTTCCAGGACATGTACACCTTAAGAAGATTGCTGAAGCGGTGAAAATGGGAATCGTGGCGGCAGGCGGAACACCCTTTGAATTTAACACAATAGCCGTATGCGATGGGTTAGCCATGAATCATGAAGGAATGCGATATTCGTTGCCGTCAAGAGAAATCATCGCCGACTCAATTGAAATCATGGTTCAAGCGCACAGACTTGACGGCGTAGTGCTAATCTCAAACTGCGACAAGATAACCCCAGGCATGCTTATGGCTGCCGCAAGATTGGATATTCCAGCAATCCTTGTAACGGGAGGACCTATGCTTTCAGGAACAGTGGATGGAAGAAAAGTCGGCTACGCCTCTGTCTACGAGGCTGTCGGAGGAGTGCTCGCAAGCAAAGTAAGCGCGGAAGAATTGAATAAACTGGAAAATTATGCTTGCCCCGGATGCGGATCCTGTAATGGCATGTTTACTGCAAACACAATGGCCTGCGTAGCTGAAGCCTTAGGCATGGCCATGCCTTACTGTGCCACTTCACCTGCTGTAAGCGCTCTAAAACTTAGGATAGCGAAAGAGTCTGGCGAGAGAATTGTTGAAATGGTTAAAACTGATTTGAAACCTTCACAAATTTTGACCATGAAAGCCTTCGAAAACGCCGTTACGGTGGACATGGCTTTAGGAGGTTCCACAAACACTGTACTACACTTGACAGCCATAGCAAAGGAAGCCAACATTTCCCTGCCCTTATCAATCTTTGATGAGATTAGCAGGCGCGTACCCCACCTTTGCGACATGATTCCCGGGGGACCCCACGCCGTCGAGGAGTTGGATGCCGCTGGCGGAATACCAGCTCTCATGAAAGAGTTAGAAACTCTACTTCATTTGGACGCTATAACAGTAACGGGTAAAACCGTTAAAGAAAACATTAAAGACGCTAAGGTTGTAAATACAGAAGTTATTCACCCTTTAACTAACCCAGTTCATAAAGAGGGAGGAATAGCTGTTTTAAAGGGAAACCTTGCGCCCAACGGAGCAATCGTGAAAACGGCAGCAGTTCCCACCAAAATGCTCAGCTATAAGGGAAAAGCCAAAGTTTTCGATTCAGAAGAAGAGGCAGTTAAAGCCATACGAGAAGAAAGAATAGGCTCAGGCGAAGTTGTCGTTATAAGATATGAGGGACCTAAAGGAGGACCTGGCATGCCAGAGATGCTTTCACCTACGGCTATGATTGCGGGTATGGGATTAAGCGAGTCTGTTGCCCTAGTTACCGACGGACGATTTTCCGGCGCCACAAGAGGTCTATGCATAGGCCATATCTCTCCAGAAGCAGCTGAAGGCGGCCCATTAGCGTTAATCGAAAATGGAGACGTTATCTCGATCGATATTCCGAAAAGAACCCTCAACGTGGAGTTGACAAAAGAGGAGTTGGAAAGGCGTTTTAAAAAGTGGAAGCCAAAAGAGCCACGGTTTAAAAAAGGCTATCTTGCACGCTACTCCTCTCTTGTGCAGTCTGCAAGCGCCGGCGGCACCCTTAAAACAATATAAAGAGTTTAGCAGCGTTTGCTTTTGGATAGACCATAAGACAGATAAGTTTATAAGTGAATGGGAAGCCTTCTTCTAGGCTAGTGATGTGAAGTGAGGGGTTGCGTTCACAAAGGGCGATTGCTTTCATTGACAGCACTAGTTGCACCCTTAAAGCTTTCATAAATTTTGTAGCTTACTATCCTTGTTTTGCGGCACCACGAAAACAGTTGCAGTTCCCCCCTCAAAACCAAGTAAAAATTTTGAAAACACCATCTTTAGATGAGGTGAAGAAAGTTTGGTTAAGGTAAAGTTTGCCATTCCAGCTGGTTCTCTGCAGAAGGCAACCTTTGAAATTCTGGAACGTGCAGGATATAAAGTATCAGGCCAAGACAGAAGCTACCGGCCGGCTATAAATGACCTTGAAATCGAGCTTAAACTCCTTAGGCCTCAAGAGATACCAATACTCGTAAGTGAAGGAGTATACGACATCGGGATAACAGGTTTAGATTGGATTCGTGAAACAAGTGCTGATGTAGAAGCCCTTCAAAACCTCGAGTATGGAAGAATAAAAATTGTGGTGGCAATTCCAAAACAGTGGGACACCATAGATTCTTTCTCCAGTTTCTTAGAGACTTTCATGGGCGAGGGCAAAAATGTCAGAATATCCGCTGAATACCTAAACCTCACTGCAGAATATATTAAAAATAATCCATATTACCGCAGATTATTCGGCGACTCAGAACCTTTGGTTGTTACTCCCTGGTGGAGGAAAGGAGAAAATCCAAAAGTAAGCATTTTCCTGTCTTTTGGAGCTACAGAGGCTAAGCCGCCTGAAGTTGCAGACGCAATAATTGATGTCACTGAAACGGGCACAAGCCTTGCCCAAAACAACTTGAAAGCCATTGAAACAATAATGGAATCCACGGCTTTCTTAATAGCCAACAAAAATTCGCTAGGATCTCCTGCGAAATGTGAAAAAATATTCGACATACTGGCTTTATTGAAAGGAGTTGTTGACGGATCAAAAAGACTGCACATATTTGTCAACGTTAAAAAGGAAAACTTGGAAAGGCTACTTCAAGAACTGCCTGCATTGAAAAGACCTACCATAGCACCTTTATCAGACCCACAATGGTGCTCTGTTAACACAGTGGTCGAGAAGGACACTTTCTTAAAGATTCTGCCAACAATCCGCAAGCTTGCCCAAGGCTTAGTGGTTTACGAGCCAAGACAGGTTTTAGCCTTAGATGAGGTGAGTTCAAAATGAAAACTGAAAACAGGAAAAAACAAGGAGAACAGCCCATAATAAAAGTTTGGGATGCCTCTTCAACCCAAATAAAATGGATAGAAAGAGTGAAGGCTCTCCAAGAAAACTCAGAAGTTGAAAAACAAGTTAAGGCAATTATTGAAGAGGTTAAAAAGCGTGGCGACGCCGCCCTAATAAAGTTCACAAAGGAATTTGACAGTATCCAATTAAACGCTAGAGATTTGAGGGTAACTCCAGGCGAAATCGAAAAAGCCTATGAAAAAGTTGCAAAGGAACAGGTTTTTGCAATTGAGGCGATGAAGGAAAGGCTGGAGACTGTTGAAAAACTATCGCTGAAACAAGCTGAGTTAAACATTAATCTTGATAATATTGGCATTAGATATTGCTTGCATCCCATTGAAAGTGTCGGTTGCTATGTACCTGGAGGTAGAGCCTCCTACCCAAGCACTTTAATAATGACTGCGGCTCCGGCAAAGTTGGCTGGCGTATCGAGGGTTGTGGTTTGTTCGCCGCCAAATGTGGATGGAACTCTAAACCCTTTGACTCTTGTTGCCGCTGACATTTGTAAGGTTGACGAGGTCTATAAGGTTGGTGGTGCTCAAGCCATAGCGGCAATGGCTTATGGAACAGAATCCATAAAACCTGTAAGAAAGATTGTTGGCCCAGGAAACAAGTATGTGACTATGGCAAAGATTCTTGTCTCGAGAGATGTTGCCGTAGACATGCCTGCTGGCCCAAGCGAACTTCTTGTTTTAGCTGATGAAACTGCAAATCCACGGTTTGTAGCGCTTGACATGTGTTCCCAAGCCGAGCATGGACCAGACAGCGTTGTAGGATTAATAACAACCTCAAGTGTGCTTGCTGGAAAAGTAATCGCTGAAATTGAAAACATCGCCTATTCTATTCCTAGAAGTGACATAGTTGCTAAGGCTTTAGCCAATAACGGGTTTGTAATTGTCTGTGAAAACGTTGACACGATGGTGGAACTTGCAAACGTTTTTGCGCCGGAACATGTGGAGATAGTGACAAGAAGTTCGGAGGAAGTTGCAGAAAAACTGCTTACAGCTGGGCTAATTCTAATAGGCTCATACAGTCCCGTTTCTTTGAGCGACTACTACAGCGGAACAAACCATGTGTTACCCACTGGAGGATTTGGAAAAACTTTCTCCGGTTTGTCAGCTCTTGACTTTGTAAGAAAGGTTGTAATCGTTAACTGCTCGAAGGAAGGGTTACGTAAAGCTCTTGAACCCATTAAAGTTTTGGCTGAGGCTGAAAATCTTCCGAATCATTACAGAGCGGTGGAAGGGAGGTTTAAGGTTGAAGATTCAAAGTGAAGAGTGGCTTAGAAGGAAAATTGAAGCCGTTCAACTTAGCGGCTACGTCTTTGGAGACGGTGTTAAAAGCGTGGAACAGCGTTTTGGCATAAAGCGCTCAGAAATCGTGAAGCTTGACTCAAACGAAAACTTTTTCATACCTGAGGATAGGCTTGTCAAGCTCATTGTGGAAGTTGTGGAAAACTTTGATCCTAGGCTTTACCCTCAAGAGGAGGAACAGGAACTCCGAGAAAAGTTAAGTGCCTACCTCCAAGTTTCCGCAGATTGCATAACTGTTGGAAGCGGAAGCGACGAGTTAATGGAGAGAATAACCCGCCTATTCCTCGAAAACGGAGAGCAAGCGCTGTCAATTTCACCTACCTTCTCCATGTATCGACACGCGGTAAGCCTTCAGAGGGCAGAGCTTCTTGAAGTTCCTTTGAGGGAAGACTTTTCTCTAGACGTAAGAGGACTTTTGGCAAAGGTAACGCCCAATACGAGGATTTTGTTCTTATGCTCTCCGAATAACCCTACGGCAAACCAGTTTAAAACCGATGAAGTAGAATGCTTGGTTGAAGCTTTTCCCGGTATAGTGGTTGTTGACGAGGCTTATGTGGAGTTTACTGGAAACTCGGTTGTGAAGTTAACTGGAAAGTTTGAAAATCTACTGGTTTTGAGGACTTTTTCAAAGGCTTTTGGCTTGGCGGGTTTGAGACTTGGATACTGCGTTGCCTGCACTGAGATTGCTGAAACCCTTTCAAAAAAGGTTGGGCTGCCCTATCCAGTGAACTCCATTGCGTTAAGAGCCGGCATAAAAATTTTAGAAAACATAGGCATAGTGGAAAAAGCCGTTAACCAGATGAAGGTTGAACGGGAAAGGCTGGTGAAATCCCTCAACAACGTAAGTGGCGTTAAGGCTTTTGATTCCCAAACAAATTTTGTGCTGTTCAGAACTGATAAGCCTTCAACAGAGGTTTATCAAGAACTGTTGAAAAGGGGGATAATTGTTAAAAATTTAGGTAGCATTCTTAAGTTTAACAATTGTTTTAGGGCTACTGTTGGCTTGCCTGAAATGAACGCTAGGCTTATTGAAGCTTTAAAGGAAGCTGGGCAAAATTATTAGAAGGGTGAAAGAGTGTGCGAGTTTCTGAAGTTTCAAGGAAAACCCGTGAAACAGAAATTTTCGTGAAAGTGAACCTTGACGCGGTAGGAAAGGCTGAAGTTGACACTGGAGTTGCATTCCTTAACCATTTAATTACTGCCTTAGCATCTCACAGTCTCATTGACATCACAGTTCATGTAAAGGGCGACCTTAAACACCACATTGTAGAAGATGTTGCCATATGCCTAGGCGAGGCTCTGAGAAAGGCTTTGGGCAATTGCGAAGGAATCGTCAGATTTGGATACGCCGCAGTTCCAATGGACTGTTCCCTAGTTTTTTCGGCTGTAGATCTAGTTAAACGACCTTATGCCAAAATCGACTTAAAACTTAGGGGGAAGAAAATTGAAGACGTGTCATGCGAAGACATATACCACTTTCTTGAAACATTGGCTTTTTCCATGCAAGCGAACATTCATGTCTGGACCCAGTACGGCGCCAACGACCATCACAAAGCAGAAGCAGCTTTCAAAGCTCTTGGGCTTTCCCTTAAACAAGCAATAGCCATAGACCCAAGGAGGAAAGGAATTCCAAGCTCTAAGGGGGTGCTATAGTTTCCCAAAGCAGTTATTGTTAACTATGGGGTTGGAAACCTTTACAGCATCAAATGCGCCTTGGAAAAAGTTGGCTTTAGAGCCTCAGTTGGGCTCTCGCAGTCACAACTTGAGCAGGCTGAAGCTATTATCCTCCCAGGAGTGGGAGACTTTTCAACAGCCTCAAAAAACTTGGAATCCTTAAAAGAGAAAATGCTTGAGTTGGCCAGAAGTGGACTTCCAGTTTTTGGAATCTGCTTAGGCATGCAACTTCTCTTTCAAAAAAGCGAGGAAGGCGAAGGCGAGGGACTAGCCCTCTTGGAAGGGAAAAATGTGCGACTTCCAAGTTACGTTAAAGTTCCCCACATGGGATGGAACACTATTCGCATCATAGCGCAAAACAGACTGGTTGAGGGCTTACAAGGCGAAACTTACTACTACTTCGCCCACTCATACTATCCAGATCCAGCGAACAAGGATGTTGTCTGCGGTGAAACCATCTACGGGGTAACCTTCGCCTCACTTATAGCCAAAAACAACATCTGCGGAACCCAGTTTCACCCAGAGAAATCTGGCAAGCAAGGGTTAAAATTTCTAGAAAACTTCCTAGACTTTGTTAAAAGGTGAGCCTCAAGTGAAGATAATCCCAGCAGTTGACTTAATGAATGGCAAGGTTGTGAGACTTTTCCGAGGTGACCCAAAAAAGATCAAAGCCTACGACTACCTAGGAGAGCCCGTAGCCATTGCCAAAAAATGGGAAGAAGAAGGAGCCAACGCCCTTCACATCGTAGACTTAGATGCTGCCCTTAATAATGGAAATAACTTGACAACAATTTCAAAAATAATAAACGCTGTAAACTTGCCAGTACAAGTTGGAGGAGGAATAAGAAGCCTTGAAAAAGCTGAGACTCTGCTAAACATAGGGGCGGATTATGTTGTTCTCGGCACCTTGGCTTTCAGTAAACCAGAAGTTTTAAAAGAGCTTAGGGGAAAATTTGGCGACCGTTTTATCGTAGCCTTAGACTATGCTAATGGCAGAATTATGGTTGAAGGATGGAAAAAGCCAGCTGAAATTGGAGTAAAGGAAGCCTTGGCGAAATTTTTAGAAATCCAAGTTCAGACTTACCTTTTAACATCCATAAGTAGAGATGGGACCCTTGAAGGCGTAGACGTAGACATTTTAAGCCAAGCATGCGCCTACAAGGATGTGAGAATAATTGCAGCTGGCGGAGTTGGCAGCTTAAAAGATTTGGCCATTCTTAAGAGGATAGGCGTTTACGGAGTCGTTATAGGGAAAGCCCTTTACGAGGGCTTTTTCACTTTAAAGGAAGCCTTAAAAGTTGCGAGGGAGGCTAGCGGCTGATGCCCTTGGCAAAGCGGATCATACCGTGCTTGGATGTTGACCATGGAAAAGTCGTTAAAGGAATTCACTTCTTAAATTTGAAGAAAGCTGGTGACCCTGTTGAGTTGGCGAAGCGCTATTGCGAAGAAGAGGCAGATGAACTTGTTTTCCTTGATATAACAGCGTCTCCAGAAAAGCGGAAAATATTGAAGGATGTCGTTGAGAACGTTGCGGCGGAAATAAATATTCCATTCACTGTTGGCGGAGGAATCCAAAACATTTCAGACGCGAGGCTTGTGCTCTGCAGCGGGGCAGACAAAGTGTCAGTTAACACTGCTGCTGTTGAAAAACCTTCAATAATAGCAGAACTTGCAAGAACCTTTGGAGAACAATGCGTAGTAGTTGCCATAGACGCCAAAAGACGTTACGAGAAAACAGAAGACAAGTGTACGGTGAAAACCAGTGATGGTATATGCTGGTTTGAGGTTTACACTTATGGAGGACGAAAACCAACAGGATTAGACGCAATTCAGTGGGCGATGAAAGTTGAGGAGCTTGGCGCTGGAGAACTGCTCTTAACTTCCATGGATAGGGATGGAACGGAAAACGGCTATGACCTAGAGCTCACACGAGCCATATCTGAGAAAGCTAACATCCCAGTCATTGCAAGCGGAGGAGCTGGAAAACCAGAACACTTTCTCGAAGCTTTTATCCTTGGAAAGGCCGATGCAGCTTTGGCAGCCTCGGTTTTCCATTACAGCAAATATCCCATTCGCATGGTTAAGGAGTTTCTGAAAGATAAGGGGGTGAATGTGCGCCTTTGACGGAGAAAAAAATGAGCATTAGACAGCTGGACTTCGCTAAAGGAAATGGCCTTATTCCAGTGGTTGTTCAAGACGCCAATTCAAAAGAAGTGCTAATGTTGGCATATACGAATACAGAAGCCTTAAAGAAGACGTTTGAAACAGGCTATGCCCACTATTGGAGTCGATCCAGGCAAAAAATTTGGATGAAGGGGGAAACTTCAGGAAACGTGCAGAGAGTAAAGGACATCATTGCGGACTGCGATTATGACGCGTTGCTTTTCCTTGTGGAACAGAAAGGAAACGCTTGCCACACTGGAAAAAGAACATGCTTCCATAACAAGCTGTCGGATAAGTAAACATTACGTAAACAATTTATTCATTCAATAGGAAAACTAAAGAAGCACTTTTAAGAGGTCAGCCTTGGTTATTATCCCGATAACCTTTCCTTTTTCAGACACTAAAACGGCAGGGTAAACTTCTAAAAGGTTTGAAACCAGCCTGAGGGGGGTCAGTTTACCAACTTGGGGGAAATTTTCCTCCATTATGTTTTCAACAGGAAGCTGAGATATTTGTGCGAAATCCTTTCCAGACGACACTTTTTCTAGCATTGTCTTTTCTGAGATGCTTCCAACAACTTGTTCGCCGTCGAACACGGGAAGCTGCGAATAACCATAATCCACCATAAGCTTCACGGCCTTCGATATGGGCTCATTTTTTTGAATGCCAATAACTTCGCTATGAAGCACGTCAATCGCGCGAAGTTCCGTCCCAGTTTCCAAATTTTCAAGCGCGTCAAATATGGCTTTAACTTTATCATAGGAAGGCTGTATTTTGTGCGATTCTAGTTTTGCGATTAGAGACTGGCTGACACCGGCTATTTTTGCAAGTTGTTTCTGAGTTAGACCAAGCAGCCTTCTTTTCTTTGCTATTTCTTCAATTGGAGGCAGCATACCGTCATCTTTGGAGAGACGTTTTATTATTCTTTTTGGAATAAAAATTTCAGAAAATTATTAAAATAAGAATTACGTTTTAAGCAAGCCATTAAATGTTCAGGAGGAAACAGCTGTTGGGAAAGGATACGCGCACCGTAGCTGAGATCAACGAGAAAATACGGAAAGGCGATGTTCAAGTTTTTACGGCTGAAGAAATGAAGAAGCTTGTGGAAAAAAGCGGCGTAGAAGTTGCATACAAAGAAGTTGACGTAGTAACCACTGGAACCTTTGGGGCAATGTGCTCTTCAGGAGCAATAATAAATCTTGGACACTCAGACCCGCCTATCAAAATCCAGAACGCTTGGATAAATGATGTTCCAGTTTGCCATCCAGGCGCAGCTGTAGACCTCTACATAGGCGCTACACAAATGTCTGAAACGAGACCATTTGAATATGGCGGCGGCCACGTTATAGAAGACTTAATAAGCGGAAAAGAAGTGGAAGTAAGGGCTACCGCCTATGGCACAGACTGCTATCCGCGAACAAAACTCAGGACAATAATTACGAAAGACGATTTGAACCAGTTCTACCTTTTAAATTTCCGTAACTGCTACCAACGCTACGTTTGCGCAACAAACAGCCGCGACGAAACCATTTACACCTACATGGGCAAGCTTCTCCCAAGATATGGAAACGCAACCTTCTCAGGCGCAGGAGCCCTAAACCCATTAATGAATGACCCGGACTACGAAACCATAGGCATAGGCACTCGCATATTCCTAGGAGGAACACGGGGCTACGTCATAGGTGAAGGCACCCAGCATAACCCCAAAAATCTTTCAGGAACTCTCATGGTCCGTGGAGACTGCAAAAAAATGAGCACTAAATTCATCAAGGGTGCAGCTTTCACAAAGTATGGGACAACGCTTTACGTGGGCATAGGAATACCTATTCCACTGCTCAACATTGGGTTGGCAAAAAAAACTGCAATACTGGATGAGGATATTCATATACCAATTGTTGATTACGGCGTTCCAGTAAGAAACCGCCCTACGCTTGGCACAGTCAGCTACAAAGAGTTGAAGTCAGGTGCAATAACCATCAACGACAAACGGGTTAAAGTTAGCCCATTATCGAGTTTAAAGGCTGCAGAGGAGATTGCAGAGACACTGAAATCTTGGATTGAAGAAGGATTGTTTTACCTTTCAGCCCCTGTTGAAACCCTTCCAACAGACACAGAGTATAAGCCTATGAAACAGAGCGAGGAAACAGTTTTAGTTAAAAGCGTGGCGCACCAAGCGGTAACTTGCAGAGAAGACGAGAAAATCGAGGAAGTTGCTAAGCGCATAATAAACCATTCTGTAAACCATGTGGTCGTTGTTGATGAAATGGGAAAACTTAGGGGAATAGTTACTTCTTGGGACATAACAAAAGCGGTTGCGGAGGGAAAAGAAAAGCTTGCAGACATTGTCACCCGAAAAGTGGTAACCGCTAAAATGGACGAGCCTTTGGAGGCGGTCTCAAGGAAAATGGCTCAACATCAAATATCAGCTTTACCTGTAATCGACCACAACCGAAAGGTTCTGGGAATAATAACCTCTGAAGATATAGCTAAACTCTTAGGGAGGCAGCAAAATGGTTAGAATTCTCTTAAGGTTTCCAGAAAAAATAGTGAACCAACCTATCATAGCAGAAACAATTCTCAAACATGGCATCCCGTTAAACATAATAGCCGCATATGTGGATTTCCACGGAGGACAAGTCCTTGCAGAAGTCCCATCCCAAGATATTGAAAAAGTGATCAGCGCTTTCAGGGAAAGGGGGGTCATTGTCACAATACCAAAATTGATAGAGGTAGATAAGGAAAAATGCATTCACTGCGGTGCATGTTACTCACTGTGCCCAACTGGAGCCATAACAATCAGCGAAAATTTTTCAGTGGCCTTTGACAAAGAGAAATGCGTCGGCAGTTCATGTGGATTATGTGTTGACGCTTGTCCTGTGAGGGCGATAAACCTCACCAGAGAGCCAAATCTCATGGTGCAAAACATTGAAAACAAAAAATCTGTTTAAAAAGGCATTCAGTTTTAGGGAAACAAACTGCGTGCTAATATCTGACAGCGAATACGCCATTGAAACGGCAATAGCCTCAATTAAGCATCATAGAAGGCAACTGGAAATATACATTCGAGAAAACCCAAAATTTCTTTACGCCCTCAGCCCTGTCCAAGTGGAAAACGGCCCAAAAATAGTTAGGTTGATGGCTGAGTATGCGGGAAAAGCATATGTTGGTCCCATGGCCGCCGTGGCCGGAGTACTAGCCGACCTCGCCGTGGAAGAAATGCTTCTTGCTGGAAGCGAAGTTGCAGTTGTGGAAAACGGTGGAGAAGTTTCAGCAGTTTCAAGTCAGCCCATTGATACTGCTCTGCTTGCAGGTGATCACCCCTTATCAAGGCGGTTCGGTTTCAGATTGACAGAGTTTCCCGCTGGTTTAGCTACAAGTTCTGGCATATTTAGTCATGCATTAAGCTTTGGAGAAGCAGAGGCCGTCACCATTTTCGCTGTTAACGCGGGACTAGCTGACGCTGTAGCTACGGCCATAGGAAATCTAATAAACGGTGAAGACTGCCGCGAAGTGGTTGAAAAGGGGATTCGAAGAGCTATTAGCATAGAGGGGGTTAAAGGCGCCCTAATAATTTACAAAGATTTTGTCGGCGTAGGCGGTCAAGTTCCACAACTTGTCAAAATGAAAGACTAGCCAAGTTTCTAGTGTTAATATTCTCCTAGCCTAAATTCTTCATGTACTGCTTGAACTGCAGTTGCACCGTCAGCTTCTTTGACGACAAAGGAAATGTTCAGTTCCGAAGACCCTTGGGCGATCATGCGAACGTTTATTCCTTTGCGGGCCACAGCAGTAAAAAGCCTAGAAGCGATTCCAGGAGTGTTTTTCATCCCAGCGCCCACAACGGAAACAGCACAGACATCATCTTCGGCCGTTATTTCATTAATCAAGCCTCTTCCCAGAAGCGCCACCTCCAAAGCGTTAACAGCTTTCTCCAGAACGCTTCTGCGAACCACAAGGGAAATGTTAGCCTCTGAAGCACCTTGTGAAATCATTAAAATGTTAATGTTGCATTTCCCGAGAACCTCGAAAACTTTGGCAGCGGTGCCAGGAGCACCGATCATGCCAGCGCCGCTTATGTTAATTAGTGCCACATCTCTGAGCAGAGTCACAGCCTTCACAGTGGTTCCAGGCTTAATTTTCTGTTCCCTCACCAAAGTGGTTCCAGGGTTTGCGGGGTTGAAAATGTTTTTTATTCTTACTATGGTGTCACCGTCCATGAGCGGCTCTAAAGCTCTAGGATGCATTGCTTTTGCCCCGAAAACAGCCATCTCCAAGGCTTCTTTGAAGGAGAGTTCAGGCAGTGTTCGCGCGTTAGGAACAATTTTCGGGTCAGAAGTCATTAACCCATCTACGTCAGTCCATATCCAAACTTCCTCTGCGCCTAACGCAGCGCCTATTATGGTGGCTGTATAGTCTGACCCCCCGCGGCCAAGGGTTGTCGTTACTCTGTCCTGGGTTGCAGCTATAAAGCCCGTTACCACGGGGGTTATGCCTTTCTCCAACAACGGTTCCAGCCGTTCTTTAACCTGAAGCCTAGTTACGTTCATGAGCGGCGCAGCTTCTCCAAAATTCGAGTCTGTAACTATGCCTGCTTCGCTTCCCGTGAGGAAACATGCTTCAAGCTCCACATCTTTTAGAGCACCGTAAACTATGGGTGTTGACAACCTTTCGCCAAAAGACAAAATGTAATCTCTAGACCTTGGAGTAAGCTCTCCAACGTAAATTATGCCCGTTAAAACTTTCTCAAGCTCGTCCACAGTTGCCGTGGTTATCTGCTGAATTTCCTTCTTTACAGAGGTTTTTTTGATGGTTTCGTCGGCGACCTTTAAATGCTTAGTGAGAAGCTCTTGTTTAAAAGAGTTGATGAAACCTCTATCTCTCTTTTCCGCCTGTTCTGCCGCCTCTAAAAGTTTTTCGGTAACTCCGTCCAAAGCTGAAACCACAGCGACAATTTTGTTGCCTTGGCGGGTGTGAGAGGCTATCAGCTTCGCAATTCGCTGTATATTTTCTCCGCTAGCCACTGAGGTGCCGCCAAACTTCATCACAATCCTCATCGGGTTCACCTTTAAATTTCAAGCCAAACTTTGGCTGCCAATTTTTGTTTTATATCTAACAAGTCCCTTAATATAGCGCTGGCGGTTTCAACTCCGCCTGCCCCCCGCCCTATTATGGTTTGTTCTCCCGCAAACTCTGAAGTGAAAGTCACAGCGTTTAGTGTTCCGCTAACAGCCAAAGGGCTTTCTTTCGGCACATTTTCAGGCTTAACTTCCAACTTGCCATTGACTGATCCTACAAGCTTGACTAGACAGTTGTTTTTGGCTGCTTCTTCAATGTCTTTTATTGTGACATCTTTTATGCCTTTAACCTGAACATCCTTTAAGGTAACCTTTTTGCCCATAGCCCAATTAGCCAAAATTACAATTTTGCAAGCAGTGTCTATTCCATCAATATCCATGGAAGGGTCAGCCTCAGCATAGCCGAGTTTTTTAGCTTTTTCAAGGGCCTCATCAAACGTCACGTGTTTTTCAGCCATCTCCGTAAGAATATAGTTTGTAGTCCCGTTTAACACGCCTTTTATGGAGACAATTCTTTCACCGTAAAGACATTTTTTGGCAAACTCCAGTATTGGAGTGCCTGCGCCAACAGACCCGCTGAACCTGAAGTAGACTTTGTTGTGTTCAGCTAATTCTGTTAAGGCGGGCAAGGCCAAGGCGAGGGGTCCCTTATTTGATGTGACAACATGTTTTCCAGCTTTGAAAGCGCTTTTAATATGGGATAAAGCGGGTTCTCCGTCTTTAACATTTGTAGGCGAAGCTTCAACAAACGCTTCAGCTTCCACAGAATCTATGACGTCGAAAACAGACATGCTTAGGCGACCGTAAACGCTGTCAGCTGCAACGGTTCGCCCTTCAGTTTTCACCTGCAAAATTCTCTCGAGATCTAAACCCTTTGGGTTTACGGCAACCCCGCCTCTGTCGGCTATGGCAACTACTCTTGGGCGGAAACCGTAATTTTTGGCAAGTTCAGCCCTTCGGCTTAAGAAAAGCCTTGTAAGGCTTTGACCCACAACCCCATAGCCAACCAAGATTATTCTCATTCGGCATCACTTGCAGGACAGTTATGCCATCTGAAGCACAAATCCTAAAAGCTTCTCAATGGCAGATATTTCAGCATCCACCTCATAGGGTTTCTCAAACATTTTAACCACAATGTCTGGATCCTTTAACCCGTGACCTGTGGCTATACAAACCACAACCTCGTCTTTTCCGATTTCTCCGCTTTCAACCATTTTCTTTAACCCCGCAATTGAAGAAGCGCTTGCAGGCTCCACGAACAAACCCTCATATCGAGCAAGCATTTTTTGAGCTTCTAAAATTTCTTTATCAGTCACCATCTCTGCAGTGCCTCCCGAGTCTTTTATGGCTCTCATGGCTTTTTTCCAACTTACTGGGGCACCTATCCTGATGGCGCTTGCAATTGTTTCAGGCTTTTCCACAGGCGTAATCGTGTCTTTTCCACTTTTAATCGCCTTTGCAATAGGCGCGGCACCCTCAGCCTGAACTCCCATCATCTTAGGAAGCTTTTCTATTAAACCAGTTTTGTTAAACTCTGTGAACCCCTTCCATATGGCACTTATGTTTCCAGCGTTGCCCACGGGAACAACCACCATGTCAGGCGGTTTACTGTTTAATTGTTCACAGATTTCGAAGGCGATGGTTTTCTGTCCTTCTAAGCGATAGGGATTAATTGAGTTCAGTAGGTAAATCTCCTTGTGTTCCTTTGAAAGTTTAAGAACCATCTGCAAGGCTTTGTCGAAATTTCCGCGGATCTGAATGATTTTTGCTCCGTAAATTATAGCTTGGGCCAATTTTCCGAAGGCAACTCCGCCTGAAGGAATGAGAATTAAACAAGATAAACCTGCCTTAGCGGCGTAGGCAGCTAAAGAAGCTGAAGTGTTTCCTGTAGATGCACACGCAACAATCTTTGTTCCAAGTTCTAAGGCCTTGCTTACTCCAACAGTCATGCCTCTATCCTTAAAGGAACCGGTGGGGTTTTCACCTTCGTTTTTCACGTAAAGATTTTTAATTCCAAGAGCTTTTCCTAAGCGGCGGCAGTGATGAAGCCTTGTTCCGCCCTCATTTAAAGAAACCACATTTAGGAGATTGCGGATAGGCATAAAGTCTTTGTATCGCCAAACTGATAAGGGCAAACTTTTCCAGTCACTTTTTCCCAGGTTTTCTCGGATAAGAGCGTAATCGTATCTAATTTCGAGTATGTCTCCACATTTTCTACAAGAGTAAACAATCTCATCTACGCTGTATTTTTCTCCACATGATATGCAAACTTGAGACATCAACTATTCCTCCTCCAACAAGGTGACTCCCTTTCCAGGCTTTGTATAAAAGACTTCTGCACTTACGCCAGCAGCTTTGAAGCCTTCCTTCATGGCCTTTAAGACTTTGGGAGCAACCGAATCGCCTTCGTGAACAATGGCTATCATGGACGGCCCTGCGCCGCTTATGGCAACACCGTATGCACCAGCTTTTATAGCCATGTCCTTAACCGTTCGATAACCAGGGATCATGAAGGCTCTGGCAGGCTCAACCACGGCGTCAGACATGGCGCTTCCTATAAGCTTTACATCGCCTGTGGCGAAGCCAACAGCCATAGATGCTGCATGCCCAACATTATGGGTAAGCTGCTCCATCGAAACCATTTGTGGTAAAACAGCCCTAGCCTTTTCTGTTTTCTTGGGTAAAGTAGGCAGTTTTGGAACAGCTACACATACACCCAAATTAGGCGGCGTCTTCAAATGGATAACCTCAAAGGGATTGTAGGATTTTATAATAACGAAATCTCCGTATATAGCGGCGGAAACATTATCAGCATGTTCGAAGCCTGCTGAGGCAACCTCGCCCTTTGCGGAGAAACGCACCAACTGTTCATAGCTCAGTTTAAGGTCAAACATGTGGTTTAGGCCAAAGGCAACCGCCGCCGCTGATGCGGCACTGCTGCCCAAACCGATGCCTGGCTGTATTCCCTTCTCAATTTTAATAATCAGTCCAGCCTTTAAAGAAAACTCTTTCAAAACATGTTCGGCAACAACGCCGGCAGTATTTTTACTCGGATCCGTCGAGATGATGTCTTTAGCTGTTCCATAAACTTCAATTTTAATTCCGCTGGCGGCGGGAGTTATAACAACTTTGTCATATGGATAATCTAAAGCCATGCCGAAAACATCAAAGCCTGGGCCTAAATTGGCTGTTGTGGCAGGAGCTCTTACAACTACTTTACTTAAGAACGGCATCATATTCACCTACAAGGCATACGGGGCAACTAAAGTTAAATTATTTGGGTTGCATTTAAGTCCAGCGAAAATCGTTCAAAGAACTGTTTAGCTTCCTCCTTTAGGCAAATTATAACGTGCTCTTAGCAATGGAGCGATGGGGGTTCTTAAAAAATCGCCGTAATACTCGTTTAGGGAACATGCTTCTGGTTCGCTGTTAAGGCGTTGCCGCAGCACCTCTACAAGAGTGCTTGCAAGCTCAAAGGTTGTCAAAACTGGAACATTGAATTCAACAGCCAGTCTTCGAATAGTATACTCGTCTTCCAAGGCGTCGGCGTAACTTTCCGTGTTATTTGTTGGAATGTTAATTACTAGGTGAACTTTACCTTCTTGGAGAAGGTTAAGGATGTTTGGCTGCTTATCTGCCTCTCTGACTTTATATACAACTGTTATGTTGTTAATTCCGGCGCTGCGCAAAGCTTCTGCAGTGTGCTCTGTAGCATAGATTTTGAACCCAAGGTCGGCTAATGTCATCCCCAATGGCGTAATCTTTTTCTTTAACTCTTTGCCGCCAACAGTTATTAGGACTGAACCGCCCTTAAAGGGAATATTTAGCTCGGCTGCTTGCAGGGCCTTCAAAAGAGCGTCTGCAAAATCTTCTCCTAAACACGCCACCTCTCCTGTGCTCAGCATTTCGACGCCAAGAACTGGGTCAGCCCCGCTTAAACGCATAAAACTGAATTGAGGAACCTTTACGCCTACATGCGTGAAAGATGGGGGTTGAGCTAATTCAGCTTGCGGAATCTTTTTGTCTAGCATTGCCAAAGTGGCTAACTCTATAAGAGGAATACCGCGAGTTTTGCTCACATAAGGCATTGATCTGGAAGCACGGAGGTTGCATTCAATTACGTAAGTGACACCGTTCTTTACTAGATACTGAATGTTGAATGGTCCTTTTACTTGAAGGGCCTTTATTATTCTGTGCGTGTAGTCCTCGATGGTTTTTAGCACATTGCTTGGCAATGTTTGTGGTGGTATAACCATCGTGGCGTCGCCACTGTGCACTCCAGCATTTTCAACATGCTCGATGATTGCGCCGATTAAAACATTTTCGCCGTCAGAAACCCCGTCTACTTCTGTCTCCTTTGCCCCTTCAATAAACTTGGATACGACTACTGGGTGCTCACGGGAAATTTCAGTTGCCAGTTTCAAACTGTTTTCCAGCTCCTCTTCCGAGTAGACCACTTTCATGGCTGAGCCTGATAGAACGTAGCTTGGGCGAACCAAAACTGGATAGCCTATTTTCTTTGCAAAATTTTTGGCATCTTCCATTGTTGTTAATTTGCTCCACTCTGGCTGCGGAATTTTCAAATAGTCTAGGAGAGCGCTGAACTTCGCCCTATCTTCTGCGCGGTCTATGTTTTCAGCTGACGTGCCAAGAAGCCTAACACCAGAGTTTGCCAATTTTAAGGCCAAATTATTCGGAATTTGCCCTCCAACGCTAACTATGACGCCTAAGGGTTTTTCCTTCTCATATATATCTAAAACCCTTTCCAAGGTTAATTCTTCAAAGTAGAGTTTATCTGAAATGTCATAATCTGTTGAGACGGTTTCAGGGTTGCAGTTAACCATTATCGCCTCTTGGATGCCGAACTTTTGAAGCGCCCATATGGTGTTAACCCCGCACCAGTCGAACTCGACGCTTGACCCTATTCTGAAAACGCCGGCTCCAATAACTATAACCTTGCTTTTACCCGTATGAAAATCTATGTCATCCTCTTCTCCGCCGTATGTTAGATAAAGGTAGTTTGTCATAGCTGGCCATTCAGCCGCCAAAGTATCTATCTGTTTGACTACCGGAAGTATATGCGCCTTCTTTCTCAATTCTCTTACAGTCATTTCATCTGTCTGGATGCAAAGGGCAATCTGTTCATCTGAAAACCCGAGGCGTTTTGCCTCTTTAATTATTTCCAAAGAGTTGCTGTCCCAAGACTTTAATGAGCGTAGTCTCTTCTCCATATCCACTACATTTTTGATTTTGTATAAGAAGAAGGGGTCAATTCCGCTTAGCTTATAAATCTCCTCTGTGGGTATTCCCATTTTTATGGCTTTAACTATTTTGAAAAGTCTTTCGTCTGTTGGATTTGCCAAGGCATCCTTTATTTTCTCTAAGGGTTCAGGTTTGTCTTCATCGGAATTGCAGACTAAACCTTTCTTGTTAACATCCAGCATGCGGACTGCTTTTTGAATGGCTTCTTCGAAGCACCTTCCAATAGCCATTACCTCTCCAACAGATTTCATTTGCGGGCCTATGTGGTTGTCTACATGCCGAAACTTTCTGAAATCCCATCTTGGAAACTTAACTACAAGGTAGTCCAAGGCTGGCTCAAAGCATGCCGTGGTAACTCCTGTGACCTTGTTAATAAGCTCTGGAAGCAGATAGCCTATCGCAAGTTTTGCCGCAATATACGCTAGGGGGTAACCGGTTGCTTTGCTGGCGAGGGCTGAACTTCTTGACATTCGCGCGTTTATTTCTATGGCGCGGAACTCCTCTGATTTGGGATCTAGCGCCCATTGAATGTTGCATTCGCCAACTATGCCTAAACTTTGTACAGCTTTTATGGAAGCTGAACGGAGCAGATGATATTCACGGTTTGTTAACGTTTGTGAAGGGGCTACGACGATTGAGTCGCCAGTATGGATTCCCATGGGATCAAAGTTTTCCATATTGCATACGGTTAAACAGTTGTTTGCATAATCCCGCATAACTTCGTATTCAATTTCTTTCCAGTGTCCCAAGTATTCTTCGACTAGCACTTGGGTGATCATGCTTTGCGCCAGAGCACGCCTCACAATCTCTTCTAACTCGGTTTTATTGTGGGCTACTCCTGAACCTTTGCCTCCCAAGGTGTAGGCAACTCTGACGATAACTGGATACCCTATTTCCTCAGCAACCTTAAAGGCCTCATCTAGGGATGAGGCAGATTTACTTTTTGGAATGGGAATTCCTGCACGAATCATTGCTTGTCTAAAAAGTTCCCGGTCTTCAGTGTCCTCTATCGCCTTAATTGGAGTGCCTAAAACTTTGACGCCATATTTTTCAAGGATGCCCTTCTTTGCAAGCTGAACTCCACAGTTTAGCGCCGTTTGCCCACCGAAACTGAGAAGAATCCCATCTGGTCTTTCTCTTTCAATAACTTTCTCAGCATATTCAGGCGTTACGGGCAACAGGTAAACTTTTCCTGCTAAACGCGGATCAGTCTGAATAGTGGCTATGTTGGGGTTGATTAAAACAGTCTCTATGCCCTCTTCTTTTAACGCTTTAAGGCATTGACTTCCTGAATAATCAAACTCTGCTGCCTCTCCAATTTTTATGGCACCACTGCCCAGAACCAAAACTTTACGTACAGACTCAAACTTTGGCATTTTACCCCCCCAAAACTTTCAAAAATTCTTCAAAAAGAAACTCCGTATCATAAGGGCCTGGCGAAGCTTCTGGATGCCACTGAAATGCGAATACTGGTTTCTTTGCATGCCTTATGCCTTCAACGGTTTTGTCATTTGCGTTTATGAAGCAAGCCTCTAACTCTGTGTTTTTAAGGGATTCCGCGTTCACAGCATAGCCATGGTTCTGTGTTGTAATGTAGCATCTGTTACTTTTAAGGTCAAGTACGGGTTGATTTTGAGATCTGTGGCCATATTTGAGCTTGTAGGTGTCTCCGCCTAGGGCTAATGCCAAGATTTGGGTTCCTAAGCATATGCCCATCATGGGAACAGATTCATCAGCAAGCTCTCGGACGCACCCGATTGTTTCAGCGCATTTTTTGGGGTCGCCAGGACCGTTGCTTACTAGAACGCCATCGGGGCGGTATTCTAAAATTTCTTTAGATGAGAAATTGTAAGGAACTCTTACGACGTTTACCCCGAGCTTTAACAGACTGCGAAGGATACCGTATTTGACTCCGCAGTCGATCAGAACAATTTTGCGGTTTCCTCCAGTCTTGTAATAAATGGGTTCGTGAACTGTTACTTCTTTAACGAGATCTGTAGAGTTAGGGTCTGGAATATTCTTTGCTTCTTCCAGAAGCCTTTCAATATCAGGCTCTTCATCATCGCAAACCTGCAAAATTCCAAGCATGACGCCTTTAACTCGCAGTTTTTTGGTAAGTCTTCTAGTGTCAACCCCGTAAATGCCGGGAATTTTTTCTGCCATGAGCCATTCGTCTAAAGTTTTTTCTGAAGCCCAATGATATGGTTTCTCGCATAGTTCATGAATAACTAACCCTGAGACTTTAATGCTGTCTGACTCAAAGTATTTTGGAACATCCATCTCAAGAATTTTCGGTGGAACACCGTAATTGCCCACAAGTGGATATGTCAGCGTTAAAATTTGCCCTTTATAAGAGGGGTCGGTTAATGCTTCGGGATATCCAACCATGGAAGTTGAAAACACGACTTCTCCAGAAACTTTCCCAGAAGCCCCAAAGCCATAGCCGAAAAAGAAAGACCCATCCTCCAACACAAGGACAGCTTTTCTTCGGTTTCCGGGATTCAAGTTGACCTTCAAAGCCCTCTCCACCTATGACTTTGAACTTTTTAAAGCTTGCGGTGCGCTGTTAGATGAACTTAAATAGGATTTTATGATCAACTGCATTTGCTCGTAAGCCTTATCCGCTTCAAGTTTTCTCTTTGCCAATCTTGATTTTGCGGAAAGACTCCATTCTTTTCGGGTTTTTAACATGCGGTCAACTTTATTCGGTGATGGCCCACCCATAACATCGTGGCTTTCAACAATTTTCAGAAGATCAACTGCTTCCTGTAAATCTTCGTCTTTAACATTAAGTGTGAAGCCAAAGGAACTAGCAATCTTATTTAATAATTCAGCGGTTACGCTGTTAAAGGTTAAACCTTTGTTTACTAATTCTCTAACCATGGAACCAACTATTTTATGGGCACTTCTAAATGGAACCTTATACTTTCTAACAAGCATGTTGGCCAACTCGGTTGCTGCAAGGAAGCTAAACTGGGGTTTAGCGAGCGCATCCTTCCGCAGCTTCAAGTTTATTACAAGTTTGGAAAGTATGCCTAAAGAACTTTCAACTATTTCCAAGGATTCCCAAAGTCTTGGGGTGATTTCTTGAAAGTCCAAGTTGTAGCATGATGGAAGAGCCTTAAGCGTTGCAGTTGAAGTTACAAAATTGCCTAAAACTTGGCTCATTCTCGCGCGGATAACCTCCAAAACGTCAGGATTCTTCTTTTGGGGCATTATACTGCTGGTTGAACAGAAATCGTCTGGAAGTTCAATTAAACCGAAGTCTGATGAACCAAACAAGATTAAGTCCTCAACTAATTGGCTTATGTCCACAGCGGTTATGGCTAAAACAGCCAGTGTTTCTATGACAAAGTCTCGGCTGCTTACAGCGTCGATAGAATTTTCAAGAATACCGGCAAAGCCGAGGAGTTCAGCAACGCGTTCGCGGTTTATTGGGAAGCTTGAGGTTGCAAGTGCCCCCGCACCCATTGGGCACAGATTAACTCTTTCATAAGCCTCTTCCAATCTTTGAAGGTCTCTTCCAAAGCAGTCAACATAGGATAGGAGGTAATGAGCGAGAGTCACCGGTTGGGCTGGCTGCATGTGCGTGTAACCTGGAAAAAGCGTTTTTAGGTTGCCTTCAGCAAGCTTAATGAGGGCTTCTTGAAGCTCAACAATACTGCTCATTACGCTGACCAGATTTTCGCGCAATTCCATTCTGATGGCTGTGGCAACTTGATCGTTTCGGCTTTTTGCTATGTGCAAGTTGCCGCCAACTTCTGGACCACAGATTTCTATGACTTTGTCTTCAACAAACATGTGCACATCTTCGAGGGAAGGATCCAACGCTATTTTGGGTTTTAATTTGTTTAAAGCTTGGAGAAGCTTAACTCCATCTTGCCACTCTATTATTTTCTGCTCCATCAGCATTATAACATGGGCTTGGTTAATTTTTATAACGGCTTTTAACAGTTTTTTGTCACTTTGAATGGAAGAAGTGAACTTAACAACATCCTCTTTTACGCAAGGTATTCTTCCTCCCCAGAGAAGTTTAGACATCTTGGCCGCCTTGAACAGTTTTACCTTTTACAGAAGGCAGAGGTTTTGGACCCAGATATTCTTTGGAGATTTTAGGTTCTTCTGCAAACACTATCTTATTTTTTAAGGCATTGAATACCGTTGTGGGCAGCCCCCATAGTTCAATAAAGCCCTCGGCATAAGACTGGTTAAAGGATGTTTTAATGTTGTAATTTGCCAAGTTTTGATTGTAGAGGGAAAGTTTTGAACAACGACGGACAACACGCAGCCCCCCCTTGTATAGTTTGACATGAACCTCTCCGTTCACACGTTCCTGAGTTTTGTTAATAAAGGCTTCAAGATCCTCTTTAAGGGGCTCCATCCACAATCCTGTATAAGCCAGAAACGTCCATTGAGCGTCTATCTGCTGTTTGAACAAAACCTCATGCCGCGTCAAAACCATTTTTTCTAAATCTTTATGCGCCTCTAAAAGAACTGTTGCGGCTGGGCACTCGTAAACTTCGCGGGATTTGATTCCTACAAGCCTATCTTCAATGTGGTCTATGCGGCCGACACCGTGTTTTCCAGCAATTTTGTTCAATTCTTCAATTAACATTACAGGATCTGGTTCTTCTCCGTTTAATGAGCATGGAACACCTTCTTCAAATTTTATGCTTACATATTCAGGCTTATCGGGAGCTTTTTCAGGTGAGGCGGTCCATTCAAAAATTTCCTCCGGCGGCTCATCATTTGGGTCGTCTAAGGGTCCACATTCAATTGCCCTCCCCCATAAATTTTGGTCTATACTATATGTGGGTTTTGCGGAACAAGTTATGGGTATGCCTTTTGCCTCTGCAAACTTTATTTCTTCATCTCGTGTTAGACCCCACTCTCGGACCGGAGCAATAATTTTTAGGCCAGGAGCCAGAGACTTTATAGTTACGTCGAAGCGAACTTGATCGTTTCCTCTGCCAGTACATCCGTGAGCCACTGCGCTTGCTCCTTCTTTTTTTGCGATTTCCACAAGTTTTGAAACGATTAATGGACGGGACAAGGCGCTGCTTAGTGGATATTTTCCTTCGTAAAGGGCGTTTGCCTTTATTGCCGGAAAAACATATTTAGTTACGAACTCGTTTTTTGCGTCTATTGAGTAATGTTTTAGGGCTCCAACGGTCTTTGCCTTCTCTTCTATCTCATTTAGGTCATCAAGTTGCCCCACATCTATAGTAACTGTTATCACATTTGCATTGTATTTTTCTTGGATCCACTTCACCATTACTGAAGTATCCAATCCGCCAGAGTACGCCAACACCACATTTTCAGTTATTTTCTATTCCTCCTAGCTTTGTTTTAGACACGAATTTTTCATCTCCTTTTTAAGCTTTGTGACTTATTTGTTACAGAACAAGCTTTAAATGTTCAAATTGATACAATGCTTCCACGGTGTAGCGTTCGTGACAATAGCCCAAGAAGTGAGGAACTACCTGAAAAACAGGCCCTATGTGCTAGAAGCCTTGGAAAAGGGCATCGTAAACCTCAGCGAATTATCCCGGCAAATCCAAAATGAATTGAAAATCAAAAACATAGTTGCAATAAAAGCAGCTTTAAGAAGATTCTCTGAGGAATTGCAGAAACATAAGCATAAGAGAGAGGAAAAAGTTCTCAAAATTTTAAGAGAGAGCACTATAACGCTTCATGACGGAAACTCTGTGGTGGTTACAAGCAAGCCTTTGGAAACAGAAGACAAAATAAAAGTGAACTTGGGAGGCAAATTTGTTTATCTAACAGATAAAAATAACTTGGACAAAATAAATGGCGTTCTCCAGAAACATGAAGACTGCGTCATGATTGTCATACACTCTCCAGCAGAACTTGAAGCCACACCGGGAGTCGTCGCATTTCTAACATCACTCTTAGCAGAGCAGAATATCAACATCATAGAGTTCATCTCCTGCTGGACAGACACAATAATCGTTGTGGAGAAAAAGGACAGCATTAAAACTTACGAAATTCTCTCTAATGTAACAAGGTAACACGAGAAAACCAGCACCCTAATTTATTCATGCCCTTTATCCATGCTCCCAATCAGCCTAGCTACAGCTCTTTTGTAAACCTCAATCCCATCGAGGAACTCTTGAATTTCAATGTATTCGTTTTCTGTGTGACTCAGAGTTGGATCCCCTGGACCATAAGTAACTACGGGAATATTCGCGGCTCTGCCGAAAATGTTCATGTCTCCCGTTCCAGTCTTTCTCATAAGCATTGCAGCTTTATGCCTAACCTCTCTAATGGATCGTGAGAGCACTTGAACAAGTGGCGAGTTCGAGTCTGCTTCGAAGGGTTCAACAGAATCCTCAATTTGGGTTTTTATTGAGATTTTTGGATTAGCCTTTTGATACTGTCCAATAAGCTTGCAGACTTCTTCAAAAACCTGAGCGGTGGTTAACTGTGGGGGAATTCGCATGTCAATGTGGATTTGGCATTTGGAAGGTATAGTGGAATCCCCTTCACCACCTTCAATTTTAGTTATAGATGAAGTAATGGAGTAAAAAGGGCTTTCAAGTTTTTCCGAAGGGAGGTGAATTTTCTGGATTTCCTTCCATAGTTCAAATGCTTTTTCAACAGCGTTTTCATAAAGCATGTTAGCCGCTGAATGACCGGTGCTAGTCTTACACGCTATTTTAAAGCGTAAATCTCCCTTGTATCCTATGGTTATTTTTTCAACGCCGCTAGGTTCTCCAAATATGGCGTAATCAGCTGTTAAACCTTCTTTCAAAAGGTTTTTGATGCCTCTGCTTTTTCCTTCTTCGTCAACCACGCCTGCAACTATGATTTTAGCCGAATTTCCCCCGGCGACAAAGGCTGATGCTGCAGCAATCATTGCCGCCAAAGAGGCTTTCGCATCAACAGCGCCTCTACCGTATAGCTTGTTACCTCTGTTTTGCACCGGAATATATCCAGCGACTGTGTCCATATGCCCACATAATAAGATGACTGGTTTGTCTTTGCCAATTTCTCCTATAACATTTCCAACGCAGTCCCTTTTCGTGTGGAAACCGTTTTTCGCCATTTCTTCGGCTAGAAACCGTGAAATCTTTTCTTCCTTTCCTGAAGGGCTGTAAATCTCAAGCATTTTGGTCAAGAGTTGAACTGCGTAGTCTTTCATGCTCCTCTTCCTCTAAAACCATATCTAGAATGGAAATTACTTTGTCTATTTGCACCTTTTCAATAACCAGAGGTGGCAAGAACCTTAGAACGTTTTTTCCAGCGTCAAGAATGATAACCCCGTTTTCCATGGATTCCATAAGCACATTCAAAACGTCGAACCGTAGCTCAACTCCAAGCATGAGGCCTAAGCCGCGGACTTCTCGGATTATTTTGTGATGTGCTTTTAGGTTTTCAAGCCGCCCCTTGAAATACTCGCCCAAAGTCGCAGCCCTTTCAGGAAGTCTTTCTTTCATTAGCACTTCTATTGCGGCACATGCTGCTGCGCATACAAGGGGGTTTCCGCTAAAAGTGCTTGTATGCTCCCCAACTTTTAAAGAAGCCATGACCTCCTCTTTTGCTATGGTTACACCTATCGGCAAGCCGCCAGCCACAGACTTTGCCATGCACAAAATATCTGGAATTACTTTCCAATGTTCACATGCAAAAACTTTTCCAGTGCGGCCGAATCCCGTTTGAACTTCGTCGAAAATCAACAAGACTTTCTTTTCATCGCAAACGTCTCTCAAACCCTTAAGAAAACCTTCTGGGGGAACTCTAACTCCTCCTTCGCCTCGAATGGGCTCCACAAGAACTGCCGCTGTTTTCTCTGTAATGGCTTCTTCAACCTTTTCCAAGTTGTCTGCTGGAACATGTTTAAACTCTGGGACAAGAGGCTTAAAGGGGTCGCGGTATTTTCTATCCCATGTAGCAGAAAGCGCACCCATGGTTTTTCCATGAAAGGCACCCATCATTGCGATTATTTCAGGCTTACCTGTAAATTTTCGAGCTAGTTTTATGGCGCATTCAACTGTTTCAGCCCCACTGTTCGAGAGAAAAATCTTATTCAAGCCTTGAGGAGCGATTTGCACAATTTTTTGTAAAAGTTCTGCCCGCACGTCATTGTAAAGGGATCCGTGACACGAAATCAGCGTTTCTGCTTGTTTTTTTATTGCTTCCACAACTTTAGGGTGGCAGTGACCTACAATGCATGTTCCATAGCTTCCAGCACAGTCTATGTATTCCTTACCGTTTACATCCCACACCAATGCGCCTTTTCCTTTAACAATGGCCACAGGCCTTTTAGCGTACACATTAGCCATGAACTTATCTTCGGTTTCTATGATTTCTCCTTCATTCACGCGTTATTACCGTCCCACATTCATGCTTTAGCGCTGAGGAAACTGGAAACTTCCCAAAGCCATAAGCTATTAGGGCTTCAGAGACTCCCATGTTAACAGCTTCCATGGCCGCGTAAACCTTAGTAATCATTCCCGGGCCGATTTTTGGAAGGATTTTTTCCACCTCTGAAAGGGTTAATTTTGGCACTTTTTGGTTATCCAGCAGTAAGCCTTCTACATCAGTTAACAGCACAATCTTATCTGCCTTGAGGTTTCCTGCAACATGGGCTGCCGCCCTATCTGCATCCACATTAAGAGGTTCGTATTCTTCGCCTAGGGCAACGGGAGCTATCACTGGGACATACCCATTTTCTATGAGAAGACGTATTGGGCGGGCGTTTACTTCGCTTATTTTTCCAGTATACCCGCCATCTATTACCCTTTTCCTTCTCGCATCGTCAACTATTATTATCTTCTTTTTGCGGTTCGCCCGTATAAGGGAACCATCCAAACCTGAAAGTCCTATGGCGGGTATTCCGCCGCTTTGAAAAATTGAGACTATTTGCTTATTGATTTTTCCAGCAATCACCATAGTGTATATTTCAGCAGTTTCTTTGTCGGTGTATCTACTTCGAAAGCCTTCAGGTGAAACTACAAATTTCTGTTCCTTGCCGAGTTTAGACGCTATCTCTGTAACTTCATCGCCTCCACCGTGCACAACAACCACTTTATTCTCTGACAGAAGGTTTTTTATATCTTGAACAAGCTCGGAAGAGGCAATTTCTTTTGCTATGCTTCCCCCAACTTTAACCACAATTAACATCGCAATCACATCGGATGGAAACCCGCATTTTCTAACCCAGTTTTTTCGTCGACGCCAAGCATTATATTCAGGCATTGGACTCCTTGGCCCGCCGCACCTTTCACCATGTTATCAATAGCTGAAAGTATGACTAGACGGTTAGCCCGAGAATCTATCTCAAAGCCAATATCGCAGAAATTCGTTCCCACAACAACTTTTGGATCTGGCAACTTATACAAACCCTTCTTATATTTCACAAGACGTATGAACGGTTCTTTTTCATATTGCGAACGGAAAATGCGCCAAACCTCATTTAAAGCCAGGTTTTTCGAGTAAAACACGTGAATGGTTGAGAGAATGCCGCGAACCATGTTAACCGCATGGGGAGTAAGCGAAATCGTCAACGGTTCACTTGACAGGAGATTAAGCTCTTGCTCAACTTCAGCTATGTGCCTATGATCAACAACATTATAGGCGCGAACCCCTCCGAATCTTTCTGGATGATGCGACGCTAGTGATGGCTTAGCTCCAGCACCTGAAGACCCTATTTTAACGTCAACCACAATCTTGTCCTTTTCTATAATGCCCGCCTTAACTACAGGGGCTAATCCAAGAATAGTGGCAGTTGCCATACACCCAGCACATGCAACTAACTTAGCGTCTTTTATTTCTTGGCGGTGCAACTCCGGCAGACCATACACGGCTTCCTTTAACAACTCAGTTTGAGTGTGTTTCCACTCATACCACTTAATATAATCGTCTGGGTTTTTCAATCGAAAGTCTGCGCTCATGTCAATAACTTTTAGGCCTGATTCAAGGATTTTCGGAACAAGATTCAAGGCACTGCCGTGAGGAACTGCCGTAAAAACTAGATCACAGTTGTTTTTGATTATGGACAGATCTAGTGGGGCAAATTTTAGTTGGGTTAACCCGCGTAGGTTTGGGTGAACCGTGAAAACGTATTCGTTAGCATACTTGTCAGAAGTGGCTACTGTAACCTCTACTTTTGGATGGAAGAGCAGCAGTCGCAGAAGTTCTCCACCCACGTATCCGGAACCGCCGACAATTCCAACCCTCACTTTTCCATTACCCCTCCTAAGTAATCATGCTTTTTGCACATTTTAACAGATACTCGGCCAAATTGGCTCCGGTTGCAAGTCTTGTTTGCTCCCAAAACTCTGGACATGAGTTGGCTTCATGAAATAAAACATTGTATTTATTTTTCTCCACACTTTCGTTAATCACTTTTCTCACATTCTCGTAAGCCTCTGAGCACTTATAATTTTGAAAGGACTCTTCTAACATCCTGTTCCAGCTTGAGAAGCCCCTCTTTTTTGCCGGGTCATTCCTAGCCTTTTTAACAGTTTCAAAGGGTGCGGCAAGTTTCTCAAGTTCCGCCTTCACATACTCATCGTCAACAACTTTATTTTCACCAATAGAGACCATTGCATCAAGCGCTATAAGCCAAGCCTCACAATTTTTACCGATGATTTTACCGCATTTTGAAGCCGTATCCCTGATGTAGGGTGGCAGGTCTACGTCGAAGACAAAATTGCCTAGGGAAGTGTTTGTTCTGAAGTCTTTGAAACTTGCTCTAGCCATGGCTTTAGGATGACAGTAGGGGGTTTTCCCCTTCTCCTTTGCAACTATTATTCTTAGGTCGTAGAACCATTTTTTGACGAATTCTTGGACAAAAACACCTACAGGATTAATTATTGAAGATTCATTTTTTCCAATAATCTTTAAAAGTTCTTCTCGATTTTCAGCAAGTTCAACTCCTCTTCCATGGGTTCCAGCGTCAGGTTTAACCACGATCATGCTCTCGCCAAGTTCCTGTTGTATCAATCCCGCGATTTCTTCCTCACTGCGGACTTCAGTTCCGTCTTTTGTTTTTTCGTGGGGATCGCATGGAATAAACACGGTTTTTGGGATTTTAACCCCGTTTTTATGTAAATATAGGAGGGTTCGCAGCTTGCTGAAGCATAGGAACTCGACGGGTAGAGGGTTTATTGCGGGCTTATCCAGCGCCTCTAGGAAGCTTGCGGCCATTAGTCTGCGGTTTTTGCTCTGTATTCGATTTAAAACAACCTTGACATTTCCTATGGTCTCGGAATAGTCTTTTCCCTTGCTTCTTACCTTATATCCGTCGTCGCCTATTTTTATGGAAATTTTACGGAAGGGGATGTAGGTTAAATTTATGCCTAACTTTTCTGCAGTTGCCTTTATGCCTATCTCATCAATTTCAAGGTAATCACATAAAAGCCCAATGCTCATTTCTCAGCCTTCTAGCGTCCATCAAAAAGGTATAACAGTGTTTTAGGAATTTGCAGAGCATTGGACAGAGATGGCTATTCTCCCCAATCCTCGCCCTCGATTACCAGCTCTCGCAATTCCACAGAATCTCCGTTCACCACAACTATTTCAAGTTCAAGACCGCATCCTGGGCAACTTAAAATTTCCCCCTGTACAACCTCTCCTGAAAGATTAAGTTCTGAATCACAGTCGGGGCACCTTGCAGTTTTCATATAGTTTCACCTTAAATGAAGGGGTTTTAAGCAAAAATCTTTCTTTTAACTTTTACGGCATAATTGTAACAAAAAATAACCGTTTATGTTCCAACTGATACATTTACAGTGGCTGTAGCAGCAATTGCTATCTTTTAAAAGTTGCCTCACAAAAAGGCAGAAAAAGGGCTTTTAACCATGCATGTTTATATAAAGGCTATGTTATGGTTTTACCAAGTTAGCTTAAACGTGGGGCAAAACATACAAGTTTAAAGGAACTTTGAAGTATGGCAACAACCGCTGAAAAAATCCTCGCCAAAGCTTCGGAAGCCAAGCGTGTGGAGCCTGGAGAATTTGTCGTAGCCAATGTTGACTTTGTTTTTGCCCATGATGGAACAGCTCCTTTAATGATAGACGCAATAAGCGAGTTCGGCGTAACCACCCTAAAACTAGCGAGTAAAAGTGCGCTCTTCATTGATCACGCGGCGCCAAGCCCTTCTGTACAATCTTCCATTCTGCATAAAAAAATGAGGAGGTTTGCCGCCCTCCACGGCATTAAACTCTTCGACGTAGGAGAAGGCGTATGCCACCAAGTAGTCATGGATCACCATTTTGCGCAACCCGGGTACGTTGTGGTCGGAGCAGATTCTCACACCACTATTCATGGAGCAGCAGGGGCATTTGCAGTAGGCGTCGGCAGCACCGACGCCGCTTTTGCACTTACAACTGGAAAGTTATGGTTTAAGGTTCCAGAAAGCATAAAGGTTATGCTCAAGGGCATTTTGGGTTTAGGCGTTTTTTCAAAGGACATAGCCCTTGCTTTGCTAAAAGAGCTGGGCACAGACGGCGCAAGTTACATGGCCATTGAATATCACGACGAACTTTCGCCAAAACTTTCCCAATCTTCTAAGGCCACAATTTCTAATCTTTCCGCTGAAATGGGCGCAAAAGCCGCGATATTCCCAGTAGAGCCCTTCACTCCTGATAGGGATGCGGTTTATTTTAGGGAAATAGATTTAGACTGCAGTCGCCTAGACCCCCTTATTGCTAAACCTCCGCTTCCCTCTAATGTTGCCCCAGTTTCAGAGGTTGAAAACACGGAGGTAAATGAGGTATTTATAGGAAGCTGCACTAACGGCAGACTTGAAGACTTAGAAATAGCTGCAAAAATATTGAACGGCAAAAAGGTAAAGAAAGGCTTAAGATGCGTGGTTATTCCTGCTTCCAGACAAGTTTATGAGAAGGCTATAGAAAACGGCGTTATTACAACTTTATTAAAGGCAGGCTGCGTCATAGGCCCTCCAACATGCGGGCCATGTGTGGGCGCCCATATGGGACTGCTTGCCCCTGAGGAAATAGCAGTATCCACAGCGAACAGAAACTTCACAGGAAGAATGGGAGATCCAAGCGCAAAAATATTTTTAGCCAGCCCTGCAACAGCTGCGGCCACAGCCTTAGAGGGAAAAATAGCTGATCCTAGAAAGTATTTGAGGGAATAGGGGCATGTTTAAGGGAAAAGTGATTAAACTTGGAGACGACGTTAACACGGATCTCGTCATAGCTGGCAGATACAAGTTTAGATCCGTCTCTGTGGAAGATATGGCGAAGCACATATTCGAAGATATAGACCCTACGCTTGTTTCTAGAATTAAGCCAGGCGACATAGTTGTTGCAGGTAAAAACTTTGGCTGCGGCTCCAGCAGGGAACAAGCTCCAAGGGTTATGGTGGCAGCCGGCATATCCGCCGTAGTTGCAAAGTCTTTTGCGAGAATTTTTTTCAGAAACGCTATAAACGTGGGTTTGCCCGCCCTTGTTGTGGACGAAACGTTTGTAGATTCAACTTTTGAGGCGGACCTGCTGGAAATAGACATTGCAAAAAGCACCGTGAGAAACGTAACGCGCAATTTGGAAGCGAAGTTTAAGCCTTTCCCACAGCAGCTTTTACAGATTTTAGAAGCGGGAGGCCTCGTCGGCTACGTCAAAAAGAAAGGCGATTTACTCCTAAAATAAACAACCCCTCATTTTATTGCACACGCCTACTTTATAATTCCGTTGATTATGAAATAGACGCCAAGCGCCACGACAAAAACTCCAAGGGTTAAGGCTATTTACCTTTGCCGTGGGGCAACAAATCTGTCCTATTTGCAGGTTATGTAAAATATTAGGAAATAGTAAATTAGGTCGGCGAGCCGATGTCCCGCTGTTACTATTATTATGCCGATGCTTCCTACAAGTTCATACCCTTGAAGGAGCAAAGCCAATCCAGCAGAAGCCCACCATGGAGGCTGAGTGGGGTTAAAAGCGGTGTAGAAAATCCCGCCTAGCAGGGATGAGCTAACTTTTGACTCTTTAATTTTTACTTCACCTATGCCCTTAACCATAAGCGCGCCCATCAACACCAGAACCGTCCCGCCAACCACGTAAACAAACAGTTTATACTGCAATATTATGCTACCAAGACCGAAAAGAATTAGAAAAATTATAAGAGTCTCCCACACCACGTGCCCTGCGATAACGAAGTGACCTGTAACCTTACGTTTTCTGACGGCGTCGAAGACGACGAATGCCAAAAGAGGACCAGGAATTACTGCACCGCTAAGCCCCACGATAAAACCTAGCAAAAACAAAGCGAGAAACTCAAGTATGGCAAATCCCTCACTTTAAGCATCTTTAACAAACGTTATGAAACTATGAATATTTGTTTTAGGGGGAACAAAAGTGTGGAAGGGCCACCCAACACCACTTTGCCACTATTATCTTCTCTTCTGTTTCTTTCCACCACGAGTTCGTCTAGTTTGGCGGCCTCTCTCTTTGCTACGACGAGCGCTCTCTTTTGCTTTTCTACTAGAATCCTGTTCTCTACTCATGTTATTTCACTTTATCTCTCAAATATCAACAGTATCCTTTCCAAAAAACCTTCCGTTAAAAATACAAGTTGACAGACTTAATGGTTCGGCATAAGCGCCGGGGAGGGGATTCGAACCCCTGCGAGCCCGAAGGCCCACTGGCTTGCTTGTCCTTTTTCTCTCTTAACCCCCTAGTTATTAGGCCAGTTGGATCTCGAGGCCAGCGCGATAACCACTCCGCCACCCCGGCACGTCGGGCATTGTAGAAAGTGTTTTGGTTGTCTAAAAGGGTTTTCACACAGTTGTTATTAGCGATGGGTAAAGCCACTTTTTCTTTTTCCCAGCTTTTTTGTTGTCCCATTCGTGGAGGATTTTTACTGCTTCGTTGGCAGTTTTTATGGCGCTTTCTTCGCCTTCTCCGGGTTTGAATTCGTCGGTGCATCTGTTGGCGTATACGGCGCATATGGAGCCTGCTCTTAAACCCTTTAGGCTTGCCAAAGTGTATAAGGTTGCGGTTTCCATTTCAAAGTTGAGCACCCCAGCATTTTGCATCACCGCAATAAGACTTCCGGTTTGCTGAAGTGGCATGCGAGACGTGGGCGAGCGGTTTTGCCCAGCGTAAAAGTCTGCGGTTGTGGCGGTTACGCCCACATGATAGTTGCTTATGCCAAGGGTTTCAGCTGCTTCAATTAGCGCTAATAAAACTTCATAGTTGGCTGCGGCAGGGTATTCGGGCGTAATGTAACAGTTGCTTGTGCAGTCTAAGCGAACAGCGGCTGAAGAAATTATAAGGTCTCCGCATTTAATGTCTTTTTGTATGGCGCCAGTGCTGCCCACACGGATGAAGGTGTGAACTCCCAAAGCGGAAGCCTCGTTAACCACAATGGCCATGCAAGCTGGTCCGATGCCGCTGGATATGGCGGAAACCCGAATTCCTTTGTATTTGCCTGTAAAGCTTCGAAATTCACGGTGGCAGGAGATTTCTTTTGATGAATACCAAAATCTAGCTATCTTTGGAACACGATCAGGGTCTCCTGGAACAAGCAGATACTCTGCCAAGTCGCCTTTTCCACATGCAATGTGGTACTGTTTTTTGCCGGGTTCTGGCAAATGCAAGCAGACAACCTCATATACTTTGAGATTGTAGCTTCTTAGGCATTACTAAGTCTGCTATGTCTACACTGTGTTCGTAGATCTGCATTAGGGATGAGGCAGTAGCTAGAAAGTGGGGCACTATGTCGGGGCTTTGTGCTTTAGTGCTCTTTTCAAGAACATCGAAAATTTTTATAATCTTTTCACGCATGGCGCCTACAGTTACGGCTAGTGCAACATCACCAGCCAAGAAGGCGTTCAAAGCGTTTTCATGGGATTCGAAACACGTTGCGTGAAATTCGACAAATGTCTTTTTCAAGTCCTCAGTTAATTTTGCTCCTTTAAGCGCCACAACCTTGTATGCGGCGCGCACGCACTCGTCGCCGATGTTCTCCACCAAACTCGCCGTCAAACGGTAATCTAAGCATTCAATTGGCTGAACCCCCAACTTTTCGCTTAAGCTTGGGTTCTGAATTATGGTTCTAAGAATGCGTATAAGAAGAAAGTAAAGCCTGTTAACCTCCTCATCGCGGGCTATAACACTTTTAGCCAAAGAAACATCTCCACTCACCAGTGCATTAACAACATCACGGTGCATGCCAGCGGCAATGGTGTAGCCCCTTCGGAGAATCTTATCGGGTGGAAAACTCGAAGGTTCCAGTAAACACTGCAAAACTATTTTTGAATAATCCTCCTCAACTATTTCCAAGCCCACGAGGCGGCTAGCAGTCTTCTTAACATCCTCTCGCACCTCAAAGCTAATGCGTTCTTTTCCCTCCACACGGATAATGTCGAAGCCCAGCAAATACTTCCCGGTAATTTCGCGGCTCAAATAAGGCACAGGCTTTAAAATTGCAACGCGGGGAGAAGAAACAGCACCATATTTAGGGTCTATAAGAAGTTTACCGTCGCTTGTTTCGCTTACAGCAACAGTGGAGCCCCGTTTCAAACCATAACGTTCAGCCCAATCCTTAGGTATACAAACAAAGAAAGTGCCGCTTGGAGTGCGTTGAACCTTACGAACTTCGCCCATTACAATCACCATAATGTATACATGGCTGCAAATATATTAACACATCTAAAACAAGTATTCAATATATAAACTTAAGTACTGGTGTCGATATTGGAAAATAAAGTTATAATTGGTATAGATTTGGCTGGCAAACAGAAAAATCCCACAGGATGGGCTTTATGGGAAAACAAAATGGTGGAAACTGCGCTCATTTACACGGATAACGAAATTATAGAAAAAATCACGCGTATTAAGCCCACAATTGTAGCAATCGACGCTCCCCTTAAACTCCCAAAAAAGGGCTTATTCAGAAAAGCGGACAAGGAGCTAATAAGAAGGGGATACCGCGTTTTCCCACCTGGCTTGCCAGCCATGAAGAGGCTAACCCTTCGCGCAATCAAGCTAAATAGGTTAATAACGGAAAAAGGAATAGAAACAATAGAAGTGCACCCGACATCAACTCGCAAGGCGCTTAACATGCCATTAAAAGACTGGAGAGAAGCCCAAAAAACTTTAGAAAGCATGAGCCTAGAAGGAAGCCTAAAAGTGCGCGCTTTAAAGCCTCATGAAATTGATGCGGTGACCGCCGCCCTAACAGCTTACCTTCATATGCAAGGCTTAACAGAAGCCTTAGGCGACGAGGAAGAAGGGTATGTGGTGGTTCCCAAAAAGCAGGACTGGAGAAACATTAAACTATGAACAACGCTGAAAAGCTGCAAAAAGCTGTGGAATTAACGCTTACAGCAGGTTATCAGCTAAACAAGGAAGCTTTTGAATTTTTAAACATCATAGCCGCAGTGGAAGACCCTGTGGAAGTTGTAAATAGAGCATTGGAAAAAATAGAAACCCTAAAAGACAAGCCCTTGTTCATTGAAAGAAGGTTTCTAGAAGAGCTTACAAAGAAGCTGGAACCCATTGAAGAAGGCTTAGCTCAGCCAAAGATAGAAGAAGCCAAAAAATTACCCGCAATTGAGCAGGAGCCCCCAAAACAGATCCTAGAGGGGAAAAAGCTCTTTCGCCCTTATGCAAAAGAAGTGGAAGCAAATCTTAATATAATTGAGGATTTTGGCAGCAAGTTGAGCTCAAGTGGAACAATGGAGGATTATCTGGAATATTTTCGAGACAGGTTTAGGCGTATTGAGAAGCTTTTGAGGCAGAGAATAGATGTTAAGAGTGCGACATCAATTGTTGAAGCCTTAAAGGCACCGCCCAACACCAAGCTTAAAGTAATCGGCATGATCACTGAAAAGCGAGAACACAAACAAAAAGTTTTCCTAACCATTGAAGACATGACTGCAAACGCCATGGTGCTTGTGCCCCAGAACGCCTCGACAGAACTTTTAAACAAGGCAAGGATGCTCCTGTTGGATCAAGTGATATGCGTAAGTGTTACAAAAACAAGAGGCAATTTGCTAATTGCTGAAGACATAATCATGCCTGAAGTAGCCCAAAAATCTCAGAACAAGGCTTCAGTCCCAGTTTATGCAGCACTCACATCAGACATGCACGTGGGCAGCACAATGTTTCAGAAGGAAGCATTCGACCGTTTCATTTTATGGCTTAATGGCAAATATGGGAACGAAGAGATGCGAGAAATAGCAAGCCATGTAAAATATGTTTTGATAGCAGGAGACATCGTCGACGGGATAGGAATTTACCCAAACCAAGTTAAGGAATTGGCAGTTAAAGATGTTTATGGGCAGTATAGGCTGGCTGCAAAATTCATTGAACAAATTCCAGAATACATTGAAGTGGTAATTATACCTGGAAATCATGATGCCCCAAGAAAAGCTCTGCCTCAACCGCCAATTTCAAATGCATTCCTTGAAACACTGCAAGAGTCAAGAAAAGTTTACTCTGTGGGAAATCCAAGCTTTATCAGTCTACATAAAGTGGAAGTACTAGTTTATCATGGACGCAGCCTCGACGACGTTATATCCACAGTTCCTGGAATAGATTATACCCATCCGGAGAAGGCTATGACTTTGTTTCTGCAATGTCGCCATTTAGCGCCTGTTTATGGCGGAAAAACGCCTTTGTCACCTGAAAGGAGGGATTTTTTGGTTATTGAACGCGTCCCAGACATTTTCCATGCAGGCCACGTGCATACTTTAGGATATGCAAATTATCGAGGAGTTTTAGTTGTTAATTCAGGGTGTTGGCAATTGCAGACGGATTATATGAGGAGGCTTGGTTTTGTTCCAACACCAGGCTTAGTTCCTGTAGTGAACCTTCAAACATTGGGTGTTAAAACTCTTTCATTCACTTAACTTAGTCCGCGGGCAACCAGCCGCGCAACTCGGAGAGGTTCAGGTACCCTGCCGCAAGCTGCTAAGGCTTTTATAAGGTGTTTAGTCCACTGGGCATCCGCACCCAAGGCTTCAAAGTAGAGGGGATTTTCTTCAGCTAAAGCCTTTACTCTTCGAATGGGGCCTAATTTCTCAAATACGCTCCAGCGGATTTGCCAATCCTTGAAATGGGCATGAAGAGCACGCTTTATCGCTTTATTGTCTGGTTTCGTTCGCAAAATAATGATTACGGGCTTTCCAAATTTCTTAAAGAGAACCTTAGGGTCAATGATGTTGAATCCTGCAAAAGAAACTCCAGCAAGCATAACTGCATCAAATTTCCATTCATTTAGGATTTTAACAATTTTTTCTGTTGCATCTAAACCGTCAACTTCTATCTTTGCAAAATTTACATTTTCAATTTCCAATCCTTTGAAGAGTACTGCTACAAGAAGCGCCTTTTTAGTAACTCCTTTTTTAAAACTTCCATCCTCAATCCCTACAACCTGCATTTTTTGAAAGACATTTAGGGTCATAATCAATCAGGCGCCCAAGCCTAGCATCATTAGAGAATGCTTCTCTAATAAGTGTACGCGTAACCTCTAACCGAATCTTCTTGGTCCGTCCATATCTCCCCATGCTTACAACTTGTGCATTCAACAAGCCCAACGCGTCCAGCTCATTAACCAGAGTGCTTACACGCCGCTGCGTTAATGGAGTTACCGCTAATTCTCCGCAGAGCTCATTATAAACTTCATATATTTCACCTGTCACTGCGCGATAACCATTTGCCTTAACCATTTGAAATACACTCAAAATCACAAGCTTTGAATGTAAAGTTAGGTTTGCCAAAGCTTCCACAACACGGTTATGTTCAATAAGTTTCTCCGCCTCTCTAACATGCTCTTCGTTTATAATACTCGCACCCCTACGCTCCGCAACCTCACCAGCAACCCGAAGCAAATCCAAAGCTCGTCGAGCATCACCATGTTCAGCTGCTGCCAAAGCTGCACAGAGGCTTAAGGCTCCTTCGCTTAAAGCCCCTTCACGGAGGGCCACTTGTGCACGTTCGAAAAGAATATTTCTTAATTCGCTTGCATCATATGGTCTAAAAACGATTTCCTCCTCGCTAAGGGAGCTTAAAACCCGCGGATCAAGAAATTCCTTAAGCCTCAAGTCGTTGGAAATTCCAATAATTGAAACTTTGCTGTGGGACAACATCTCATTAATCCTCGTAAGCTCATATAGAAGGATGTCGCTTCTAGCCTTTACTAGGGCGTCTACTTCATCTAGGACCACCATAAAAATCGTTTTCAGTTCATCTAAGCCTTTCCTAAACCTATCAAACACTTCTCCAACAGATAAACCAGTAAAGGGAACAAAAAGTCGAACCTTCTGACATAAACTGGAGAGAATGCGATATTCGGTACCCGCCAAGCGACAATTGACATAACAAAAGTCAACAGGCGCGTTAATTTCTTTTGCCTTAGCCTCCAATCTGTTCAGCACATATTTTGTTACTGCAGTCTTTCCCGTTCCAGTTTTCCCATACACAAAAATGTTTGAACACCTCGCACCCTTTAGAACTGGAGCAACTACCTCCCCAAGATGTTTAATCTGTTCCTCACGATGAGGTAGCCTTTCAGGTAAGTAATCGTGACGAAGGACCTCCCTATCTCTAAAAATACTTGTATTAGTGAAAAATTTATTGAAAACTTCGTCAAGGATATTTTCGTTGTCCATTGGTCCATTTCTCCCTTTTTAAGTTTGAAGCGGAGGTAATGTCTTACTTTAAGGCTAACAAAATAAGGCATATCATACAGAAAAGTGAATAATTAGCCTAAAAATTCTAAAAAGTGTAGGAGACTTAGTATGCAAAAAAGGAAAAGGGAGGCACCCCTAAGTTTCAACTGGAAATCTCTGAAGTAAGAAGTTAAAATTGTGATTTCTATCTAAAAGAAATATACTCTGAAAGGTAAGAACAGTTTAAAGAACAAAAATCTTACTGTAAAAAAATCTAAATAAAATAAGAAAATTGTTACAACATATTATTTTAAAATTAAAAGTCCCCTCTTGCTTTTCCAGTGGAAAACATGGGGTGACTCTTTCTCTGCAACTATATATTTTCATCATTTTTCCAATGATTTTATATTGTTTTAGCCAGCACTTTAAATTCAAAAAGAAAATGTGATAGCTTATTCACTTTCACAATTTGCAAACACCATGTGAAGTTGATTTGTTTTTGTCGCTTTTTAAACCTCTTTTCCATAATCGTTAACTTTTTTATGTCTTTAAGATGTGAATAAGCCACCCCTTAGTTTCTACTGGAAACAACAAAATATTATTTTCTTTTTTTCACAAAGCTATTTTGGATAAGATGTGAAGCTTGTATTTTAAAAAAATGGAAATTTTCCCTTCTTTTTCCTTAAAATGCCTAATTTAAAGGTTTTAATTTTCTCTTATTCACCGTAACAGCTATAACTTGTGAAGTGTAAAGTTGTGAAGAACCGAAGGTGCTTAACTTTAGATGCCAGCGAAGAAAATGCGTATTGAAGTATTTGACAGTGAAGGCAACAAGTATAGCATAGCCTTTGAGGGTCAAGTGACGCGGGATAAAGCACTTCGCATATTAGATTTGGTTGAATTGTTAGGCGGTGTTTCCAGTAGTGAAACCAATCCAAGCATTAACATTATGAGTAATGAAGATTCAAAATATGATAGGCTGAGATTTTTGATTCAAAAGTATTTTCCTGTTGCTTGGTTTTCTTCAAAGGAGGTTCAAGAGGTTTATGAGCGTGAGTTTAAGGAACCGATAAACCTCAGCACGGTGGCAACTTACCTTTTTAGAATGACACATAAAGGAATGCTTGTTAAGGCTGGTAATTCAAACAGATTAAAATATAGGATTGCACCAAGCATTCCAAATCCCACAATAAAGCAGCAAATAACTTGATAAGCCTTCTCTCCTATTTGTTAATTAATACATCGGCATGGGACAATTATGATGGATGCTAAAATAATGGAAGACTTGACAAATATTAGAGAGAAACTTAAAACCTATGTTGAAAAAGGGCGTGTTGCAAGTTCTATGGAGCTACGAGGAGAGCCCGCAATTTCAGTTAAGCCAGATCCTCTGCGGATAAAGCCTCTTAGAAAAGTAAGTAATTACGAAGGACAATTTTTGGCTGTGGACTGTTCGACAAGAACGCTGAAGAGGGCTAATAATTGGGGCATTTACCTTATGCGGCCATCATACGCCCTAGTTAAGGGTCATGATGTAAAATGGGGTTACGAGGAGAGGTTGTATTCTGCTGTTGGGGATATCCATGTCCGTCGTAGAATCCTTGAAGATTATAGGTTAGAATTGGAAAGCCAGGCGGCTCTAAGAATTATACATGAGAAATTTAAAGATGTATACGACGGACATACCCCTAATGATTATGTCCTTTTAGATGGGGGAAGCTACTTCGGAGGCGAAAGAAAGTTTAGAGTTTCCCTTTACGATGAATGTAAAGAAAGGGCAATATGCCTCCTCGCTATAAGTAAGAGCTCTCCAATTTTACATGACGAAAAAGGCAGAGATTTCATAGCTGTAGTTAGCGGGCTTTCCCCTTATCCCCTCTGGGTTTACCCATCCATTAAAGAACCGAATAAAGATGAACACCTTTACGGTGAGGTTTCCGTGGTAAAATTATGCCAGGACAGTGGACGAATTTTTCGCTGCGACATAATGGAATATTTGACAGCCGGCAATGTTGTTGAAATTCTTTCCCCATTAACTTTCATTTCTGAAGATCCAAGATGTCTCGGATATCCTATTCCTCTGTTCCTTGCCCATCATTTTTCCCGTCCGTCAGATGTCATGCTTCTCCATTACCACGATAAAGTTGAGAGTTTTCTTAAGGAAGAGGGCTTAATGGATTTACTTCGCCTTGAAGAATTGGCTTGTAGTTTCCCAGACGAGCTTCACGGAGTAAAACATGCGTTTGAATGGGAGTGGGTAGAACATGAGTGAACCAATAGGGTTTGTGTGTGGAACGGAAGGGGACAAAGTGCTTTTCTTTCTAAATTCTCAAGTGGCACTTTCTTTTGGGCAGATTGTGCGCATCGATTCTGGCGAAAGAAACTTTTACGCAAGGGTCGTTAATGCTCAAAGTAGCTCCACACTAAAAACCATTGAGCAACTTCGAGAGGCTGACGGCAAGGAAGCGTTTGGACCTTACTCAAGTTTCAGAAGTGTAGAGGCAGTTCTCTTTCTGGAAAAAAGTAAAGAAAAGGCGCGCTCTCCAACATTTAACCCAAACTACGGTGACAAAGTTTACACCATAAGCGAAGAAGATGGCTCTGTTCTCAAGCTTTCCGGAGTGCTGGAAATTGGGCGCCTCCGATCAGGAGACCAACTCTTAGGTTCTGTGGGTGTAAACATTGAGGCTATTCCGCTGATGATGGGCATGTTTGGAATGACGGGCTCAGGTAAAACAAACGCTGAACTCATCCTAAACGCCCAAATCATCGACAACAGCCCAAAAACAGTAGCCCTAATCTTCGATTTTGCAGGTCAACTCCTTGAGGGAAAGGGAATCAGCCCCCAGAAAGGCCTTAAAGATCACCCATTATTTCCTACTAAAGTTCAGTATTATTCGCCCAAAGACAGAAAGATGGTTATAGGATTATACACGGTCACTCCTGGCAAGCTTGTAATGATGTTTCCCGACATAGGTTACCCTCAATGGAGGCTTGCTAAGAAACTTTACGCGAAACTAGGCAAAGTTTGGATTGAGAAGGCTAGAGAAGCTTACAGTGCTGAAGGATACGCTGGTGTAGGCCGCTTGGCTGACTATAAAATGAAACATGTCATTGAGGCTTTAATGCTGAAGCTTTCATCGTTGTCTGGAGAGCTTTTCCCTGCTTCTGACTATAGTTTCATCGACAGCGTTGTCCAAAACATATGCCGAGGCGTAACCTGTCTTGTGGACATTTCTGGAATGGGTTCAGAGGAGCAAAACAGGATTGTGTGTCTCACCGCTTCTGCTGTTGCAAACCATTACAAGCATATGTGGGAGGAAAACTATGAGGAATGGCTGAAACTTCCAACGCTTTTAATAACCCTTGAAGAGGCCCATGAATTCTTGGATCCAAACAAGCCTAGGACAATATTTTCAGACATTGCACTAACATATAGAAAATACCGCGTAGGACTTAACGCTGTAACCCCAAGGCCTTCAAGGATAAACTTTGATGTTTTCGCCGAGTTATGGACAAAAATCATCATGAAAACAGAACTGCGGAGAGACCGAGCTTACCTAACTGAAAGCACTCCTTATTTGGAATACAGCGACACAGAAATTAAAATGCTAGACGTAGGCGAAGCCCTGTTGATTTCTGAACCAAAAATAAGATTCGCTGTGCCAATAAAAGTAACCCACTATCCAGAATACCTCAACAGGGTAACAAAAGACTATGAGTTTCCTTCATCCTCAAGCATTTCCGAAATGGAAAACCGACTAAAAAGCTTAAGACAACAACATTCTCTTCAACTTTAGCTATTATGCTGCGCCAGCCTCTGTTTTCTTTAAAAGCTTCTCCATTTCTTTCTTAACCCCATATTTGAAAGGAATCTTACTCGAATCCCTCTCCAAATAGCCTTCCTCATAAAGCTTCTTCATCAATCTAGCAGTATGCTCCCTACTGAGTTTAATTCTATCCTTAATCTCAGGCGCGGTTTTGGGACCCTCTGCAGCCAACATTTCAAGCACAGCCAACTCTGTTTCCGTCAGAGGCGCCAACGCTTTTTCCCGCTTTATAGGTATAACTGCTTCGACACTGGGCTCAGGAACCATCGACAATTTTTGTGCTTGTTCCTCTAAAGACGCTACCTTAGCTGTTAAATTCTCCTGTGATACAACAATATCACGGGTCTTTTGTTCCACTTCATCTAGTTTCGCCTGCAACTTCTGCAATTCTTCTGGTGTTAAACTGACTTTTGCCTCTAAACCGCCGAGTTTCCCCTCAAGATTCTCCACCCTTTTAAGGGCTTCACTGCTCCTTGAAGATGCTGCATCAACCTTGTAGGAGACGGATCCCAATGTTTCAGCAGTGCGCTTAAGCTCTCTACTGAAGCTTAAAATAACATCATTAAAAGCTCTCTTAGCTTTCTCATACTCCACCTTAACCTTCACAATATGCCTGTAATACTCAAAAGCGGCACCAACTGCCACAGCGAAGAAAACCACTGCAAGAAACAATATCACTTCACTCATGCAAGATCCCTCGCGTTCTCATGTAGTGCTTGCGTGATTTCGTCATGTTACATCACACATCACAGTCTATCATAAACAAAATTTAAAGATTATGGTATTCCCACCCATGATGGCATTATGACGTCACACATCACAATAATCTTTTCTTACTATGATAAAAACACGCACTGCTGAAACGCCTTCTTAAAGTTGCTTTTTAGCCTTTAGGCCTTTTTCTTTGAGTTTTGGCTTGCCACAAGCAGTGACTCTGCTTAACTATTTTGTGATTTGTGACGTCACGGAAGCCCTTCCGAAGGATTTGCCAACTGTTTTAGGCTTGTTTCAAGCCCCTCTCGCAGAATTTTTAGGAATTTTACCTGTTCCTCCAATTGTGCATTGCTTATTGGCATGTTCTTGTGTGCTTCTACATATTCTTGTAGTTTGTTTGATATTTCGATATATGGGTCTAAAGTTGTGCTTTCAAAGATTCCCAAGTATCCTAAAAGTAGTACCGTGTAGATTGATTTTATGACGTTTTCTTCAGCCTGTTTTAAGGTTCTGTTAAAAGCTCCGCGGCTTATTTTTGCCTTTGTTAGCCGTAATCTGGCTTTTTCTTCATATTTAAGTGGTTTACCCGCAATATTTTCTGCTAAAATATTAATTATCAGTGTTTCAAGCTGAGTTTTTGTTAAGTGACTTGTTTTAGCCAATATTTTTACAATGGGGTCTTCTAAAGACTTTTTTAGCCATATTTGGACATTTTCTTTTAGCTTCATTTTTTGCATCCCGTGTTCCCTTCAATGGATACATTTTTGTATACAAGAGAATTTAAAGGTTATCGGAGAACATCATATTAAAGTTCGAGCTTTAAACATGTTAAAAGGAAAAATTACAACTAAAAATGTAAAAGCGCCGCCTTAAATTCTTTTTTTTACAATTTTAGGTTAAAAAAGTTGATATTTACCGATTTAAACATCTAAGACAATATGCTTCTGCAAGATTTTAACCTGACCTACAACTAGGATAAAATGTTTTTCTCAGGTGTTCAGAGGCTTTAGCCTTGTAGAAAGAATTTGCACAAAAAGGAAGTGTCCTTTTTGTGACGCTTGAATTCTAAATTTAGTTGCCTTATGAAGATTAATATGCTCTTAGGAGAGAGGTTTAGGCGAGCTTGTTGCGACGTATTAATAATTGTGATCGTGCGATATCACATATCACGTTTAAGTCACGCGTGATGATACGCGGTTATTTGAAGATTCTCCATAAAATTGGGGGTTCCTGTGATGTCTCAAAGGGTATGTGATTTAACTGTGATTTAGTGCTGATGTGAATCCTAAAGCGTTTCAGTTTTTATCTTCAATTTTTCGAAAATTTCTGGGCGTAAGTCTCTCAATGTGGGAACAAAAATTTCCACAGGTCTAATGTCAGCGTAGTTGACCTCGCCGACAACAAGGTTTTCCTCGTCATGTCCTGCTTTTGCAATAATATTTCCGTTTGGACTGATGAGCCTGCTTCCTCCCCAAAACTGCAGTCCATCTTCTACGCCTACGAGGTTAACATATGCCAAAAAGGCTCCGTTTTCTATGGCTCTTGCAGTTGTTAAGGTTTCAAAGTATGTTCTGCGGACGGATGGTGAAGCTGAAATGCAAACTATAAGTTTTGCCCCTTCTAGACGTGTCAGTCGGCTTGCCTCTGGAAAGAAGATGTCATAGCATATGAGTAAGCCTATTTTGCCCAGCTCAGTTTCAAAAGCACCAGCATCATATCCTGGCCTAAAATAACGTTTCTCTTCAAAAACGCTGTGGGTTGGCAGATACATTTTACGGTATTTCCCGATAAAGCCGTCTGGAGCTATTAGGACAGCGGAGTTGTAAATTGTTGCCTCTGTTTTTTCGCTGAGTTCTGGCATTCCGAAAATTACGTGTATGCCGATTTCTCTAGTCATTTTTTCAATAATGCTTATTGAGGGGCCTGGTATTTTTTCCGCTAGCTCGTAGATTTCATCTCGCACAGTATATCCTGTTAACGAAAGTTCCGGAAACACCACAAGCTCCGCGTTTTGTTTTTTCGCCTTTTTTGCATATTCTTCCATTTTATGCAGGTTTGCTTTTTTGTCTCCTCTTCGACAGCTTATCTGTGCCAAGGCTATTTTGAATGTTTCCTTCATGTTTTACGTCTCCTTCTTTAGAGTTTTACGTTGTGCGGGGAAGTCTAAAATCGAATCCGGCGGTTCTATACTGAATTTTTGTTGTTAGGGGCATTCTCCTTTTATGCTCCATACTTTTCCATCTGTCCTTCACTTTATCCACCGTAGCCTTTTCCAAGCCCAACTGGTGAGCTATTTCTTCTGTCTTCATAAAATGTTCTAGTCCATATAAAATGAGGTCGAGGACTTCGTATTTTAGGCCTATTTCTTCTTCCGCTATTTGCCCAGGCCACAAAGCTGGCGATGACGGTTTTTGCACGATTTCTCTTGGCAAGCCTATGTGTTCTGCAAGCTTTCGAACCTGGGTTTTGTAAAGATCCATTAAGGGGGCAATGTCCGCGGCGGCGTCTCCCCATTTAGTGAAGTAGCCTATCATTGTTTCCGACTTATCTGAGCTTCCGCACACTGTTAGGTTAAGCCTATTAGCGTAATAGTATAGGTAGGCCATTCGTATTCGCGCTTTTAAATTGCCTTTGCATAATTTGTCTTCAGGGTTAAAAGCTGGTATTGTATTTTGAATCGCCTCTAAGGCGGGTGTTATGTCGATGGTTTCCGTGTTTAACCCGAATTTTTCTGCTACGAGTTTGGCGTCTTCTATGTCCTTTTTGTTATAAGTTTCTTTTTCAGGCAGTAAAAGCCCTAAAACCTTGTCTCCTCCTATGGCTAGGGCGGAAAGAGCTGCTGTAGTGCTGCTGTCAATTCCTCCTGACAAACCTAAAACAATGCCTTTAGCCTTAGACTTTTCCACATAGTCTTTTATGAAACGCTTTATTTTTGTCTCCACCTCTGCCCAGTCTAAATCTAGAATGGATGGCGTTAAATTCAAAGGGGTCATCCCAATTGTTTAAGGCACTAGGCAAGTATTTAAGGACGAAGATAGAATAATGGTAAAGTGTTGGCGCAAGCACCATATGAAGGATTAGATTATGGGACGAAGAAGGAGGAAAGTCGTCCGCATTCCAAAGAAGCATTTACCAAAGTTCTTCTCTTGCCCTATTTGCGGTAAGGAAACTGTTCGTGTAGAACTGTTCCGTGATGAAGACCGAGCTGTTGTGAGCTGCGGCAGTTGTGGTGCAAGGGAAGAGTTTCCAGTTAAACGTGCCCTAGGAGAGATTGACGTATACTGCATGTTTACCGACAAAATTTATGGTGGAATGAAGGGGTCCTCTGCGCCAGAGGTTAAGGGTACAAGCTGAGTGATGCTTATGGTTGGCGCTGTGGAAAGATACTTGCTCGACAGGATAAAATCTGAGGGGTCAATCCACATGACCCTGATCGATCCTGAGAAGGTAACGCCTCCTCAAGCTTCGACAATAGCTAAAAAGGCAAGTGTAAGCGGAACCTCCGCTATTATGATAGGGGGCTCCACTTTTGTTTCAGTGAGACACCTTGATGCCGTGGTTAAAACTGTTAAACGCTTTGTAAAAATCCCTGTAATACTTTTTCCCAATAATGTTACAAGTATAAGCCGGTACGCTGATGCCATATGGTTTATGTCCCTTATAAACTCAGTGGATCCCTACTTTCTAATGGGGGCGCAAGTCTTAGGGGCTCCTTTGGTTAAAAGGTACAGTTTAGAACCAATTCCTTTAGGGTATATAATTGTCGGTGAGGGCGGAACCGCAGGCATAGTTGGAAAAGCAGTTCCTATTCCGTATGATAAGCCTGAATTGGCTGTAGCCCATGCTTTGGCGGGGCAATATTTGGGTATGCGTTTCATATATTTAGAGGCTGGTTCCGGTGCCAAGAAGCCAGTTCCTCAAGAGATGATTCGAGCGGTTAGACATTACATTGATGTGCCCCTAATTGTTGGCGGAGGTATAAAATCCAGAGCGCAAGCTTTGGCTGCAGCATCTGCAGGTGCAAACATAATAGTCACGGGGAATGTTGTCGAGAATGGGCAAGTTAAGGATAAGGTTTCAGAAATTGTTGAAGGCATAAAAAGCTGCAAAACATGAATTTCTAATATTTGCAAAATCTTGTATAGCATCCACGGTTTTGACTCTTCCGCAAGACAATAAGTTTTTCTTTTTCATGTTAGAAAGCCAAAATAAACCCCTACCCGCGGTATAAACTACGGGAGCTACTTGAACGCCCAAATGAGCAAGGACTACGAGAAATATACGGAAAATCTAGAATTTCAACTCAAACAGCTATATGACATATGCCGAAAGGCTAGAGAGAAAGGCCTTGATCCTGCATTTAAACCAGAATGCGATATTGCAAGAGACATGGCTGACCTTGTAGAGGGGCTTGTTGGTCCAAAAGGCGTTGCCGAAAGAATCAGGGAATTGAGCTCCAAGCTTCCAAGGGAAGAATTAGCTTTCAAGGTTGCGGAAGAAATTGTTTATGGTAAATTTGGGCACATGGAACCTGAAGTTGCGGCAGAACAAGCAGTGCGCACAGCCCTAGCAATTCTTACAGAGGGCCTCACGGCTGCTCCTTTGCAAGGAGTTGCGAAAGTTAAAATTAAAGAAAACAGCGATAGGACAAAATATCTTGCAATTTATTTTGCCGGGCCAATACGTTCTGCAGGTGGGACAGATCAAGCTTTAACCCTTGTCATCGGCGATTTTATCCGTAGAATTCTAGGGCTTGACCGCTATAAGCCTACAGAAGAGGAGATTGCCCGCTTCATTGAGGAGATTAGACTTTATGAGCGGTCTGTAAGCCGCTTTCAATATCATGTTTCAGACGGGGAGCTAAAAAAGGCTTTAAACTGGTTGCCCGTGGAAGTTACAGGAACAGAGTCAGACCCTGTTGAGGTTTCCTCCTACCGCAATCTTCCACGCGTCGAAACAAATAGGGTCCGTGGCGGCGCATTACGAGTTGTAAATGACGGCATTGTTGGGCGTGCTTCAAAAGTTTTAGCAATAATTGAAAAGCTTGAAATTCAAGGTTGGGATTGGCTTAAGGAAATTAGGAAAATGTCTGAAAAGAAATCCGCAGGATTTATGGACGACATTGTCGCCGGCCGCCCCATATTCTCTTTTCCATCTAGACGCGGCGGATTCCGCCTAAGATACGGAAGGGCTAGGAACACTGGGCTAACCGCTGTGGGCATTCACCCAGCAACGATGCTTGTGCTTCAAGGCTTCATAGCTGCTGGCACTCAGTTACGTTTAGAGCTTCCCGGAAAGGGCGGCGTCGCTGTTCCAGTTGATTCTTTGGAGCCACCTATAGTCAAGTTAAAAGACGGATCGGTGGTTCGAGTTTCTGTAAGCAACTTTAACCTTGTAAAAGACAGAATTGAAAAGATTCTTTTCCTTGGGGACATTCTAGTCAGTTTCGGCGATTTCCTTTATCAAGGCAAAAGCCTGAGTCCTTCCGGGTATGTTGAGGAATGGTGGGCTGAAGATTTACGTAAAGCAATCTTAAACGAGTTCGGTGGTGACTTTAAAAAGGCGGCTGATACTCTTGAGGTTTCAGCGGAAAGGCTTAAAGAGTTTTTGGATGATCCTTTCACGAAAAAGCCTAATTTTGAGGAGGCCATTGCCTTGTCCCTAAAAGCGCATTTACCTCTTCACCCAGCTTTTACGTTTTTCTGGTCGAACCTCAACGATATTAAGGAACTTGAGCTTTTAAGAAAGTGGCTTTTTACTTCGGAAATGGAGATTAAAGGGAATGTCGTCCACAGGATTACTGGTAAAATGGCGGATGATGTTAAAAAAGCATTAGAAAAAATCTGCCTTCCCCATAAAGTTTCAGAAGGAAAGATTGTTATTGAAAATGATGAGGCTTGCGCCTTTGCCTTCTGTCTCAGTTGCAAATCTAAAGATATAGAATTCTCTTCCCATGAAACCGTTTTAGAGGCTATCGGAAGGCTTTCTGGCGTGGCGGTTAGGGAAAAGGCTCCAACCTTTGTTGGTGCAAGAATGGGGCGTCCTGAAAAAGCCAAGAGGCGGGAAATGGCTCCTCTAGTGCATGTTCTCTTTCCAGTAGGGTTGGCTGGGGGTTCCCATAGGGATATTTTAGAGGCAGCTAAACGGGAGAACATTTTTGTAGAGATCGTTAAGCGCAAATGCCCAATCTGCAAAACCTATAGAGTCAGCATAAAGTGTGCCGCTTGCAACTCCGAAACTGTTCTTGAAAGATTTTGCCCAAGATGTGGAAGAACTCTAAACGGAAATATTTGCCCTGTGTGTAAAACTTCAGGGGTATCTTATGAAAAACAAGCTGTTAATGTTAAGGAGTTGCTGGAGAAGGCGTGCACTCGTTTAGGAGTTTCTGTTCCAAAGGTTTTGAAAGGCGTTAAGGGTTTAACCAACGAAAAAAAGACTCCTGAAATAATTGAGAAAGGTATTTTGCGTGCAAAATACGACCTTTCAGTTTACAAGGATGGGACAATCCGTTTTGACGCAACCAACGCGCCTTTAACCCACTTTAAGCCCTGTGAAATAGGGGTTTCTGTTGATCGCCTTCTGCAACTTGGTTACGCACATGATATGCATGGAAATCCCTTGGCGAATCCAAATCAGATTTGCGAGTTAAAAGTTCAAGATGTTGTTATCCCAGTTAAGTGCGCCGAATATTTTGTTCGCGTTGCAAGCTTTATCGACGAACTCCTAACAAAGGTTTATGGGCTTCCGCCATACTACAATGTTAAACATGCCGACGAGCTAATAGGCCATCTTGTCATAGGTTTGGCTCCTCACACTTCAGTGGGCATTTTAGGCCGCATTATAGGATTTACCAGCCTAAATGTTTGTTATGCGCATCCTGTTTGGCACTCTGCTAAACGAAGGGACTGTGACGGAGACGAAGATACTTTAATGCTTGCCTTAGACACGTTGCTTAACTTTTCACGGGAATATTTGCCTGCCCAAATTGGCGGAATTATGGATGCTCCTTTGCTTTTGGTTCCGGTTGTAAACCCGAAAGAGGTGCAGAGGCAAGCCCACGATTTGGATGTTGCGGGTGCTTACCCTTTGGAGTTTTATGAGAAAACATTGGAAAAAGCAGAAGCCAAACATGTAAGCTCTCTCATAGATTTAATTGAGTATAGGCTTGGAACTGAAGCGCAATTTGAAGAATTTCGCTTCACAATGCCAGTTTCAGATGTCAACATGGGTAACGATGAAAGCGCCTATAAACGGTTCAAGACCATGGTTGATAAGCTACATGGACAACTTGCGCTTGCGGAGAAAATTGAGGCTGTGGATGCGAGAAAAGTAGCCTTAAAGGTTCTGACAAAACATTTTATTAGGGATATTGCCGGGAACCTGAGGGCTTTTTCGACACAGGGGTTTAGATGCAAAGCTTGCAACAAAAGATTTCGCCGTTTGCCTCTGCGCGGTAAATGCCCCATATGTGGTGGAGAACTAACCTTAACGGTTTACCGTGGAGGCATAGAGAAATATCTCGACGCGGCTGAACAAATAATCAAAAAGTACAGCCTGCCAAAATATTACACTCAGAGAATTTTACTTATGAAAGAGGAGATTAGCTCTCTTTTCGAGGGTAAAAAGCCTAAACAAATAAGCCTTACAGACTTCGCATAAAGTGAAAACTTTTCTATTTAAAGCATAGAATTGTTTTTGGTGAATATGCCTAAAGAAGGGTATCATCCTAACGCCTATTTAGCAGAATTTAAAAATGTTAAGCTTGGATTAAAAGCCAGAACCGCGATATTGAACCTCTTAGATAGAGGCAATGCAGACGCAAAAGTAATCGCAAGAGGCGCTGGCTTGCCCTATGGGGTTGTTATGCATCATCTTAAACTTTTAGAAGCAAAGGGGATTGTGCAAAGGAAAGGCTGGCGCCCATATGTTTGGGCGGTCACAGGACTGGGGCAAAAAAGATTGTAGTAAGCGGAAAGTTGCTTGCCTAGCTAGAAAAAGCATTGACATGGGGAGTGTTTACACTTCGGGCATTTGTTGTCATATTTGCCGATGGCAGCCTCTTCAAGGTCTACATTAGTTATATTTGCCAAAGAAGCCAGCCAAGCGATGACATCTGCAAACTCATTTTCTAAAGCCTTTCTTTCACCTATTTTTAACGCTCCACCTAGTTCTGCCACCTCTTCTACAAGCCACTCAAAAGTTTTTTCAACGCCCCTCTCCGAATCCCTATGAAAGTATAGACGCCGCATCATTTCCTGAAACTCTTTTATGTGCATATTCACCATCCGCACATTTTGAATTGTCCTTGCCTCTGTTAAAGCTTTAAGACTGTATGAGGCTTTTCTGTCCCTTAGCAACTATATGGATTACTTTGACGCCTTTTCTCTCAAGATGCGCTGATATAAACCTTCTATGACAGTATTTTGGGTTGAGCTCCATACACATTATACACGTTCTTTTTTGGGAGGCTGTTTCAAGCAACTTTTTGATTCCTTCCTTAAACAGCTTGGTTCTCATATGCGCCTTGTAACCGCCTCTTCGGTAACCCCCCAACTCTTTTCCAAGCCACAAATACTCTATGCCATTTTCTGGAAGCCACTTTTCCATCGCCTCTTTCTTGAAATGTTCAATTTTAGATGTTGGAAAACTGCGGACATCTGCCAAAACTTGGATGGCGTGCTCCTTCAACAGTTCCAGAAAAACCTCCATGGAACGGTTACTGTGCCCAATAGTCCACAATGTTGCCGGCAATTCCACCGCTTGCTTTTCCTATAGCTTCTTCATAAAATAAAACTATTTTGAGAAGTTGTCTAACGTAATGTTAATAATTGAGATTAGATACGATTTAAACAAGAGAAAGCAGAGGAGTCTAAAATGAGTAAGAAAAAGAAAAGCGATTCATCACCCATGCCCGCTGCAAGCGCAGGGTTATTAAGGTTTTTTGAGGAAGAAACCGAAGGAGTTAAGGTTAGACCTGAAATTCTGGTAGCTGCGGCAACCTCACTGATAGTCATATGCATTTTGGCACATGTGTTTTTCTGAAAGCCAATGTTTTAACGACGAGAAGTTGAATGCAAAACCTCTATTCTCTGAACAGAATTGAGGTGAATGAATATTTCGCTGCGTTCCTCCCTGCTTGCAACCTGTGGAATTGGCTGGGCAATCGTCGCACGTAAAACCACTGCTTCTGCATCTGAAAGCCATATGCCCGATGGCTCTCTAGTCACCGCCACCAATGTTCCTTCAAAACCATAGGAAGGATCTAAGATAACTCTGACATTTTTACCTAGATTTTTCTCGAGCATGTGGAATACTGTTGGGGGTAGAGTTTGTTCAGGCATAGGCTCCGCAAACTCTTAATTAGTGCTTTAAGGATAAAACAGTTACTCTTTTAGGCAACGTTTAGAACAATGTTAAAGGCAATTTGGTTGTTGCTTTTTAGTTTCCACTTTTAAATCTTTATGTTAGAAGTTATGCGACAGTTTAATATGTTTGATGCGCTTTCATAGAAAAACCGCTTGAGTGGATATACGTGGCTGCAGAAGAAGCATTTAACCAACACTTAGATAGGGCAGTTAAGCACTACTCATCCCTTTTCATGCTTCCATCATACAGAAACCTAATCTTGTTTTCAGCGCTGACTTGCGTATTTGGAAGTCTGCTATACACAACCAGCATATCCTTCTCCTATGGAGGTTTGGCTGATGGGCTACTTTTAGGCTTTACCCTTTTCCTTGCTACCTTATTTTCTAATTATGTTTTGTCTGCCTTCGTCTTAAAGCAGGATGCAATTTACAACTTGAGGAGGACAGCGGCGCTTTCCCTTTATAGCTGGGTTTTATGGCTTCTTTTCATTTTCATGGGCGGGGGTGCAGCCGCATTTTTCGGTTCAGTATGGGCGGTTAGGCTTTGCCTCCTCGGATTTTCAGCAGTTTTAATTCTCCGTTTTATTGTTCTTTATGCAACGTCTTCTATTGGGTATAAACGCTTTTTTGTGGCCTCTGTTTTTCAGCCTTTTTCCTGCATAATCCCATTTATGATTCTGTGGTTAAACACGACTGACATTAAAATCGTTTCTTTCTTCTTACTTTATGCGCTGGGTATCAGCATCCTTTCAAGTTTTTCTTTCATTTATTTGCTAAACCGTGTGGGCGAACGGATTGTAGGAATGCCCTCTCTCGCGATTCTTAGGGCGTTTTTGCTAAACTGGATTGCAGATTTGAACACTCCTTTTGAGGCTCTCTTAGAGAAGTTAAGCGAGGAAAAAGATGTGGAAGTTTCAGTGGCAAAGTTTGATGGCAGTAAATCTAAAACAGTTATGGTGGTTCCCTCTGTTCATCCAGGACCATTTAAGAATGTTGGAAGCAGTGCTTTGCCATCCCTACTTAAAACAGCCTTGGAACAGAAGTTTGACTGTGTTGCGTGTGTGCCTCTGGGTCTGCTTGGTCACGAGCTTGATTTGGCTTCTCAAACTCAGAATCAAAAGGTAATGGCCTATGTTGTCAACTCAGTGAACTTTCAGGCTTTTGAAGGCGAAGCGACACCTTTTATAAAAATCAGTAATGATCTGGCTACAGCATCTTGCCAAATTTTCGGTAACTCCGCCCTAATTGCTTTTTCTCTTGCTCCAAAAACTACTGAAGATTTCCCTCAAGAATTGGGGCTCTTTGTTCGAAAGGAAGCTCAGAAACATGGGCTTCAATCCTGCATGGTTATAAATGCCCACAACAGCATAGACGGTGCCGTGAACTCAAAAGAGGCTTTGGATGCATTAAAAACAGTTGCCATTACCTGTATAGAAAAAGCTGCTTCTTTGAATAAGATGCCGTTTAAAGTTGGTGTATCAACCATAATGCCAAAAGAGTTTAGCCTCAGAGACGGCATGGGTTCAGGCGGCATAACAGTAATAGTTGTTGAAGTTGACAATCAAAAGGCAGCCTATGTGGTTATCGATGGAAACAACATGATTTCTGGCCTGCGTGAAAAAATTCTGTCAGCTATTAGCTCTTTAGGCGTAGGTGAAGGTGAGGTTTTCACCACAGATACGCATTCCGTAAATGCTTTAACGCTTAATGAGAGGGGATATCACCCTCTAGGCGAAGTTATAGATCATGAAAAGCTGATTGGCTATGTTAAAGAGGCAGTAAACGCTGCAGTAGCTGGTTTAGAACAGGCTAAATTTGGCTGCCGAAGCGTGATGGTTCCAAAAGTTAGAGTTATTGGACAGAAGCCTTTGGAAAAATTATGCCTGCTCCCCGATAAAGCGGTTCAAAGGGCTAAAAGAATCATTGTTCCATTGTTTGCGGCTACCTTCCTATTTCTCTTTTCCTTTTTATTATTTGTCTGAGCCTAACCCCAATCCAAAACGGCTGAAGCGGGGGCATATAGCGAGCATTTAGAGAAGTGCTTTTGACGTGGCGCCTATGGAAAAATATAAGAATCTCAAGGGGGTAATGATATGTCTGCTAGTGCCATCAGCCGTGCAAAAGAAGTTAAAGGAGGTAGAACATGTCTGAAGAAAAGCAGAAGAGGCCCATAAAGGAGGAAAAAACAACAAAAAATGTGCCAGTAAACGAGAACACGGTGCTTATCGGTAAGAAACCAATAATGAACTATGTGGTTGCCTGCCTAACATTCTTTAACTCTGGCGCTCAAAAGGTTGTTATAAAGGCTAGGGGGCGGGCAATCAGCAGAGCAGTGGACACCGTTGAATTGTTAAGACGCGCTTTCCTCAAAGACTTGCAGCTGAAAGATATTTCCATAGGCACTGAAGAAGTTACAAGAGGCGAAGGGCAAAAGACAAACGTTTCAACAATTGAAATTACAGTGACAAAACCATAAAACGGTCATTCATAACACAGTTAAAACTACTGCTTATATTTTGTGAGTGTTGAATCTGTTTCATAATATTTTCAAGTTTGCACAGATAGTTATATAAAATTGTATTTCTAATGGTTAGTCTCCGTTGGGAGGCAGATGACTGATTATCCCAGAATAGTTGTAACTCCACCGGGGCCAAAGGCAAGGGAACTTGTTAAAAGAGATTATAGGGTGATTTCCCCCTCGTATTTGCGTTTTTATCCCCTCGTTGTTGAATCTGGCAAGGGTTGCATAGTTAGAGATGTTGACGGCAACGAGTATATAGACTTCAACTCCGGGTTAGCATGCCTAAACGTTGGACAATGCCATCCTAAAGTGGTTGAAGCCATAAAAAACCAGTGTGACCGTTTCCTACACTACTCTAACACGGACTTCTACTACAATGAGGTTATTGTCCTAGCGGAAAAGCTTGCAGAAATTACTCCTGGAAATTTTGAAAAGAAAACCTTTTTCAGCAACAGCGGAGCAGAGGCAGTTGAAGCGGCAGTTAAGCTGGCGAAATGGCATACCCGAAAGCAGCTGTTTATCGGCTTTGTGAATGCTTTCCACGGGCGGACAATAGGCACTTTGTCTTTCACCGCCAGCAAACCAGCACAAAGGCGTTACTTCTTTCCTCTAATGCCAGGAGTCACTCATGTCCCATATCCATACTGCTACCGCTGCCCCTTCAAGCAAACCTATCCCGATTGTCAATACTGGTGCATAGATTTTATAGATGAGTGGATCTTGCAGAAGTATATTCCCCCAGAAGATGTTGCCGCAATCCTTTTCGAACCAATTCAAGGCGAAGGCGGATATATTGTTCCACCACCTGAATATTTCCAACGCCTAAAAAAGCTTGCTGACAAGTATGGGCTATTGCTAATAGATGATGAAGTGCAATCGGGAACAGGTAGAACAAGTAAATGGTTCGCCATTGAACACTGGAACGTTGAGCCAGACATCTTATGCGCAGCCAAAGCCCTAGCCTCAGGTTTACCCCTAGGCGTAACAATTGCAAAAGCAAAAATCATGGACTGGACTGGTGGTTCTCACGCAAGCACATTTGGCGGAAACCCCCTTTCATGTGCTGCAGCCATGGCTGTTATTGAGATAATCAAAGAAGAAAGACTGTTGGAGAACGCAGCAAAGCAGGGAACCTACATTTTAAAAAGACTGGAAGAGCTCAAGGGGGAAAGCAGTATCATCGGAGATGTTAGAGGGAAAGGCTTGATGATAGGTATGGAAATTGTGGCAGATAAAGAAAATAAGAAACCGGCACCCGACAAGGCAAGTGAAATTATTCTACGTTCATGGAGACGCGGAGTCGCTGTTATCACCTGTGGGGTTTCCACAATAAGGATTGCGCCGCCCCTCAATATAACCAGAGAACTTGTGGATTCAGCTCTAGATATTATCGGAGATGTTGTAAAAGAGGTTGAAAGAGAGAAATAGCTTGTGGACGTTTTCTGAGGCAGTTTAGAAAGTGGATGGCTTTGCTATTACTTCCCTTATTTTAAAATCGAAAAATCTTGAAGTGTTTGCGGGCTGTATTCTAAGGGCAGTGTCTGCTCCTCTACTTGTTCCTGCAATTGCAACAATGTCTCTGTCAACTGGAATTAAACCTGCGTCTGCTGCCATCAATGTTATTTCCACGCACACTTTTGTTCCTTCTCCCATAAGTCTTAGGGTGTTAGCAATCAATTCCAAAGGCTGAAGTGTGCCAAAATTCTTGCGTATTGCGCGTTCCACGCTGCTTAGGGCGTGAGTTCCAGCGAATAGTTTTGCGCCATTTTCCAAAATTTCTCGTTTATAATTCTCTTTTAACTCACTTTCTCCTGGTTGCTGAAAGCCAAAGCAATGTGTAACTACAACAACGTTACATCCCTTGAAGATTTTGGATGCTTTAGCTCCAGTCTCGCCAGTAGTTGAAGCAACAACAATATCTTTTAAGCCTTCCTTTTCAGCATATTCCTTTACAAGATTTAATAGAGCCTCTGTGTTCTCTTTGCCAGCATTCTGAAAATATGCAACTTTTCTCTCGATAAAACTCATTTGGCACCACCATTGCTTACATTTTCTTATAGTTTTTCCTTGAAGTTTTCCTTTTTAGCTCTGTGCCGCACACTCTACATATCCGAAATTTATAATTTGCAGAGTACTTTTTGCGGCAGGCGGGGCAATATCTTACCCATTTTAGGGGAAGACGTATTCCAAAAGTTGCTAGAGGAGCGAATTCTATCCCTAAATGTTTTGCGACATTTTGTATGGAGTAGTCGTCAGTAGCCACAAGCGGCGAGCAGCCTTGCATTTTAAACTGAAGAGCTAACGCTAAAACCTGAAAGTCTGTTTCTGAAAGTAAAAATGAGTCTCCAACAGCGGCTGCTGATGCTTTGGCTTTTTCTAAGAAGGCACTTTCAGGCATTTTGACTTTTAGTTTTCCGTTTTCCACTGCTGTTTTGAATCTAATCCAAGCCATGGAGCTTCCAGCAACTTCCTCTCTAACTGCTGGAACAGCGTATTGTTCCTCGCTTATTGAAAATGGGTCAAAACCAGCTACGAAGGCTGAAGTGTCTAAAATTACAATGCGTTTGCCTAAATTAGCCGTTGGGCTTTCCTCCAATTCCGCGGAAGAGCAATCTGCTTCTTAAGCGGTGATAGAAGTTTTCCCGAAATCTTATGAATACTGCTCCGTGTTTTGAACGTGTAACCGTTATCCTTGGAAGCTTAGACTCTATAATTTGCTTATGCGCTCCATCTACAACCACAAGTATCCTCCTAGGTCTGAGAACCTCCACTATAATTTTGGAATCTGCTGGAAAGACTATGGAGCGTAAAACGCTTAAGGAGCATATTGGCGTCAAAACAAACGCCTCAACATGGGGATCTAGGACGGGGCCTCCTGCTGAAAGCGAATAACCAGTGGAGCCTGTCTGTGTGGCTATCATAAGTCCATCAGCTTGGCACTCTAAGACCTGTTCAGTGTTTTTCGAAACCCTTGCATAAAGCAGCTTAACGGGTTCATCCACCGATATCATTACCTCGTTTAGAGCATCTGGAAATTTTGCACTTTCAGCGGTTACAGCTAGCTTTGCACATTTTTCTATTTTGAATTCGCCTTTCAAGCATTTGTCGATTGCCGTGAAAGCCTCTCGAGGTGAGACTTCTGTTAGAAAGCCTCGAACTCCCATGTTTACTGCCAGTATAGGAGTTTCTGGGTTTGGAATAGCTATACATGTTCTTAAAATTGTTCCATCCCCGCCGACCGTGACTATAAAATCAGTCTTCATATCTTCTAAAGGTAGGAATTTTTCATTCGTCCTTATTTTGGTCTTTAATGTTTCTTCAATGTAAACCTCAAGTCCTTTTTTCCTTAGATATTCAGCCAAGTCTTCTGTGAGTTTTACCGCTTTTCTTTTGTCGAAGCGGGCTACTAGACCGACGCTTTTAAACACTTTTCTCCCTTCAATCTAAACACGACTTTTAATCATCTTAACTTATATATGGGTGTTGTTTAAAATTGCTGTGGTGAAAACCGCTAAGCTGGTGATAATGTGAGCAAACCTGTTGATGTTGGGACCCTAAGGGAAGGCGGGTACATCATTGTTGACGGTGAACCATGCCGAATAGTTGAGATAACCAAGTCTAAGCCTGGAAAGCATGGTTCAGCCAAAGCGAGAATAGTTGCCATAGGAATATTCGACGGCGCAAAAAGGAGTCTTGTTAAACCAGTGGATGCCACAGCAGAAGTGCCAATAATTGAGAAGAGAAGCGGACAAGTTTTCGCCGTGACTCCTTCTAATGTTCAAGTTATGGATTTGGAAACCTACGAGTATTTAGATGCTCCTTATCCTGAAGAGGAGGATTTGAAGGCGAAGCTTGCTCCAGGGGTTGAAATCGAGTATTGGCGGATACTTGGCAAGGTAAAGATTGTAAGAACTAAATAACGTTGATTTAGCAAGCGATTTGAATTGTTAACTCCACCAGTTCCACTCGAGTTTTTTGAAGCTTACGTAAAGAACTAGGAGAATAACCCCCCAACTTAATGTTATTGCAGCAACTTCTAGAATTGGATGCGCCTCGCTGAGGTAAGCGTAACTTGCCCAAGCGCTTACTCCACATAGGCCCACTAATATCAGAATAAACATGGCACATTGTATTGCCCGTTCAGCCGTCAACCATGCCACCAACTGAACTTAGAATTACTTTAGCTGTTTTTTTTAAGATTTTTCATTAAGCTTATCTTCTCGTTTGTGCATTTTTCTTTGAAGCCAATGATGCAAGAAGAGCCGTCGGATTTGTGAAGACTCCTGAGAATAGCTGAGGCTTCACCCTATTGGAATTTCGTATTCATGTTTTCTAGGCAAGTGAATCTCTAGTATTCCCTTCTTGAAGCGAACTTCCATTTTATCCATGTAAACTGGCACTGGAATACGCGTTTGGCAGTGGAATCTTTGAAATTCACCTTTATAATGGGTTATTCCAAAATCGTCAAAGCTCACCTTTCTCCTCATCTGAGCTGAAACTTCAACAGTATCCTTACTTATGGGCTTAACTTGTATAGTGCTTTGCTCGGCATATGGCAAATCCACAGTAACTATCACTTTATCGCCTGTTACCACAATGTTACGGAGAGGTTCCATGGTGCACGCTTTACAGTTCCAGCTCGGCCTTTCCATGATGCTTTCCATTATGCTTTCAGCCCATTCCTCCATGCTTTCAAAATATTCGTCCATGACGTCGAAAATTGAGCGCTTTCTTCTACTTGTTGCCATTCCACCACCCCTTTCTTATGAGACGTACAAGGGGATGTCATATTCTTGGGTTTTCTTCATCTTTGTGAGTTCCTGCTGAGTTCTCTTCATCATGTCCCTAGCCTTTAAACGGATTTCTTCGCCTTTCTCAAGAAGTGTTGAAATGTTAACTTTTAAACCCGTGATATTCATTAATTGTTCTAACGCTTTTGCCGCGGCTTCTGGGTCTGGATAGTTGAAGAAACATTGGGCGAGCAGAGTTAAGGCTGGCAACCCTAAAGTGGCACAGTACTGGAGCATAATTGCTTGAGGGCCAACCATGTAACCCTCTTTCAGCACTTCTAAGTTTTTATCTTGAACCATTTTCAATGTTTCAGGAATTGAAGCGGCGGCGAAAACTTTTAGCTCTTCAAGGTCTTGCCTCTCTTGAAGAGGTATACCACTTAATGAAATCATCATTTTAACTTCTTTCTCTTTTCCCCAATCAATTAGTGAATGCATTACTGGGTATACTAGATCCTCTCGCAGAGGAATTTCAGACACTGCCAAAAGAATCTGGTGATTTCCGAAAATCCTTATGGATGAATGGGGAAGGCCTTCGTGTAACACTATTACTGGCGGCAACAGTCTGGAATCTATGTATGCAACTTCTGTTAGGTTAAGCTCTGAAATCAGGTGGGATGCTGCTATTACCCCAACCAGCCCCACGTCTGGAAAGCCGAAAATCATAATTGCCCCCTTTGGAATCTCCTTCTTCTCAATAATCCTTATATCCGGATTCAAACAAGATCATCTCCCTAATTATTCTGCATGTTTTAATGTAAAAGGCTTATGGAATGAAAGTGCCACGACTTTGCATCGCTTTTTGAGCCATAAAATCCTCTATTCTCTCAAGGATTTTCTCTATCCTGTAATGGGCTTTTAACTCGTTTTTCCATTCTTTTGGAAGCATGTGCCTAAACCTCCCAGCTGCGCGTCTATCCATAAGGATTATTATTCCCCTGTCCTCTGGGCTACGTAAAAGTCTTCCAGCGGATTGAGCTAAAGCGTTTAGGCAGGGAATGTTGTTTGCGTATTCCATGGCTTTTTCCCCAAATTTCTCTCTAAAATACTCGTATAGAGCGGTTTGAAGCTCTGTTTTCTTTGGAAAAGGCAGTCCGACAAGGATTACGGCTGAAAGCATGCTTCGACCTTCAAGGGTCATGTCGACTCCTTCGCTTATTTTTCCTCTTGCGACGCCTAGAACCACGCACTTGTCGTTTTCTTTCAAAAACCTAAGCACATCCAAAATCCTTGTTCTTTTCTCCTCGACCAGCATTGGCAAATCATTCTTTACCTCTCTGACAACCTTTTGCATCACCTCATAGGATGGGAAATAAACAGCGATTCTGCCTTCAACTTTCTCGATTATTTGGTTAAGGTGCGCCACAATCATTTTCCATTGGATTTCACTACGTTTTTCAAATTTTGTTGTAACCGACTCATCCACAACAATAAGTCTGTTCTCTGGTGGGAATGGGCTTGGAAGCTCTAGGCTTTGGCAGCGGTTTCTTTCTATGCCTAAAACGTCTATGTAGTAGTCTGTGTTCCAGAGGGTTCCAGACATGAGTATGGCGGAGCGGAGCTCGTTGATAACGCTTGCAGCTAAAGCCGGATCTAAGCATCTAATTCCAAGCCTTACCTGTTTTCTTTTGTCTCTGTCAACCTCAACCTTCGCATATCTTACATAGCTTGAACCTGTTAGGCTTGTCCAGTTCATGAGAAAATCTGCGCAACGGGAAAGGTAAGAGACCGGGCTTCTTCCCATTTCGCTTCTCTTTTGGCGAACTTGTTCACCTTTGTCGGCAAGTTCATGGATGATTTCAAGAAGCTTTTTATGGTCAACCTTAAGTTTGTTAGCCAAAGCGCCAATCAGAGCGTCTCCTTCAACAATGTGCTCCACATCCAATCCGTAATTTCTGTAAACCTTCTTCCCAAAATCAAACATGATTTTGTGTAAGGCTTCTAGAAAGTCGAAATCGTCAACTTCAAAGGTTTTAACTTCTTTTCTGGCTCTACGCACAGACCTTGATGAAAGCTCGTCTGATAATATTCCTGCCGCATAGTAGGGCAAGCTGTGGGCTTCGTCGAACACGCAGTTTATGTCTCTGACGCGTATGCCCGCCTTGCCCAAAACTGAACCGCGGATAGCTTCCACGAGAATATAATTGTAGTTGCCTACAACGATGTCCGCATATTTTGTTAAGATTTTTGTAACCTCGTAAGGGCATAATCCTTCGTCGCGGCATAGCCCATAAACTTCGTCTGGCAATAGAGGTCCAATCTTCTTGATTTTGTTGATTACATTGTAGGCGTGCCAGCTTGGCTTCCACTCGGCATAAGCTTTGTCAAAATATTCACATGTTCTGCCGAAAGCGCCGTTCTTTAAGCCCTTACAGTAGTAAAGAAAATCCCTATAACTTACATCCCCAAGTTTCGAATCTTCAAAAGCGTGGGGACACATTTCTTTTTTGCTTTTAAAAATTGATGCTGAAAAGCTAACACCGCAGTATTCCTTAATGTTTTGGAGTTCTCGAGAATAGATTTCAAGCTGATTTTTCGTGCGAGTTAAAGCTAGAAGCCTTCCCAAGGATGAGTTAAGTCCTCTAGCTGCAAAAAAGGCTGTTAAAACTGAAATGGATTTTCCAGTACCGCATGGAGAAGAAAGCAAGCCAACTTTTCCATCTCTAATGGTTTCGTAGGCAAATTTTATGGCGTTAAGCTGGAAGGGACGAAAATTCTGGTATGGGAAAAACTCTTTAACTAAATCTTGAAAATGATCCTCCGTTTTTACCTCTGTTTTCTCTTTCACCCTTTCATAGGCTACTTTTTTGATGAGTAGGGTTCCACAGTTTCCGCAAAAATGGTTTCTCAAATAATCGTTTAATGAATAGGTTTCTCCGCATCGGCGGCAGACGTATTGTGTTTCCATCTTTGAAGGGTCACTCAATCAAGTAATGCCTTTTGTGGTAAAAGAAGTTTCCTAATCTTGCTAAAAGGTTAAAATGTATTTAAGGGTGTTAACATTCTTAAGTTTGGAGACGGTTATGGCCTTAGAACGCCTTGGTTCATCTCTTCACGAAGCTTTAAGGAAGATTTTCAGAGCGGCTGTTGTGGATGAAGCAACTGTTAAAGAGCTCGTCCGAGACGTGCAGCGGGCTTTGTTGCAGGCAGACGTAAACGTTCAACTCGTCCTCGACATTTCTAAGCGCATAGAAGAAAGGGCGCTAAAAGAAAAGGTTCCGCCTGGCGTTTCCCGCCGCGAACACGTGATTAAGGTTGTTTATGAAGAGTTGACACGTTTTCTAGGCGAAAAACCCGTTCCCCTAAAAGTGGAGCTTGGTAAAAGAAAATTAATAATGCTCGTGGGCATTCAGGGCTCTGGAAAAACGACCGCCGCAGCCAAACTTGCCAAGTACTTCCAAAAAAGAGGCTTAAAACCAGCGCTGGTATGCGTGGACACTTATCGCCCAGGTGCCTTCGACCAGCTTCAACAATTAGCAAACAGAATAAACGTTCCCATCTATGGAGATCCAAAAGCCAAAGACTCTGTTAAAATAGCCCTTGAAGGCCTAAAACGCTTCAGCGACCGCGACATAATAATAGTTGATACGGCTGGCCGACACAAAGAAGAACGGGGACTCATCAAAGAGATGAAAATACTTGAGGAAAAAATCCGGCCAGACGAAGTTATCCTCGTTATTGACGGAACCATCGGTCAACAAGCACTGGTGCAAGCTAAAGCCTTCAATGAGGCTACTTCTCTGGGATCCATAATTGTAACGAAACTGGATGGTTCAGCAAGGGGCGGAGGCGCCTTGTCAGCTGTTGCAGCTACAGGTGCGCCTATAAAGTTCATAAGCACAGGCGAAAAGGTTGAGGACATTGAACCTTTTGTTCCATCTCGCTTTGTTGGTCGCCTCCTTGGCATGGGCGATTTGGAAACCCTACTTGAGAAGGTTCGGGAAGCTGAGATAAAGGTTCCTGAGAAAAAGGCGAAAGCCATTCTAAGCGGCAAATTCACCCTAACCGACATGTATGAACAGTTCGAAGCCATGCGGAAAATGGGGCCGTTTCAAAAGATTTTGAAGATGCTTCCAGGCATGTCATACGATGTGCCCGAAGAAATGCTTAACATGGCTGAAGACCGTTTAGAAAAGTGGCGTGTCATAATTCAGTCCATGACTCCTGAAGAGAGGGAAAACCCTAAAGTTTTTAATGCCTCAAGGCTGAAGCGTGTGGCACGGGGCTCTGGAACAAGCGAAAAAGAGGTTAAAGAGCTTCTGAAGCAGTACAGTCTCATGCGCAAAATGCTGAAAACTCTTCGGAGAAAGAAGAAACTACCCTTTTTCGGTAAGGGCTTGCCTCTTGATGTAGGTTAAGCCCATGGCTAACTAAAGGAGTTTCTATGGATATTCTTAAAAAAGCCTTAGGAATGCTTGAAAAGCATCCCCTATGCGACCACTGTTTGGGAAGGCAATTTGCTTTTTTAGGGCGCGATATGGAAAACGATGAAAGAGGAAAAGCCATAAAAACCGTTTTAGCCATGGAAGCCCAAGCACTGGCCTATTCAAAAAGAGAGGAAGGAATACGCATACTCAAAGTTCTTGCAACAAACGGTTTTTCCAAAAATGCAGAAGAAATTCTCTGCAGAATGAAGAAGCGGGTTCAGCGGAAAAATCTGCAAAAAACTTGTTTTCTATGCGGAAACAAGTTCGCCCTTGTGGATGAACTGGCAAAAAAGGCTTTAGAGAAGCTTCTGGACTATGAGTATCACAACTTTTTGGTGGGCGTAGAACTGCCCGTTGAGGTTGAGGAGCGCGAAGACGAATTTAAAGCCAAATTTGAAGTTGAATATGGTGAAAACCTTAGAATCGAATTTGGAAAATTGCTTGGGAAGAAAATCTCCCTTTACAGCGGCAAAACCGTAGAATACCAAAAGCCCGAAGTTGTCATAATCATCAATCCAGTGACTGAAGAAATACGGGTTCAAATCAATCCACTTTACATAGCTGGACGTTACAAGAAACTTGTAAGGGGCATACCCCAGTCTAAATGGTTCTGTTCCAGCTGCCGCGGTAAAGGCTGCGAAAAATGTAATTGGACTGGAAAAATGTATCCAGAATCAGTAGAAGAAATAATCAGCGAACCTTTTTTGAAAGCTACAGAAGGCGTAAAAACCTTTTTTCACGCTTCCGGGCGAGAAGACATAGATGCCCGCATGCTTGGAAAGGGCAGACCCTTCGTAATAGAAATTTCCCAGCCTAAAAAACGGTTTCTAGACCTTAAAAAGCTCGAGGAAAATGTAAATGCTAGTGCAGTAGGCAAGGTTGAAGTTTCAAGTCTGCGCTTTGTTGATAAGGATTTTGTTAGAAGGTTAAAGAAGGCAGAGTCAGCTCAGAAGGAATACCGCGTCATCGTAGAATTCGAAAAAGAGTTTACAGACGCGGACATAAGCCTATTAGAGGAAAAACTGACGAACACCCTTGTTAGACAACGGACACCTACCCGTGTTTTGCATAGACGTACAGACCTAACACGAGAAAAGCACATATACGAGGTTAAAGTAAGAAGATTGTCGCCGAAAAGGGCTGAAATGAAAATACGCTGCCAAGGAGGACTATATGTAAAAGAATTGGTGACTGGTGATGATGGAAGAACCACTCCAAGCGTCTCAGAAATTCTCAACTGCAAAGCGAAGCTTATAAAACTCGACGTTTTAAACGTGATTATGAAGGATTAGGAAGGTGGAAAAATGAGGAAGTCAAAAGGATACCGTGCAAAAACGCGACGTCTACTGAGAAAGAAGCCTAGAGAAAGGGGCAAATTACAGCTAAGCAAATTGTTGCATGAGTATCAAACTGGAAACAGTGTAACCGTAAAAATAGACCCAAGCGTTCAAAAAGGAATGCCCCATAGACGTTACCACGGCAGAGTAGGCACGATAGTTGGGAAACGGGGAAGAAGCTACATTGTAAGCGTCACCCAAGGAAACGCTGTTAAAGAAATTATTGTTAGACCTGAACATTTAGAACCCTATAAAAGAGGTTAAAATGTTGGAAAAGCCTGAAACTGAGAAGGTTAAAGAAAAAAATCTAACAGTTCCTCAGGTTAAAAAGTTACTGGAAGAACTGGGTGAAGAAAATTTAGACCAGTTCCAGAGGCGCACGCTGGATTATGCCTCTAAGTTTTCTAAATGTGACGCTGAAACTGCTGAAAAACTTGCGGAGAAGCTTGTTGGAGAGTTTGGATTAGAAGAAGCTGAAGCTGTTCAAATTGTTAATTGTATGCCTAGCAGCGTGGAAGAGCTTAGAGTTTTTCTTGGCGGAGGACGCAAAATTATCGAGTCTTCAAAGTTGGAAGACATAGTTAAACTTTTAAACGAACATAGATTGAAATAGCACTTCCATCTTCTTCTATTTTTAAAAGTAAGCGCGTGTAAAAAGGCGAATACGATGGAAAAGCGGTACGAAGAGTATGCCTATGTCCTAGATTTCCTTCCCCATGGGCGTCCAGGAGTTCGTGTCATGGGAAGGGCTGGTTACAGAGCGGGAGCCCTTGTCCAGCTTGTAGGCGAGGAATTCTTTACACTTCTTGAGGCTTTGGTTAAGGAAGGTGTTACCCTTAAGCCTCATGACCGCGTTTACGTTGGAAAGGAAGCCCGTGAAGAAATAACCTACATCATTGGACGGGTAGGCTACGATGAGTTGACCGCAGCCGCGAAGATGGAGCTTCCAGCAGTTATCAGCCGCATAGTGCTCAACCGTGAAAAATGGTTTGTCAACTTCTTCAATACCGCACAAGCCATAACCCCGAGGATGCACGCTCTTGAACTGATTCCCGGCATAGGTAAAAAGTACATGTGGCAAGTCATCAACGAACGTGAAAAGAAGCCTTTTGAAAGTTTTGAGGATTTGCAGAAACGCACCGAAGTGCCTAACCCCGTAAAGCTAATTACAAAAAGGGTTCTGGAGGAGTTGGCTGGCGAAAGCAAATATCGGCTGTTCACTAGGGCACGCTGAAAGCTGGCTGGTTAAAAATTTTATGAGCTTGCTTGAAGAAACGAAGCATCTCCTTCGAAGGCACCGAATTTTTCCGAAGAAAAGTTTGGGGCAACATTTTATGATTGAGCCGTTAATTTTTCAACTTTTGGCTGAACGTGCCTCACTTGTCATTGACGATGTTGTACTAGATATTGGCGCTGGCTTTGGATTTTTGACCCGTTTCCTCGCTGAAAAGTGTGGAAAAGTTTTGGCTGTTGAGCTTGATTCAAAACTCGTGAAGGTTTTGCGGGAAAACCTCAGAAACTTGCCCAATGTGGAAGTTTTTGGGGGCAACTTGTTTAAAGCGCATATACCTCAATTTACTAAGATTGTTTCTATACCGCCCTACAACATCTCTTCTGCTTTGCTCAAGTGGCTTTTCAACAAGAACTTTGCCTGCGCAGTTTTGGTCTTTCAGAAGGAGTTTGCAAACCGCCTTGTGGCATCTGTTGGAAGCGAAGATTATGGGTGGTTAACAGTCTTGGCGTATTACCACTTTGAAGTTGAACTTTTCGACGAAGTGCCCAAATGGATGTTTTATCCCCCGCCCGAAGTTGACTCCATAATTTTGCGTTTAACACCTACTTCGCCGCCTTTCCATGTGAAAAACTATGCATTGTTTGAGCGCCTTGTGCAGACGCTTTTCACACAGCGCAATAGAAAAGTTAGAAACGCCATTCAATCATTCATAAGGAGGCGTTATGCATCCGTAGAAGATGCTGCTAGAGTTGCCGATTCTCTCCCATTTCACAATAGACGCGTTAGAGAGTTAGCACCTGAAGACTTCGGTGAACTGGCAAATGCACTCGCCAGCTAAAAAAGTGTTTTTCAAAGATTACACTTTCTATGTTTGGGACAGCGTCTATGAACCAGCTGAAGACTCTTTCATGTTTGCCGAAAATCTAACAGTGAAAGAAGGCGAAAGCGTTCTTGATATGGGCGCCGGGTGCGGAATTCTGGGCATAGTCGCTGCAGAAAAAGCTTCTATGGTTTTGGCTGTTGATATAAACCCATATGCGGTGTGCTGTGCGAAAGAGAACGCCAAGCTAAATCATGTTGCAGACAAAATGTTTTTCGTTCAAGGCGACTTGTTCACGCCAATAAAACCCACGCAGAAATTTGACCTAATCATGTTTAATGCTCCTTATCTGCCTTCTGAACCCTGTGAAAGCGAAACATGGCTTGGACGGGCATGGTGTGGAGGACCTGATGGAAGAGCAGTTATTGACCATTTCATATGCGAAGTGTCTAAACACTTGAAAAGCGGTGGGCAAATCCTCTTAATGCAGTCCACCCTAGCCGATGTTAATAAAACCTTGGAAACTTTCTCTCAAAATGGGTTTAAGGTGAAAATTATTGCAAAGCTTGACCTTCCCCTTTTCGAGACAATAATGCTTATCCAAGCTAACCTTTAGGCAAGTTTGAATTGCGCATTTATTTTCGGAAAAATATATAACTTGAGGGCTTTACTATTGCTAGAAAAGCTTTGAGGCGCACTTGCCATGTGTATAATTGGGAAAGATAAGTTGAAGGAGCTTATAGAGAATTATAAGTGCCTATACCCCTACGACTATAATTTGCTTGATGGAGACGGTTATATCTTAACAGTTAAAGATGAGACAACACTGCATTATCTGGAACATAAAAACATCATATCCTACGAAATAGTTTTCACACCGCCAAACTATGTTGCGCATCTAACAGCCAAAAGCAAGTATGGAAGAATGGGATTATCCTTCTTGAACGCGGCAAAAGTTCACAGCGGCTTCATCGGGAGACTTGCCCTTGAAATTGTGAATTTAAGCAACGACCGCTGTCCCATAACAATTAAACGTGGAGACCCCTTCATGCACATAGAATTCATAACGAGAGAAGGCGAACCATCGCCGTACATGGGGGAATACCAGTTTCAGTATCTAACAGACGAGGAAGTGCACATGTATATTCCAATTTTGAAAAAAGTTTTCCCAAACTACGATGAACTTGCAAAGGTATGGTTCAAAAATAAGCGAATGCCCCTGTGACTAAGCATCCCTATTCCTCAAACTGAAAATATGAACCTCAAATATTTGTGAAGTTTGGTTTTTCAACAAATGTTTAAATAATTTGTTTATAGGATATTTGAAAGGGATGTTTGATGCGTGCACGTAACTATCGAGCGGTTAAGGGACAGCCATATACCAGAAGAGAGTTTGTTAAGGGTTTCCCTCAGCCTAAAATAACAAAATTCACTATGGGAGACCCCAACGCCAAATTTGAATACGAAGTTAGGCTTATGGCCCTAGAAAAAGCTCAAATTAGGCATAATGCTCTGGAAGCAGCAAGAGTGGCTACAAACCGTCTTTTAATGGAAAGGCTCTCAAACAATTATCTTTTACAAGTTCATCCATACCCCCATGTTATCCTTAGAGAAAACAAAATGATTTTTGGGGCGCATGCTGACCGCCTTCAAGACGGTATGCGCAGAGCTTTTGGAAAGCCTATCGGGACAGCAGCGCGCGTACTGCCAAACCAAACAATAATCACTGTTAAAGTAAACACGGACGGCGTTGAAGTGGCTAAGGATGCTCTAAAGAGGGGAAGCGCAAAACTTCCGATACCATGTAGAATAGTTGTTGAGAAGGTGAGGTTGGAGGAGGCTGAAACGAAGTGACGAAAATGAAAGAGGATCTGGTAATCTGGTTTGAAAACCTTAGGAGAAACGATATTCCAATTGTTGGGGGTAAAAACGCTAATTTAGGCGAAATGCTAAATGCGGGGATTCCTGTCCCCCACGGCTTTGCCATAACAGCCTACGCCTATAAAAAATTCATTGGAGAAACGGGTATAGCTGAAAAAATATACAAAACTATTGAGGAAACCGTTACAGACCCGAGTGATCCAAAACAGTATGAGGAAGCTTCTAAAAAAATTCGCGCATTAATAGAATCTACGCCAGCGCCTAGATATGTGGAAAAAGCCATAAAGTTGGCGTATCGGGAGCTTTGTCGGAAACTGGATTTAGATGAAGTTTTTGTCGCTGTTAGGTCAAGTGCCACTGCAGAGGACCTGCCTGACGCATCCTTTGCCGGGCAACAGGAAACTTACTTGAATGTTAAGGGGGAAGAAGAGCTTATTGAAAAAACTGTTAAATGCTGGTCAAGCCTTTTCACTCCCCGCGCCATCTTCTACCGTACTCAAAAGGGTTTCGCTCATGAAAAGGTCCTCATAAGCGTTGGGGTTCAGAAAATGGTTAACGCCAAGGCTGCGGGCGTAATGTTCAGCATAAATCCTGTAACCGGCGACCCCGATCAGATAGTTATTGAAGGCAACTTTGGTTTAGGCGAGGCGGTTGTTTCAGGCTCGGTTACACCAGACGAGTTTATCGTAGACAAGCAAACCATGAAAATAGTTGATAGGCGTATAGCTACTAAAAAGGTGCAGTATGCCCGCGACCCAGAGACAGGCAAGACAGTACACTTGGAAGTGCCCGCTGAAAAACAGAATCAACCATGCTTAAGCGATGAAGAAGTCATTAAGCTTGCAGAACTAGCCAAAAAGATAGAGCAACACTATGGGACGGCTCAAGACATTGAATGGGCTATTGACAGCGACTTAAAGTTTCCAGAGAACATTTTCATAGTGCAGTCCAGACCTGAAACGGTTTGGAGCATGAAAGTGGAGAAGGCTCTTGAAAAGAGGACTGAGGTGGATTTGGCGAGACCTGCAGAAGAGTTAAAGGTTGTTGTTAAGGGAATAGCTGCTGGCAAGAGGGGAATAGGCGCCGGCGTTGCAAAAGTTGTTCTAAATCCAGAAGAAGCTGCTAAAGTTATGCGGAAAGGCGACATCTTAGTTGCTGAGATGACCAACCCCGACTATGTGCCTTTCATGAAGATGGCAGGTGCAATTGTAACCGATAAGGGTGGCGTTACATGTCACGCGGCTATAGTCAGCCGTGAACTTGGCATCCCATGTGTTGTTGGAACCGAAAATGCAACAAAGCTCATGGCTAGCGGTAAAGAATACACCGTTGATGCGCGAAACGGCGTTGTTTACGAAGGTGTTATGACAACAATAACCGAACAACCAGTTTCACCTGGAATCAGCTTTTCCTCAGCAACTGTTGCAGGAGGCATCTTCAAGGCAGTTCCAGTCACTGCCACAAAAATCTACATGAACTTGGGTGTCCCAGAAAAGGTTGAGGAGTATAAGGATTTACCCTTCGAAGGAATAGGGCTAATGCGCATAGAATTCATTTTAGCCAGCTACATAGGTGAGCATCCCCTTTATCTTGTGGAAACTGGGCAGGGCCAAAAGTTTGTGGATAAACTTGCTGAGGGCATAGCAACAGTTGCCAGGGCTATACAGCCTCGTCCAGTTGTTGTGCGCTTCAGCGACTTCAAGACCAACGAGTACCGCGAGTTGAAAGGCGGAGACAAATATGAAATTGTTGAGGCTAACCCTATGCTTGGCTGGAGAGGTTGCAGCCGCTACATAAGCCCATGGTATGAGAAGGCCTTCCGCCTCGAATGTCAAGCCATCAAAAAATGCCGTGAAGAGTGGGGGCTCAAAAATGTTTGGGTTATGCTTCCAGTGGTTCGCACAGTCTGGGAAGCCAAAAAGTGTTTAGAGTTAATGAAGGAGGAAGGTCTAGAAAGGACTAAGGACTTTCAAGTTTGGTTTATGGCTGAAACGCCTTCCATAGCTATACTTGCTGATGAATTCTCAAAGCTCTGCGACGGATTTTCCATAGGCTCAAACGACATGACTCAGGGGATACTTATGATTGACAGGGATTCAGAACGCCTTGGGCAAATGGGATATTTTGATGAAAGAGACCCTGCAGTGAAGCGAATAATCGCCCATCTAATAAGAGTAGCCCATGAAAACGAGTGCACAGTTTCTATATGTGGAGAAGGCCCATCCAACCTTCCAGACTTCACAGAGTTCCTTGTAAGAGCCGGAATAGACAGCATTTCAGTTAACGCCGACGCTGTTGTAGCCACCAAAAACCTTGTCGCAAGCATAGAACAAAAGATAATCCTTGAAAAACTAGCTGAGCAACATGAAAGGGCTCTAGGGCGTCCAATTCGAAGGCCAAAGAGCGACTGGGAATGGACGCCTCAATGGGATGAAAATACAAAATAGCAAAAGTGCCATTTTCCATACTGCATACTCTTCCTATGTTGTTCCTTTGGGTGTTTGATTTTGAAACAATTTGATTTTGAAGAAGAGAGAGTGAAACGGGAAATAATCAAACTTGGAGCCAAACGCGTACTGATACAGCTCCCGCAAGGACTGAAAAATGAAGGCGTGAGACTTGCTAAGATTGTTGAAAAGACAAGTGCCTTACCCATAATTTCTGCAGACCCATGTTATGGCGCATGTGACTTGGCAACGGCTGAGGCTGAAACCCTAGGTGCCGACCTAATAATCCATTATGGGCATTCAAAGCTTTTAAAGTACGAGAAGGTGCCCACGGTTTATGTTGAGGCGAGAGCAACTTTAAGCGTTGATGAGGCTGTGGAGAAGGCTTTATCTCTCATGGAGGAATGGCATAAGATAGGTTTAGCCACAACAGTTCAACATGTGCAGACCCTTGACGAGGTCAAAGAGATTTTGGTTCGCGCTGGGAAAACAGTTATGGTTGGTGATGCTGGCCGCATGAGTTATCCCGGGCAAGTTATAGGATGCGACTATAGCAACACGAGATCCATAGCCAATGATGTTGAAGCCTTTCTTTTCATTGGTGGGGGGCGTTTCCATGCCTTAGGCTTAGCCCTTTCAACGTTAAAGCCAACAATAGTTGCTGATCCGTATGAAAAAAGGGCTTACACTGTTGATGAGGAGGCTCAGAAACTCCTTAAAAAACGGTGGGCAAGCATACAGGAAGCGGAAAAGGCAAAAACCTTCGCAGTTCTTGTAGGCCTAAAACCTGGGCAAAAGCGCGTTGATAAAGCTTTAAACATTAAGGAAAAGCTTGAAAAAAATGGGAAAGACGCGTATATTTTCGCTTTTAGGGAGCTAAACCCAGAAGTTCTCATGGAGTTTCCAGTGGTTGACGCCTATGTTAACACTGCATGCCCACGAATATCCCTTGAGGACGCTTCAAGATTTCGGAAACCAGTGCTCACATTAAATGAGGCGCGCGTGATTATCGGCGAACTTTCTTGGGAAGAACTTTGCAGAAAAGGGTTGTTCTGGGACTAGTGCTAAGCATTTTTGACAAAATAAACAAAAAGGTTTATTGAGGTGCGCGGTGTTTAGCTTTCAGCCATGTAAATGCCAATTTCATGTGATTTGAGGTGCTGTGGTGAGTTTGTCGAATTCGAAGCGGGACAGTGGCAGATTCGTGTTACCAGGTGAACAGCTAGGCGTTATTGAAGAGTTTATTCCAGACGCTGGAACATACGTGAAGGACGGAATTATATATTCAAAGGTTGTGGGGCGTGCACTTGTGGACTTTCTGAACAAGCGAGTTTCAGTTTTCCCACTGGTTCATGGGGCAAGAGCTCCAAAGGTTGGAAGCATAGTGGTGGGGCAAGTTTCAAGTGTTCAGCCTCAAACAGCCACAGTGCGAATATTCAAAATAGGCAACAAACTTCTTTCAGGATTCTTCACAGGTTTTCTCTACGTTTCAGATGCGCATTTAAGGTTTGTCAACTCCATGTTTGACGTTTGCAAACCAGGCGACGTCATAAGGGCAAAAGTTGTAAGTGAAAAGAATAGGGTTTACCACCTATCAACTAAAGATAAAGGTTTAGGTGTGGTTTACGCTTTCTGTTCCAATTGTGGTTCCATGCTGGAGCAAAGAGGTCGCGGCTTACAGTGTTTGCGATGTGGTAAAATTGAAAAGCGCAAAACAACTATAGACTATGGGAAGGGAATACTCTGAAACGGTCGTGGGCATAGATGAAAATTAAAGTGTTAAAGAAAACTGAAAATGAGCTTAAAATTGAAGTTGAGGGTGCAGGACACACGCTTTGCAATTTGTTGCAGAAGAGGCTTCTTGAAGACGAAAACGTGGATTTAGCCGGTTACGACGTTCCCCATCCGCTCGCTTCAAACCCCATAATCTATGTACGGACAAAGGGTAAGGAAAAACCTGAAGAAGCCCTGCGGAAAGCTGTGAAAAAAGCCAGAGAGATGAACAAGGAGTTTAGCAAAGAGCTTCAAAAAGCCTTTAAAACTTAACCCTATCCCTTATTGTTAAAAATAGCTGAGTGAAGCCTTCAACGGGGTCTTCAGTCTTCTCTAGTATTGCCACACATTCCTCTAATGTTATATGGCTGTGGAGCCAAGCATAAACGGTTAAGGCTTCTGCAGCGTCGGCTAACATGTGCCGCGAAACCCTTGAAGGCATATGCGCTCTTAAACCTGCTTTTTTAAAGGCTTCTGCGAGGATACTGCCCCTAACCTTCGCTCCAGACGGTTGCCCCCTATTCTGAGATAAGGCTAGAGAATAGGCGAAGTTTATGTACGCGTCGCCTAAAGCTGCCAGCTTATGATCCATTAGAACTTCTGTTAAATCTTTGTAAACTTTTGTGAAGGAGAAGGCTTTGCTTTCTTTTTTCAACTTTAACCCTTCTTTCGGTTAAGTTTTTCAGTTCCAGTTTATATTTAAGTAGTCCTTTTCTCTTATGCGTGTTTGCTTGGTGGTGTTAAAAGGGATGGTTGAAGAAAAAGGCGGTATGTCTGCAAGTTTTTCTGAGAGGGCTCTTCAAGAATATCTTTCAAGCTTGTATGGTTGCCCTGTGAATATTTGTGGTTTTTGGAGGCTTGGCAGCGAGAAGACTGAGGGCTTTAAGGATTTGAAGGGTTTCGGCTATGGTGTTCCATACGTTATTGAGTTCCAAGTTAAGGGCGAAGTTAAACGTGTTGTATTGGAAACAATGCGCCCTGGAGGGTTTGGGCACGATTTCCCTTCTGATCGTGCTCAGATTTTGCTTTGGCAGCATTCAGTCTTTAACAAACTGCCCCTCCATGTGCGTTCAGTGGATGTGGGCGCCTTCACTGCAGACGGCAAAAGTTTAAAATCTCTCGGAGATTGCGGCGAGTTTTTCATTTTAACCGAATATGTGGATGGGAAACTTTACCACTTAGACCTAGACCGCATTAAAAGCACAGGCGAGATGAGCAAGCTAGATGAAAAGCGGTGTTTGGCACTTTCAGACTACCTTGTTAAAATTCACCGTTTGAAACGTGAAGCGCCATGGCTCTATGTGCGGAGAACCCGTGAGCTTGTGGGCCACGGCGAATGCATAATGGGCTTATTAGACAGTTACCCTCCTGAACTGGATTTTATTACAGAACGAGATTTAATAAACGTTGAAAAAGATTGTGTGGTTTGGCGTTGGCGTCTTAAACGCAAAACCCATAGACTTAGTCAAGTTCACGGCGATTTTCATCCTTGGAATGTAATGTTTCATCAAGGCGATGAGTTCACTGTTCTGGATAGAAGCCGAGGCGAGTGGGGAGAACCTGCAGACGACGTTACAGCCATGACCATTAACTACATTTTCTATTCCCTACAGAAGTACGGCGAACTCGCTGGAGTTTTTGAGCGGTTGTATAGGCTTTTCTGGGAGAACTATTTGCAGAAGACTGGAGACTTGGAAATCCTCGAGGTTGTTCAGCCCTTCTATGCTTGGCGAGGTTTGGTTGTGGCTTCGCCCATATGGTATCCAAACTTAAGCCGCGATGTCCGCGTAAAACTTCTGAACTTTGTGAAAAATGTTCTCCGCCACGAAAAGTTTGATTTAGACGCTGTAAACGCGTACATTCAGCCTGTTTAGCGTGGAAGTTTAAAAGATAAATATAGTAAGCGGGTAAAAATAGAGTTTGCATGGTGTTCCTTATTGAGTAAGGATTCGGCAGCCGATTTGAAGAAAAAGCTTAGACATATGGGTTATTCTGATAAGGCTGCTGAGGAAATTTTGAAATGGTACGGTGCTAATGTTTTTAAAGCGGATGAGCCCCGTGAAAGGAATTTACGTTCTAGCGATTTCCGTCAACAAAAGCGTAACCATTAAAGTCGGCGCCTTGGGAAACGTCACCTTCGAGAAAGGCTTATACGCTTATGTGGGTTCAGCCCAAAACAATCTTGATAAGCGTTTAAGGCGGCACTTTCAATGGGCAAAGAGGAAGTTTTGGCACATTGACTATTTGCTTGCTAATGCGCATGCAAGCGTCTTAAAGGCTTTCTATAAAGAGGCGGAAAAACCTGAAGAGTGCACTGTGGCGCGCGGGTTTAGTGAAAAGGGTTTTGCAGTTAAAAAGTTTGGATGTTCAGATTGCCGCTGTGTAAGTCACCTTTTCAGGTTTAACACTTACAGTTTATTAGAAGATTTGTGTTTAAAGTGCGGTTTAACCCTTTATCATCTTGCCAGCGAGTCGCTGCATTCGGAGACATCTGAAGCTTGAAGAATTTCACGTTTTTGGATTATTTCTTTAAAGTCCACGTAGTCTCCGCCGACGATTTTCAATTTCGCCTCAACCATTTTGTCTTTAATCTCTACTACATTGTATGAGTTGAGGAAGAAGCCCCGCAGTTTTTCACATGAAACACTTCCAGCGTGAACCACCTGTATATTCTCTATTTGCCATTTCCACGGTCTGTGGCGGTGACCGCATAGAACAAGGTCTGCCTTGGATTTTACGAGGCTTCTTAGGACGTCGCCTGCGTCCACTATGGTGATTTGGTCTGCGCCCGTGTCTGGAACTGGGATTATGTGGTGGTGTATCGCAACAATTTTCACTCTGTCTTTATATTTTTCCAATGTGTTTTCCAGCCAAAGGTTTTGTCTGTGGCCGACTTCGCCGTCGTCTCTGTCTGGGCGGGCGCTGCTTAGCACTATTATGACCGCGTCGCCTACCTCTGTGACTTGGTTGAAGGGGAAAAACTGTTTGAAAAGCAGATAGCCCGTGGCGCGGTAATCGTGGTTTCCGCTTATATAAATTGTATTTTTTGTTTTCAGTCTTTTGAACTCTTCTGCTGCCATCTTAAACTCTGAGAGGATGCCGTTCTCCGTTATGTCTCCAGTTATCACTACAGCGTCAGGCGACAAAGCGTTAATTTCATCTATCGCAGCGCGGAATTTACCGTCATCAAACATGGGACCACAGTGAACATCTGAAATCTGAACAATTAACATAACAATCCCTTTCAAACCCAAAACAAGGCAACAATTAATAAACATTATGCAGAAGAGAGTTTAAAGGCTGCTAGAACCATTTCAGAAGTGAATTGAATTGCATGAAGGTTGGTGTGTCTGGGTTACAGGCTTACCTGGAAGCGGCAAATCCGTCGTTTCAGAAGCCCTAATTAAACTTTTAGAACAAGAAGGCATACACGCGCAACTTTTGTCTTCTGACGCACTGCGCAAAGTTTTGACCCCTAAACCCGCATACTCCCTTGAAGAGCGCGATATAGTTTACGCTACACTTGTTTACATTGCAGAACTTTTAACCCGAAACGGAGTAAACGTTGTCATTGACGCCACTGGCAATCTACGGCGTTACAGAGAAAACGCCAGAAAGCTTATTCCAAGGTTTATGGAAGCCTACTTAGAGTGTCCCTTGGAAATCTGCATCGAACGCGAATCAAAAAGAGGCAAAACCTACCATGCGCCAAAACAAATTTACGCAAAAGCCCTAGAAGGAAAAGCACCCACAGTGCCCGGCGTAGGACAACCCTACGAGCCGCCCATAAACCCAGAAATAACAGTAAACACCGCAAAGCTTACTCCAGAACAAGCAGCCCAAAAAATTTTTGAAACAATAATCAAAAAGTGGCACGCAAAAACCTAGAGCACCTAGGCACTATTTATTAAGAAAACAGCCAAACTACGTGGAAGCACGCCTTTCTTAAAGCAACGACTTCTTATTTTTGTTAGGTTAGTTGTTTATAAAAGTGAAAAAAAGTTTAGGTTTTTGTTGGCGTGTGTGCAACGTTTACTGAGGGGCTTCAGTGGGGATTTCCATGGGAGGCGCTGATGAACCGCCTGAAAGCAATATCCAAACGACGACGGCGACGATGATTATTATTGCTGCTAGCCCTAAAATCCACCATAACATTTTGGCTGGTTTTCGGCAGAAGTACTCTCCTTTAAGGTTGTATTTTGAGTATACCTCGCATTTAGCGCAAATACATCCTTCTTTTGTGGCTTTCTCTTTAGCTTTGCCTTTTGCGCAGAAAAGTCCGCCGGTTAATTTGCATTTCTTATAGGTTGGGCATTTCGGGCAAATGCACATTTTCATGTTATCAGAAGTGTCAGGAACTTTAACCATATGCCTTCAGCCTTTACGGCTATAGCATTTGTTTGAGTGTGTATTTAAAACTACTCACAAAGTTTTCAACAGGCAAAAATGCCAAATCCGACGGTTTAAAATATTTCATTTTCTCATTAAAAAGACACGAAAACTGTGAGGTTACTGGAAGGATAAGATTTATAACCTAATGTATTCATTCCTAGAAGACGCGAAGCGGGAAAAGATGGGTCACAGGAAAAGACATGCCCCAAAACACGGTTCGCTATCCTATTTACCTAGGAAACGCGCTAAAAGTATACTGGCGCGAATCCGCTACTGGCCAGAAATAAAGGCTGACGCGCCTAGACTTTTGGGTTTTATGGGTTATAAGGCTGGCATGACCTATGCCATGGTTATAGAGGACAGGAAACGCTCACCAAACTTTGGAAAAGAGGTAATCCGCCCAGTCACAGTTCTAGAAACACCACCGCTGCTTATCTGCGCCGTAAGAGCCTACACAAAAACCCCCTATGGGCTCCAAACCTTCGCAGAGGCTTGGATGGCAGATCCGCCAGACGAACTTGAAAGAGTTTTTACGCTTCCAGAGAAATTCACCACGGAAGAAAACTTGAAGAAAATAGAGGAAAACCTAGATAAAGTTTCAAAAATCCGCGTCATAGCCATAACCCAACCTAAACAGGCAAGTGTGCCCAAGAAAAAGCCAGACGTGGCCGAAATTGAAATAGGCGGAGGAACCTTACAGCAACAGTTTGAATACGCAAAAAGCCTTATTGGAAAAACCGTAAACCCGAATGAAGTTTTCAAGGAAGGCCAACACGTGGACGTGATAGGTGTAACCACTGGGAAAGGCTTCCAGGGGCCAGTAAAGCGTTGGGGAGTAGCCATTCTCCAGCATAAAGGAAGGAAGACTAAAAGAGGCGTAGCAACCCTCGGGCCGTGGAATCCTCACCACGTGATGTATAGTGTTCCAAGAGCTGGGCAAATGGGCTTCCACCAAAGGACAGAATACAACAAACGAATCTTAAAAATCGGCAAAGACGGCAAAGAAGTGACTCCGAAAGGCGGTTTCATAAGGTACGGCGTAATCCGTGGCCCCTACATGCTTATAGAGGGAGGCATACCTGGGCCAGAAAAGCGCCCAATAAAACTGCGTTATCCGGCACGCCCACCGAAACAAGTTCCAGAAGAACCTCCGCAGATCACATACCTATCAATAGAATCTCCCCAAGGAAAGTGAACGGTGAAAGTCCATGGCTAAAACAGTGAAAGTCTTCGACCTTAATGGAAAACCCGTCGAAAAATTAAAACTACCACAAATTTTTGAAACCCCAATAAGGCCAGACGTCATAAAACGCGCTGTCCTAGCCATACAATCCAAAAGGTTCCAACCTCAAGGCAGGGATCCCATGGCTGGAAAAAGGACAACAGCAGAATCAAGAGGCGTAGGCTTAGCCATGGCAAGAATCCCAAGGATAAAAGGTCCACAGGGCACAGGAGCCTTTGCCCCAGGAACAGTGGGTGGAAGAGTGGCTCACCCGCCAACTCCGGAAAAGAAGATTGTTAAAAGAATTCCCAAAAAAGAGAAACGTTTAGCCCTTTTTTCCGCTATAGCGGCTACAGCTTCCAAAGAAATGGTGGCCTCCCGTGGGCACTCTGTTGAGGATGTTCCCCAAATTCCAATAGTGGCTGTAGACGAGCTGGAGGGTTTAAAGAAGACAAAGGAAGTTGAGGAAGCCCTCATAAAACTTGGAGTTTTATCCGACTTATACAGGGTTAGAGAAAGCATAAAAGTTAGGGCTGGTAAAGGAAAGCGTCGGGGAAGAAAAGTAAAGCAAGCTGTAGGGCCTCTCATAGTTGTGGCTGAGGACAAAGGTATAGGGGAAGCCGCTCGGAACATCCCTGGCCTAGAAGTAGTTCCGGTTAAAAGTTTGAACCCTGAGGTTCTTGCGCCTGGCACGCATCCTGGAAGGTTAGCGATATGGACGAAAAGCGCCATTGAAACCTTAGATAAACTTTACGGCGGAGGCGAAGCCTAATGGACCCTTATGAGGTAATACTTTATCCTTTGATGACTGAATCCGCAAGCTTAATGGTTGAAAGGGAAAACAAACTAGTCTTCATAGTTAACCTTAAAGCCACAAAACTTGACATTAGAAGGACTGTTGAGGAGCTTTACGAGGTTAAGGTTGAAAAAGTCAACATTACCATAACCCCTGACGGCGAAAAGAAGGCTTTTGTTAAATTGCATCCGGAGTATAAGGCAGCTGATGTGGCGATTAAACTTGGAATACTGTAAATTATGGAGTGAATAGGCAATGGGAAAAAGAATTCGTGTTCAAAGAAGGGGGCGCGGCGGACCAACATTTAGAGCTGCAACCCAAAAGCGAGTTGCTCCAGCCCGCTATCCACCAAAAACACAGGACATTTCTGACACTTTAATGAAAGGCGTAGTTGAAGAGGTTCTTCATGAACCTGGACGTGGAGCCCCCCTTGCATTGGTGCGTTTCGAAAATGGAGAAACCTGCTACACTGTGGTTCCAGAAGGCATACATGTAGGACAACAAATCCAAATAGGCGGCAGAGCCCAAGTGGAAGTGGGAAACATTCTCCCAGTGGGGAAGATTCCAGAAGGCACAATAATATGCAACATAGAGCTTAAACCAGGAGACGGCGGTAAAATCGCCAAATCTTCAGGAGCATACGCAACGGTTGTAGCCCACACAGCTCAAGGAACCATGATAAGGCTGCCATCTGGGAAAACAAAGTACATAAGCGACGGCTGCAGAGCCACGATAGGCGTGGTTTCAGGAGCTGGTAGAACAGAAAAACCCTTCCTTAAAGCTGGACCCAAATTCCACCTAATGAGAGCTAGAGGACGTAAGTATCCGAGAACTAGGGGGAAAGCCATGGTTGCGGCGGTGCACCCCTATGGAAGTAGCAAAAGAAGTGCGAGAAAAGTTACAACAGTTTCACGTCACGCTCCTCCTGGAAAGAAGGTTGGGCTAATTGCAGCTAGAGGAGCAGGGCGCAAGAAAAAGAGAACTACAGAGTAGAAAAGCCAGAAAGTTTATAACATTTAAATCAAGATAAAACGTGGGTTGAAAAATGCCGAGGGAATTCACCTACCGTGGATACACGCTTGAACAACTGCAAGGCATGTCCATGGACGAGTTTATTAACATACTTCCTTCAAGGCAGAGGAGAAGCCTCCACAGAGGTTTGTCTCTGGAACAGCGCGCACTCATAGAAAATATAAGAAAGGCCAAAGAAGCTATGAGAAAAGGAGGCAACGTGACAATTAAAACGCATGCCCGCGACATGGTAATTCTACCAGAAATGGTGGGACTTAAAATTCTAGTTCATAACGGCAAGGAATTTGTTCCCGTAGAAGTTAAGCCTGAAATGATTGGGCATTATCTAGGCGAGTTTGCTATAACCAACAAGCCTGTAAAACATGGCACCCCAGGTATAGGTGCATCCCGCTCTTCAATGTACGTTCCCCTAAAGTGAGAATGGTTTGAAACCGCAACTTTAAGGGAAGCGTCTTTAGGCGGTATAATCTACCCCTGAAGGCTTCTTTTCTATAGGCTCTTTAGCCGGCGGAATCTGCGGCAACGGAATTGGCGGCGGAACATTCAAGGTTCTAGACAAGATTACGCTTTCCACAAAAACAACGTTTGAAATGGATTGAACCAGCACTGGAGGCGGAGGCTTCTTTTCCTTATATTCTGAGTAAATTTTGCCTATTCCATCCTTGCTGCCTGCAACGTAGGCTCTTCCTTTTAAGCTTATTTGGGCTACTGAAGGATTATAGTTAACAGTTAAAACAAATGGTACTTCAAGCATGTCTTCTGCTTTTTTCTCAATCTCAACAAGGTTTAGGTTAGTGTTTATTTGAATGGGTGAAATAGGCTTTGAGATATCCCAGAAGCGCTCTCCAGAAATATTTGTTATTGAAACATTGACCCTAATCAATTCCAATCATCATGATTTATGCGTGCACGGTGCAATTTAAACGTGTTTATAGCGTGTAAAGCCGCAGTGTCCACATGCATATCTATCTCCATGGTCAGCCATGAAGTATCCTGGTCCGCAACGTTCACATGTGGGACGTTGCCTAACAACTTTATCCTTATCTATTTTGTAAAGCGAGAAAACGCCTTTTTCCTCTTTTTTCTTCTTTTCCCTTTTTCCTTTTTTCGCCTTTGCCTCTTTAGGCGCTTCTGCCGTTTCTTCGGCCACTGTTATTCTCCTCCTTACTTCTCCTGTTTTTCAGTCGGCATATTCCTTTTTACAATGTATTCTGGTTCAATAAGCTTTGCGTGTTCAACAGAATCATAAATATTCGCTATTCCAATGGCTATACGTGTTCCTGTTTTAGTCTCCATTTTTTTAATGAAAACTAAATTTGCATCTTTCTTCAATGCTTTTGCAAGAGCTTCTTTAACTTCAGTTCTAGGCGGTGTGCTGCCTGTTTGATTGTGTTCCACTTGGAAAACTGCTTCTTTGCGCTTTAGTAGCGGGTTTTCTGTCTCTGATAGTATTTTGATTTCCATTTTCCACACGGTGTTTGAGTTGATACCATTTTCTCTTTATTTAGTCTTTCGCAGCCTTTTCCATTTCTTTCAAGATTTGAGCCACTTCAGCTTTCTTCTCTTGCGTGACCTTAACTACAACGATGCCTTCATGGGGCTGTCCATAAATTACAATCGAGTTTTCAGGCGCGTAAAAAGCCGCGGCCAATGTTAAGAGGTCTTCCTCTCCGTCCACAACTATTTTAACTCTGCAGTTTGCTTTGAAGGCTTCTTGAACTGTGTTTAAGGCTTCTTTGGTTATGGTTCCTGGAGGGTTCTTGACGTGCATCTCTTTGTCTGCGGGGAGTGAGGCTGGTTTTATAGCTGTTCGCATAACTTTGTTGTCTATAATTAATAAGTTTGGGAAAATTTTGTTTTTCACGAGATTTTTTGAAACTGTGTCTCCGACGGAAATTATGCTTGGCGGTTTTTCTTTTTTCAAAATTTCTTCAAGTATGTTTGCTGTTTCGCTGAATGAGCCGCGAATCAGTGTGCCCCATGGCCTTTTGAGCTGCCTCTGAAGTTTTTGTGGAAGGATGTATGTAGTGGGCATTCTATCTGACCTTTAAAGCGTAGTGTCCTTTTTCTTTGATATTCATTGCTTTTGCGATTTCCGAATTTTCCGGGTCAAATATTATTACTAATCCACTGAAGTCGTCGCTTAAACTTGCCGTTTTACATCTTGGACACGTGTTTCCAGAAGTTATTATGTGGCATACAGAGCAGGCTTTTTCGCTCACTGTTCATCGCCCTTTTGTTCCTTTTTCTTTTCTGCAGTTTCTTCTGTTTTGTGCAGTTCCTGTTCAATCCATTCCAGCTTGCCGAGGAAGGGCTGTCTTGCGGTTACGCCTATCTTTGCTGAGCCGCCGGTTCTGCCAAGTGAAACCGCTGTTATTCTAACACGCACTCTGTCTCCGGTTGTTAACTTCCTGTTTGTTTCCTTGCCTAAAAGCACTCCTTGTTTTTCGTCGTAGGAGATGAAGTCGTCCATCAACTGGGAAACGTGGAGCAACGCGTCAATTGGCCCTATACGTACAAAGGCTCCAAAATCGGCAATCTCCACCACTTCGCCTTCAACTACTTCTTGGAGAGCGGGATAAAATGTTAAGAGCGAAAAGGATACTTTATGGTATGTGGCTCCATCTCCTGGAATTATTTTGCCGACAGGGCTTACTTTCACATTAGTTACGGCTACAACATAGCCTAATGTCTCGTCAACTATACCCTCATATTTTGCCTTAACCTGTTGATAGCCCACACTCTCCAACGGGTTGCCGAAGGTTTCTGGAGGGATACGAATTGTATCTTCCATCGTTACAAGCTTAAACATGCGTGTTATATCCTCCCGTCAATTTCCAGACGTGACTTTTGTCTCACATAAATAACTGGCACACTTATATCTCTTAACCTCTTCCTAAGCCTTCTATCATTTGTAAAAACGGGGCAACCCCATTCCCCAGCAATTTTAACAATGATGTCGTCGGGCGAAATCCCCCTTTCACCAACGACATTTACCAACCTGCATTTTTCAGCAAGCTTTAAGGCGTAAAGAGCATTTTTCCGCATTTTCGGCGAACCCTTATCTGCAAGCCTCTCCAGTTCTCGCTGAACTGGCGAAAGCAGGACAAGCTCAAAATTTTTTTTCAAAAGCGTTTTTAATTCTTCAAAAATGTCAATTTTAAACTTAAGGGGCACGAATAAAGCGTTTGAATCTAAAATCACTTTCAGCTTCTCTCTTTTGGAATTAAGCTCTGTTGGCATGCTATTTTATCATTCCGTAGCCTATGAGTCTCCATCTTCCCGCAATTTTTCGGCTTATGGCAACCCTTGAACCAGTCAATGCGCACACGGGCCTTGTAAGTCTAAGGGTTGTCACGTCATTTTTAACAGAGACAACTTTTCCAACACTTATTGAGGCTCCCACATGTAAGAGCAGAGTTTCATCTCTGCTTATGTTTTCAACCTTTGCAAGTTCCTTTGTTCCCACAACCCGTTCAAGAATGTGGGTTTCCAGGTTTAGATCAGTTAAAACTGGCGGCAGCATCTCCCTTTTCCCAACGATGTTTCCAGTTAATCCATCAGCCTTTGAAAGGGATGGGTCTAGAAGGGTTCCAACGCCGACTAAGCCGCCGCAATGGGCTTCCTTAACACTTCTTCCGCCTGCTTGCAGGCTTACAATTTCGCTGAAAAGCGGCTTGTAAACGCTTTTTCCCTCTTCTTCTAGGCTTATTCCAGGGCGAATTTCTATCTCATCCTTAACAGTAAATTTTCCCTGCAAAATCGTGCCGCCGATGACGCCTCCCTCAAGCTTTTCAATAGGAGTGCCTGGCTTGTTAATATCGAATGAACGGACAGCGTACATTAATGGGGGTTTTGTCTCGTCTCTTTTAGGAGTTGGAATAAACTCTTCCATGGCCTGAATTAAAGCATCAATGTTCAAGGCGCGTTGAGCTGAAACAGGAATTATCGGGGCATTTTCAGCTATAGTTCCCTTGACAAAGTTTTTAATCTCCTCATAACTTTTACGCGCTCTTTCCTCGCTGACAATATCTATCTTGTTCTGCACTATGACAATGTTTTTTATCCCAATGATTTCCGCTGCAGCCAAATGCTCCCTGGTTTGTGGTTGAGGGCACGGCTCATCAGCTGCAATAACAAGTATTGCGCCGTCCATTATCGCGGCTCCAGAAAGCATAGTCGCCATCAACGCTTCATGTCCAGGAGCATCCACAAAACTTACAGCTCTAATGAACGTGGTCTCTGAACCGCAGTTGGGGCAAACTGTTTCTTTTGAATAGTTTTTAGGCGGCTCGCATTTTGGGCATTTATAGACTGGCATGTCCGCATAGCCCAGTTTTATTGTTATTCCTCTTTTTAGCTCCTCGCTGTGTCTTGAAGCCCAAACTCCCGTTAACGCCTGCACTAAAGTTGTTTTGCCATGATCGACATGCCCTATAGTTCCAATGTTGATTTCAGGCTGCCGCGGCAACAAACCCTTTTCACTCATTGTCTTTTACCGCCTTTCAAGCTCTTAATGACTAACGTGCAAATTAAGCTTAATGCTTCTGCAAATGGAAATGTCTTTAAAAATTAAAATATGCTCTGTGCAGCGCACTTGTAAAACAAAGATATAATCAGCTGTTTTCTTCCGTTTTTCCTTGTTCGGCTTGAAGGTTTTCCTTTTGTTCTTCAAGCTTCTTTCCTTTCGGTTTTTCAACTATTTTCATATTGATTTGAACTATTTCGTCTGTTATCACGTTTCCACGAACCTTTTTCCTTCTTCTCTCCCCTCTGTTTTCCGGGTTAAACCCTACTCCACCGCTTAGCACCACGCTTCTTCTTGCTCCTCCGTGAACATTCGGCCTCATTGGGAATCCATCCTTATCTGAGCCGCCTGTTATTTGCACCTTGCAGCCCGGCAAACCCAGTAGTGTTCCATCTACTATGTCACCTATCTTTTTCCCAATTAATGGAACTGCACGCGCTTCTTCCAACTCAACTGTTTTTGAAGTTCCCTCTTCTGGATCTGACACTATTATCTTGAATTTAGCCATGGCGTCTTACTTCCCAGTGGAGTATATGAATTTTTAATCTCTAACTATTAAGGGTTGTGAAAACTTTGTATAAAACTTTGATTTTACTGAGCAAAAGTTTTAATCGGACACTGTGGTGGGTTTTTGGTTATGTGGCGGCTGGGGTTCTTCTTCCACGAAATGGCGTTTGGCCTGCTTTCAATTTTCCTTCCTTTATACGTTGTGAGCATCGGTGGATCCCTGCTTGACATAGGAGTGATGACTTCCGCAGCTCTGTTCCTAGCCATTCCTGCATCCTTCTTTTGGGGTTACATTTGTGACAGGACAAAACGATACAAACGTTACATCCTAATTTCATTTTTGTCATCTTTTGCTTTACTTTACCTATTCACTTTTGCAAACAGTATAAGCCTGCTCATAATTCTCTACGTGATTATGGCTATTTTCCATGTGGCCCACGAAGCCCCCAAAAACGTGCTAATAGCTGAACTTTACTCCAGAGAGGAATGGGAAAAAGCCTTCGCCCTTTATGAATGGTTTACGGAAATAGGCTGGCTTGTAGGGCTAATTTTAGGAACTTTTATCTCATTTGTTGGCTTCAACTCAAACGCAACACTGTTAATGTGCAGCGGCTTGAATTTTTTAGCCTTCATTCTCTCCTTATTTTTAGTTGTAGACCCCATCGTAGTTTTTGAAAGAGGATTAGTAGGCATAGAAAAAAGCGTAGACTTCACCTACAAAGGCATAACCATAGCTTCAAAAATTTTAGACGGATTTTCAACTCATGAAAACCTCACAAGAGAAAACCTCTACGCTTTTTGCGGCGGGCTAGTTCTTTTCTCACTAGCTACAAGCACGCTGTTCACGCCATTGCCTATCTTCTTCTCTAACACCTTACATCTCGTCACGGGTATGGTCTTTGTCATTTACGTTTTAAATTCAAGCGCAGGGGTCATAGGATATTTTTTGGCCAGTAACAAGCTTGAACCGCAAGAAGAGAAAACACGTCTGAGAAAAATCGTTCTATTCAGAAGCATCTTTGCTTTTACACTAGCTGCTATCACAATAATAGGCGTTCAAACAACAATCTTGGCTTCTCTGGTTTTGACTTTTATGGGCTTTGTTTACGCCTTATACCACGTGTATACTCTTTCCCTATCCATGGAACTTATACCTGCGGGAAAGGCAGGTTTATTCGATGTCCTTGTGAGTTTAGGTGGGGCAGGAGGAGCCTTTCTAGGCCCGTTTGTCGCTCAGACTTTCGGCTTCATAAATGTATTCTTTTTGTCTGGCGCAACTTTCTTTTTAGCTTATGCAGCTTTCAGATTTTCCTCTTAAAAAGTTGGTAAAAAGCTTAGATGCTGAGTATGCACTGCGGCAGTGGGTTTATTCTACGTGAACTCTGTGTACGTCTATGTCTTCCCGCATTTCAGGTGTCAACTCAAGGAACTCCCTTACAGAACGCTCTATGTCTCTGGATTGTGTTATGTATCTTCCGACAACAATAATGTCGGCGCCTTTTTCTAAAGCTTCTTTTGCCGTTTCAGGGATTATTCCGCCTGCCACGGCTATTAGGAACCTCTTGTCTTTGAAAGTTTGTCTAAGATCCCTGATGAGTTCTAAACCAATGGTTCTTCCAGTTTCCTGATCTATCCCTCTGTGGATAACAAGGATGTCTGGAAATTCTCTCAGGGTTTTAAGTTTTTCAATGGGGTTTTCAACATTAAGCATGTCAACAGCAGCATATATTCCAAGCCTTTTTGCCTCGTAGATGAAGGCGTCAAGGGTTTCTGTAGGTGCCAGTCCCGCGGCAATAACAGCGTCGGCTGTTTCCTCATAGGCTATGTCCACCTCAACTTTTCCGACATCAAGAGTTTTTAAATCCGCCATAAAGAATACGTCTCTTGCCATTTCCCTTAAGTCGCTTATTACCTTTGTTCCATATCGTTTTATAAGCGGCGTTCCTGCCTCCAATATTATCCTGTCGCTTCTTGGAATCTGCGCTATAATTTTCTTGGTTCTTTCAAGGTCA